>NZ_JBIWJT010000012.1:0-354950 GCF_044765325.1 Embleya sp. NPDC127516 | reverse complement strand
TCCGAGCCACCACACGCCGACAGAAGCAGTGCGGCCGACAGTCCTGTCGCCGCCAATGCCATCTGGTGCCGCTTCATCGCAGTACCGCCTTCATGCCTTCGGGAAAACAGGACCGTTGGTGAGGGTTTGGTCGCGCTAAACCCATGCACTCGCTTGCGCAAAACTGTTCGCAACACGGATTTGAAGAAAACTCTTGAGCAACAGCGAGCATTTTGCGGACTCGCCGTGTCGGCAGTCAACACCTCGACGGAAGAAAGGTCTACACCAATCCTGAGATTCCGAGGAGGGGTCGAGGAAGTTTGCAGAGCAATTCGTTACCCATGCGGGACCCATCCGTGCGCGCATGCTGAGGAACCGACACAGACGGTGTCGGTTCGATCTCACGAATGGTCTATCGGGTTGGTTGGCGAACGGATATGCGAACGCCCGGGACGCGTGGTCGCACGTCCCGGGCGAACGGGTGCTTCGGGGGCGCCGGGCGGGTCCGGCGCGCGGGCTCAGACCCGGATCACCCGCACGCCCGCGTCGACGAAGGCGGCGGTGGCCTCCTCGGGTGCCGAGGTGTCGGTCACCAGGACGCCGATGCGATCCAGCGGGCAGATCCGGGCGAACGCGCGGCGCCCGAGCTTGGACGAGTCCGCGGCCACCACCACCCGACCGGCGCCGGCGGCCATCAACTGGTTGATGCTCGCCTCGCCCTCGTGGTGGGCACTCGCGCCGTGCTCGACGTCGATCGCGTCGACGCCCAGGATCGCCACGTCCAGGGCCACCTCGCGCAGGATGCCGGTGGCCAACGGGCCGATCAGTTCGTAGGACTGGGTGCGGGCCACGCCGCCGGTGACGACGATCTTCACGTGCCGCCGTACGGCCAGCTCGCCCGCGATGTTGAGCGCGTTGGTGACGATCGTGAACGCCTGCGCGTTCGAGTCGCCCTCGGTGTGCAGGTCGGCCCGGGCGACCAGGGCACGGGCCACCTCGGTCATCGTGGTGCCGCCGTTGAGCCCGATCGTCTCGCCCGGCTTGACCAGCGCCGCGGCGGCCTGCGCGATGCGCTGCTTCTCGGACGCGTGCCGGGCGGTCTTGTAGCGCAGCGGCAGGTCGTAGGAGACCGCGTGCGCGACCGCGCCGCCCCGCGTGCGGGTCAGCATCTGCTGCTGCGCGAGCTGATCCAGGTCGCGCCGGATCGTCGCGGGCGAGACATCCAGTTCCGAGGCCACGTCCTCGACCTCGAGCCGACCGTGCTTGGCCAACAGCTCGAGAAGCGCACCCCACCGCTCGTAACGGCTCACCCGTGACCTCCGCCCTGTCCGACAGCCCTGGCCGACTCGCGTCGGATCGTTCCGGACATCCTCGCGGGCGCCCCACACGTGTCGAGCGTCGGGGTTTCCGTGAGCCTGCGCTCACTGAACGATGCTGTTGCATGTTCATGTTTTCAACTGCTATCCAGTGAGCACAAACGCGCATTCACGGATCCACCCGCCCTCGGGCTCACAATCTGCCCCACCTACCAGACGCGAGACGCCGATGCCGCACGTGAACACCCCGCCGTCCGACCTGTCCGGCGCGGACTGCGTCGTCGCACTCGACGTCGGCGGTACCGACATCAAGGGCGGCGTGGTCGACGCGGGCGGCAACCTCGTCTACAGCGAGCGACGGCCCACCGGCCGCACGCACGGCCCGAACGCGGTGGTCGCGGGCATCGTCGACTTCGCCGCGGCGCTGCGCGAGCGGGCGGTGGAACTGGGCGGCGTGCCACGCGCGGCCGGGGTCGTGGTGCCGGGGATCGTGGACGACCCGGCGGGCGTCGCGGTGTGGTCGGCCAGCATCCAGTGGCGCGAGGTGCCGCTGCGCGCGCTGATCGCGGACCGGCTCGGTCTACCGGCTGCTTTGAGCCACGACGTGCGCACCGGCGCGCTGGCCGAGGGCCGGCTCGGGGCGGGTCGCGATTGCGACAACTTCCTGTTCGTGGCGATCGGCACCGGGCTCGCCTCGGTGCTCGTGTTGAACGGCCGCCCCTACCCGGGCGCGCATGGACAGGCGGGCGAGATCGGCCACATCACGGTGCGGCCGGGCGGTGGCAGGTGTACGTGCGGTGCGGTCGGCTGTCTGGAGGCGCACTTCTCCGGGCCCGCCATCGCGCACGCGTTCGCCGAGGCCGCGCCGGGTGACGATCCGCCGCTGAGCGCGGCCCAGGTGGTCGCCCGGGTGGCCGCCGGCGACCGGGTCGCGGCCGCCGTGTGGGGGCAGGGCCTGTCCGCGTTCGCGGACGGCCTGCTCACCGGACTCGCGCTGTACGACCCGAAGTTGCTGGTCATCGGCGGCGGTCTCTCGCTCGCCGGGGAACAGTTGTTCAACCCCCTGCGGACGCTGCTCGCCGAGCGCGCCGTGGTTCAACACGTACCGCCGCTGGTGACCGCGGCGCTCGGAGACGAGGCCGGTTGCCGAGGCGCCGGTCTGATCGCGTGGGACACCTTGGAGGTGCGCGGGTGACGGTGCTCGGCAATGCGCGAGTGGTGCTGCCCTCCGGGGTGGTCGAGGGCGCTTCGGTGGGCGTGGTCGGTGATCGCATCGCCTTCGCGGGCCCGGGCCTGCCGGCCGGTCCGGAGCCGGCGGTCGACGTCGCGGGCGGCTGGATCGTGCCCGGCTTCGTGGACATGCACGTACACGGCGGCGGGGGCGGTTCGTACACCTCCGGCGACCCGGACGAGGCGCTGCGGGTGGCCGAATTCCATCGCTCGCACGGCACCACGACCACGGTCGCGAGTCTGGTCACCGCCTCCCCCGCGGACCTGCTGCGGATCGTGACCGAGTTGGCCCCGCTCGTGCACGACGGCAGGCTGGCCGGGCTGCACCTGGAGGGCCCGTACCTGAGCGCGGCCCGCTGCGGCGCGCACGACCCGACCCAGTTGCGCGCGCCCGACCGGGACGAGGTCACCGCGCTGCTGAAGGCGGGCAGCGGCGCGATCCGGATGCTCACGCTGGCGCCCGAACTGCCCGGCGGCATCGAGTTGGTGCGCCGACTGGCGGACGAGGGGGTGATCGCCGCGGTGGGGCACACCGACGGCACCCACCGCGAGACGCGCGCGGCGCTGGCCGCGGGCGCGAGTGTGGCCACCCACCTGTTCAACGCGATGCGCAGCGTGCACCACCGCGAGCCGGGACCGGTCACCGCGCTGCTCCAGGACAGCGACGCGGTGGTCGAGTTGATCAACGACGGCGTGCACCTGCACTCCAGCGTGGTCAATCTGGCCTACGCGAGCGCCGGGCCGGATCGGGTCGCGTTCATCACCGACGCGATGGGCGCGGCGGGCATGCCGGACGGCGTGTACCCGCTGGGGGTGATGACCGTGGACGTGGTCGACGGGGTGGCCCGGCTGGCCGACGGCGACTCGATCGCGGGCAGCACGCTGACCCTGGACCGGGCGCTGCGCAACGGCGTCGCAGGCGGCCTGCCGATCGCCGACGTGGTCCGCTCGCTGTCCGCCACCCCCGCCCGGGCATTGGGCATCGCCGATCGGGTCGGCACCCTGGAGCCGGGCAAGCGGGCCGACCTGGTGGTGCTCGACGACGCGCTGCGGGTGCGCGCCGTGATGGCCGGCGGCGCGTGGGTGGACGACCGCCGCCCGTGACCGAACCGGCCGGCCGCCCCGAAGTCGGGGCGGCCGGCGCTCGGTTGGACCTGGAGGCGCGCCCGCCGGCACTCAGTTGGGCGGGTAGCGCTTTGCCCAGGAGGTATCGCCCGCCTCGGGCCCGTGCAGCGTGGTGCCCTGGGTCATCTCCATCGCGAAGTCGTCGGCCAACTCCAGGATGGCGCCCCGGCCTTCGAGCTCGGCGACCAGGTCCGCGGGCAGCACGGTGTCGCCGTGCATGGCGCCCAGCAGGTTGCCGCAGATCGACCCGGTCGAGTCGCTGTCGCCGCCGTGGTTGACCGCGAGCAGCAGTCCGGTGCGCATGTCCGGCGCCACCAGCGCGCAGTACAGACCGATCGACAGCGCCTCTTCGGCCGTCCAGCCCTGGCCCAGCGCCTCGACCCGCTCGGCCGAGGGCACGCCGGCGCGGACCGCGGCCAGCGCCGCCTCGATCGCCTGCGCCGTCTCGGCGTGCTCGGGACGGGACTTCACCAACTCCAGCGCCACCCGCACACCCTCCTCCAGCGGCGCGCCCTGCATGACCGCGTGCACGATCACCGCGAACGCGCCCGCCGACAGATAGCCGGTGGGGTGACCGTGCGTCAGCACCGCGCACTCCACCGCGAGTTGGAAGACCAGCTCGGGACGCCAGCCGACCAACAGGCCGAACGGCGCCGAGCGCATCACCGCCCCGCACCCCTTGGAATCGGGGTTCTTCGGCCGCTCCAGCGTGCCCATCACGCTCTCGTCCTCCAGCCCGCGCAGGCACGCGGATCCGGGCGCACGCGAGCTGTACAGCCACTCCTCGCGGACCAACCAGCCCTCGTCCTTGCGCTCGTCCGGCCCCCACTCGCTCTGCGTCGCCTTCCAGCGCAGATACGCTCCGTGCAGATCGGTCGGCGGATGCCAGGCGCCGGTGTCCCGGCGCACGTGCGCGCGGATCAGACCCTCCACCGTGAACAACGTCATCTGCGTGTCGTCGGTGATCGCGCCGTGCCGGTGATACGCCGTCACATACCCGACGACCCCGTCGGGCCCGTGCTGTTCGCGGATTTCCGCAAGACTGAGGAACTCGATGCCGGCGCCGAGCGCGTCACCGATCGCCCCTCCGACCAGGCACCCCCGTACTCGCGCCCGAAAGTCTTGCAGCCGGTCTCTGGACCAGAGTGCGGCCATGTGTGTACTCCCCTCCCCCGACACCCCACGGCAGCGTACCCGCGGCAAGTCACCAAGGGGTCGCACACGCGTCCGACGACCCGGTCGGGGCAGCGTCGGCGAGCGGGCACCGGCCGGCCTCCGTCGCGGTACCCGACTCCTATCCACCGCGAAGGAATGAGTATCCACCGGGACGGGACGAGTCCCGGTCCGTCTCGGGCGGGAGCGCCGCGCTCGTGGGGGCATGATCGGGTCGGAGGATAGGCTGCCGTCCCGAGGTGCAGGCCCCGACGAGTCCGGCAACCGTGTCCGGCCCGATCGATCCGCGGCGGCCCACTCGCCTCGGTGCTCGAGTCAGCCGATCCGGAAGCCGACCAACGCTCCCGGATCTCATCGAACGGGACCGCTTGGTGGACGTAATGTCGGATCATTCGGCGCACGACGTGGCGCGTTCGCCCGTGTCCGGAAAAGGATCCGCCGGCCCGGCGGTCGGCCGTGCGGATCGCCGATCGTGGTCGATCATCGGCGAACTGTGCTGTGCGGCGGCGGTTGCGGTCGCGACCAGCCTTCCGCTCCAGTACCTGATCACCCACGCCGGGCTGCCCCGGCCGCGGATCATGGTCGGACCGGACAAGTCGCAGACCCTCTCCAAGTCCTTGATCCCGTTGGAGTTCGCCAGTCTCGGTGCCCTCGCGCTGCTCGGCGCGATCGCCTTCCTGATCCTGCGCGGCGGGAAGCGGCCACTGCTGCGCACCGTGCTGACCTGGGTCTTGCTGACCGCGCTGCCGACGATCGTGCTCGCGCTGCCGCTGTACGCGACCAAGTGGTACTACGGCGGACTCGCGGGCGACAACTCGTTCCGCAGCCAGTACCTGACCCGGATGACCGACTCGCCTCGGCTGTCCGACATGAACTACGAGAACACGCCCCCGCTGTACCCCACGGGCTGGTTCTGGCTCGGCGGACGCTTCGCGAACCTGTTCGGCCTGGCGGGCTGGGAGGCCTACAAGCCGTTCACCATCCTGACCGCGGGTGTCACGGTCGCCCTCGCGTTCACGTTGTGGAGTGCGATCGTCTCCCGTCCGATGGCCATCGCGCTGAGCACCGCGACCACGCTGGTGGGATTGTCCGGGATGTCGCCGGCGGTGAACGAGGGCTACGCGTGGGTCGTCACCGCACTGGCCCCGCCGGTCGTGGTCGCCATCGCGCACATGCTGGCCCGAGGCGGCCGGGACGCCCACCGCGACCGCCGGCCGAAGAACCTCGGCGTGCTCCTGGGCATCGGGGTCTTCCTCGGCATCTCCGCGCTGTTCTACACGCTGATCACCGGCTTCCTCACGCTGGTGATCCTCGGATCCGCCGTGGTCGGGCTGGTGCTCGACCGCAGGCGTTCGGCCCGGATCCCGAACCCGCGCGGCGCGCCTGCGTCCGGCTACACGCTCGGTACGGTGCTCGGCCGACTGCTGCCGATCGCGGGCGCGGCGGCGGTGCTCATCCTCCCGGTGTGGCTCCCGTACCTGCTCGAAGCGGTCCGCCAGGGGATGCCCAGGAACGCGGCGCAGCACTACCTCTTTCCCGAGGGGGCGACCTTCGCCACACCGATGTTGGACTTCACGCCGATCGGCGTGCTGTGTCTGATCGGCGTGGTCTGGTTGATCTGGGCGGTCGGAGCCGGCGACATCATCGCGCGCGGGCTCGCGATCGGCGTCGTCGGTTGCTACACGTGGTCGGTCTTCTCCTTCGCCGCGGGTGTCGCGGACACCACCCTGCTGACCTTCCGGGTGACCCCGATCCTGGAGCTCTGTCTGGCCGCCGCGGGGGTGTTCGGGCTCGCTGCCGGGCTGCGGGAGATCCGGGCCAGGGCGACCGAGCCGAGGATCGCGCGCACCGCGCTCGCCGTGGTCACCGTGCTCGCCGTGGCGTCGGGCGTCGTGGTGGCCCAGCAGTTCGCCCGCTCCGACCGGGGTTCGTTGGACCAGGCCCTGGGCGAGCCCTATCCGGACGGTCACGAGCCACGGATCCGGGACGAACCGCCGACCGGCGACACCCTCGCGGCGCTGGAACTGGACCGCATGGTCTTCCGGGCCATCGCCGATGCCACGAAGAACAAGGCGCCGAACAAGACGGTCCTGCTCACGGACAACTACCGACTGCTCGCGATAAAGCCCTACTGGGGCTTCCTGGCCTACATCCCGCAATACTCCAACCCGCTGGGCGAGTTGGACGCGCGCCAGAAGGAGGTCGCCCGTTGGGCCGCCGCCGACTCGGCACAGGATCTGATCAAGCGGATGAAGGCCAGTCCATGGCGTGCCCCGGACGTGATGCTCCTGCGCGCCGAGGCGGACGGGTACCACGCGCGCATGGTCGTCGACGCGTTCCCGATGTCGCCCGAGAACCAGTGGCGCGACGTGGTGTTCCCCAAGAAGCTCATCGACCCCGCGGTGTTCAACCTGAAGAAGGTCGGACCCTTCACCCTGGTGTCGCCGCGCTGAACCCGTACCCGTAGTGCCCGGACACGATCGCGCCCGCCGCCCCTGCGCAAGGGGGCGGCGGGCGCGATCGTCGGTCCACGGGTCGGCCGGATCAGCCCAGGATCGGGAGCATGATGCGTTCGACGTCGGCGTCGTGGCGGCGGGCCACTTCCTGGCGCTCGGGGCTCACCTCGCCGTAGGTGGTGGTGCGCTGGCGGGCTCGGCGGCCCAGGGAGGCGGCCATCGCCTCGAGTTCGGCGATGGACTTCTTGGAGCCGTTGTCGGCGCCCGCCATCCGGGAGATGGTCTCCTCCATGAGCGTGCCGCCCATGTCGTTCGCGCCGCCTTCGAGCATCAGGTTGGTGCCCTCGACGCCGAGCTTGACCCAGCTCGTCTGGATGTTGTCGATCTTGCCGTGCAGCAGGATCCGGGCCATCGCGTGCACGGCGCGGTTGTCCCGCAGGGTCGGGCCCGGGCGGGCGATGCCGGCCAGGTAGACCGGCGCGTTGGTGTGCACGAACGGCAGCGTGACGAACTCGGTGAAGCCGCCCGTCTCGTCCTGGATCCGGCCGAGCAGGCGCAAGTGGCCCAGCCAGTGCGAGGGGGTGTCCACGTGGCCGTACATCATCGTCGACGAGCTGCGGATACCCAGCTCGTGTGCGGTCTTGACCACCTCGACCCAGGTCGCGGCGGGCAGCTTGCCCTTGGTCAGGATCCAGCGCACGTCGTCGTCGAGGATCTCGGCGGCGGTGCCGGGGATGGTGTCCAGGCCCGCCTCCTTGGCGGCGGTCAGCCAGTCCCGGATGGACATCCCGGTGCGGGTCGCGCCGTTGGCCACCTCCATCGGCGAGAACGCGTGCACGTGCATGTCCGGCACCCGCTTCTTGACCTCGCGCGCGATGTCGAAGTAGGCGGTGCCGGGCAGGTCCGGGTGGATGCCGCCCTGCATGCAGACCTCGGTCGCGCCGACCGCCCACGCCTGTTCGGCCCGCTCGCCCACCTGGTCCAGGGAGAGGGTGTACGCGTCCGCGTCGGTGCGTCGCTGGGCGAACGCGCAGAATCGGCAGCCGGTGTAGCACACGTTGGTGAAGTTGATGTTCCGGTTGACGATGTAGGTGATCTCGTCACCGTTCACCTCGCGACGCAAGTCGTCCGCGATCCGGCCGAGTTCGTCCATCGCGACGCCGTCGCAGTGGAACAGCGCGAGGGCCTGGTCGTCGGTCAGCCGGGTCGGGTCGGCGGCGGCCTGGGAGAGCGCCGCCCGGACCTCCGCGTCGAGCCGGACCACCGATCCGGTGGCGGCGTCGGCGACCTGTTCGCGCAGCGACTCCCAGTCGCCGTACACGTTGTCGAAGTCGTCGCGGCGGTCGCTGGTGCGGCCGACGGTGTCGATGCTCACGTGCAGGTCGGTGCGGCCGGACGCGGCGGCGAAGATGTCCTCGGGTTCCTGCCACGGCAGGCCCTCCGGGCACTTGCCCTCGATCGCGAGCCCGGTCTCCGGGTCGGACAGCGCGCGCACGTGCGGCAACACCCGGGGGTCCACCCACGGCTCGCCGCGCAGGATCACCTCGGGGTAGACGTTGAGCCGCTCGCGCAGCGCAAAACCCGCCTCGGCGGTCCGCTCGGCGAGGAACTCGATCTGCGGCCAGGCGAGTTCGGGGTTGACGTGGTCGGGGGTGAGCGGCGATACGCCGCCCCAGTCGTCGATGCCGGCCGCGATCATCAGCGCGTACTGGTCACCGATCAGGTTCGGCGGGGCCTGAATCCGGACCTTGGGCCCGAGCACGAGCCGGGAGACGGCGATCGCGGCGGCCAGCTCGACCAGGTCGGCGTCCGGCGTCGAGCGCATCGCGGTGTCCGGCTTGGCGCGGAAGTTCTGCAGGATGATCTCCTGGATCGAGCCGTACTGCCGGGCGACCTTGCGCATCGCGAAGATCGACTCGGCCCGCTCGGTCATGTTCTCGCCGATGCCGATCAGCAGACCGGTGGTGAACGGGACGTTCGAGCGCCCGGCGTCCTCCAGCACCCGCAGGCGTACGGCCGGCTCCTTGTCCGGCGAGCCGTGATGCGGGCCGCCGGGCTCGGACCACAGTCGGGTCGCGGTGGTCTCCAGCATCATCCCCATCGACGCGCTGACCGGCTTGAGCCGCTGGAAGTCGGTCCAGGAGAGCACCCCGGGGTTGAGATGCGGCAGCAGGCCGGTCTCCTCCAACACCCGCACCGACATCGCCCGCACGTACGAGAGCGTGTCGTCGTACCCGTGCGCGTCCAGCCACTCGCGTGCCTCGGGCCAGCGGTCCTCGGGCCGGTCCCCCAGCGTGAACAGCGCTTCCTTGCAGCCGAGCGCGGCCCCCTCGCGGGCGATCTTCAGCACCTCGTCGGGGCTGAGGAACATCCCGTGGCCCTCGCGCCGGAGCTTGCCGGGGACGGTGACGAAGGTGCAGTAGTTGCAGCGGTCCCGGCACAACCGGGTCAGCGGGATGAACACTTTTCGGCTGTAGGTGATCATCCCGCCGCGGCCCACCGCCTCCAGCCCGGCATCGCGCACGCGCGCGGCCGACCGGCTCAGGTCCGCCAGGTCCGCGTCGCGCGCGTGCAGGAGCACGGCCGCTTCCGAGACGTCGAGCATGACCCCGTCTCGGGCTCGTCGCAGCGCGCGCCGCATCGAACTCTCGGTGGGACGTCCCTCGTTGGGGGTCGGGGTCATGCGACACCTCGCTGTCGTCGCTGTTGCTCGGGCCTGATCGGCGGGCCGACCGCACCACGTACGCTCCGACCGGCCGACAAACGGGAGCCGACGCGACGCCGTCCCCCGAACAGACCAAGGGTAGGCGTGCTCGATCGAGGGCATCGGGACTCGTGTCGCACGTCACGTGGGTGGTGCGGGCTGCGACGGGTCCGGCCGCCGAACCCCGGACTGTGCCATTCGGGTGACCTTCGATCGACTCGGTCGTTGGACTGTTCGAACCAGACAAGGACCGTGCCGGTGGCCGTGGAGGGTGTCACAATCGGGGCAGGTCGGGGCGACAGGAAGGCGGTGCTACCCATGGCGGCTCTCCCCGCGCAGTCGCACGTCCAGCCCTGGACTGTGGACGAGTGGATCGCTCTCAACGAGGCATCACCGGACGGCAGCCGATACGAGCTCGTCGACGGGAGCGTGCTGATGAGCCCGCCGCCATCCATGCGGCACCAGTTCGCGGGTGACCAACTCCGGATGTTCCTGCACGCTGCGGCACCACCCGACTTCATTGCGGTCACCGCGTCCGGCATCCCGATGGGGAACCAGACCGGCCTGATCCCGGACGTGCTCGTCGTCGATCGTTCCGCGCTCGCCGGCGGGATCAAGATGCCCGATCCGTCGCAGGTCCACCTGGTCGTCGAAATCGTCTCGCCGTCGACGACCACGACCGACCGCACCCTCAAGCCCGCCAAGTACGCCGCTGCCGGCATCCTGCACTTCTGGCGCTTGGAGACGGCACGATTTCGCGGACTCGGACTCGATCGACTACCGGTGCTGTTCACCTACACGCTCGACGCCGAGGGCGAGTATCAACTGACCCGCCGCCTTGCGGCGGGCACCACCACTCGGATCGAGGAATCCTTCCCCGTCGAACTCGATCCCGCCGACCTCGTCGCGTAGACCGCCCTCGCACGATCCGCCTCCACCGGGCATGGAGCGGCGGCGTACGGGAGGACCCCCGCACGCCGCCGAGTTCTCGACGGGTCAGACCGAGACGGTGACCGTGTCCTTGCCGGAGCGCAGCAGTGTGCCGTTGGCGGCGCCGGTGGTCTCGCCGTCGCGGATGGTCTCCACGCCGTTGACCCGGACGCTGACCACGCCGGTCGACTCGCTGGTCAGTCGGGGGCTGTCACCGGGCAGGTCGTGCATCAGCCGGGCCGGGCCGGAGCCGACGGTTGCCGGGTCGAACAGGACCAGGTCGGCGTGGAAGCCCTCGGCGATCCGACCCCGGTCCTTGAGGCCGAACAGCTCGGCGGGCTCTGTGGTGAGCATCTGCACCGCGCGCTCCAGCGAGACCAGCTTGCGGCCGCGCAGCATGTCGCCCAGGAAGCGCGTGGTGTAGGTGGCGCCGCACATCCGGTCCAGGTGCGCGCCGGCGTCCGAACCGCCAAGGATCACGTGCTCGTTGTCCCACACCTGCTGCCGCAGGTCCCATGAGGCCTGGTCGTTGTCGGTGGGCATCGGCCACAACACCGTACGCAGGTCGTCGTTGATGCAGATCTCGACGAGCGTCCAGAAGTCGTCCTGGCCGCGCTCCTTGGCGATGTCCGCGACCACCCGGCCGGACAGGCCCTCGTTCGCCTCGGAGTAGGTGTCGCCGATCACGTAGCGGCCGAAGTCGGCGAGCCGGCGGAAGACGCCCGCCTCGGGGCTGTCCGCGTTGCGCAGCATCTCCGCGCGCACCTCGGGGTCGCGCAGCTTGGCGATCCGCTCGGGCACCGGCAGGGACAGGATCGGGCCCCAGCCCGGGATCAGGTTGAGCGCGCAGTAGGTCAGGAAGGACATGTTCATCGGGACCAGGACCGGCATGGTCAGGATGACGATCCGCCCGCCGGCCTCCTTGGCCTTCTCCGACGCGTAGATCTGGCGCGGCGCGCGGTCGGGCGCGGCGGCGTCGACGGTGAGCACGTTCCAGTTCATCGGCCGGCCGGCCGTGGTGGTCATCTTGACCAGCAGGTCGATTTCCTCATCCGAGAACTTGTCCAGACAGCCGGCGACGATGACCTCGAGCTGAGTGCCCTCGTGCTTGCCGACCTCCTCGCACAGCGCCAGGATCTCGGCCGGCGTCGCGGCTCGCGAGGGAACCGGGTTGCCGTCGCCGTCGGTGTGGTTGGACTGGCCGGTGGAGAAGCCGAGCGCGCCGGCCTCCATCGCCTTGCCCAGTTCGGTCACCATCGCCGCGACCTGCTCGGGCGTGGCCTCCTTGCCGACCGAGTCGGCGCCCATCACGTAGCGGCGGATCGCGCAGTGCCCGGCCATGAAGCCGGCGTTCACCGCGATCTTGCCCTCCAGCTTGTCCAGGTACTGGGCGAAGGTCTCCCAGCTCCAGTCCACGCCGTTCTCCAGCGCGGGCAACGCCATGCCCTCGACCTTGGCCATCATCCGACGGGTGTAGTCGGCGTCCTCGGCCTTGAGCGGCGCGAGCGTGAAGCCGCAGTTGCCGCCGATGATCGTGGTCACGCCGTGGTTCACCGAGGGCGTGGCGTACGGGTCCCAGTGCAACTGGGCGTCGTAGTGGGTGTGCGGGTCGACGAACCCGGGAGCCAGGATCAGACCCTCGGCGTTCTCGGTGCTCGCGGCCTCTTCGGTTATGCCGCCGGCGGGGGTGACCGCGACGATCCGGCCGTCCCTGATGCCCACGTCACCGAGGAAGGACGGCGCGCCCGTCCCGTCGACGACGGTGGCTCCGGTGATGACGTGGTCCAGCATGGCGAAGCTCCTTCTGCCCTCGATGTTGCCCGCGAACGCGGCCGGTCGCATGCCCGCGCATACCCGACCCCGCCCACCCACGAAACTGATGGTACGTCAGATAATCGAGGTCGCCAGGGGCCGGCGCGGGATGAGACGGGGCTCACCACAGTCATGCCTTGGCGGCATATCCCACCGGTGGATCCGCGCGGCTCGCAACGGCCTCCCGCAACCGCTCAGAAGAGCTTCACGCCCGCCATCCACCCGCCGTCGACCACGATGTGGGTGCCCGTCATGTACGAGCTGTCGGCGCTCGTCAGGAACAGCGCGGCGGAGGCGATCTCGTCCGGCTCGCCGATTCGGGCCAGAGGTATGCCGCCGAACACCTCACTCACCGGGTCCGGCTCGCCCGGCGCCGGAGTGGGTGCGGTCAGGCCCTCGATGTCGGCCGGATTGGTCATCGGCGTGCGCACGCCGCCCGGGCAGATCGCGTTCACCCGGATCCGCGGTCCGGCCTCCAGCGCGGCCACCCGGGTCATCGCGAGCACCGCGCCCTTGGTCGAGGCGTACGCGACCAGCCCCTCCATGCCGGCCAGCCCGGCATAGGACGCGATGTTCACGATCGTGCCCGGACCATCCGTCGCGCGGATCGCCGGGAGCGCGGTCTTCATGCCCAGGAACGTGCCGAGCTGGTTCACCTCGACGATCCGCAGGTATGCCGCCCGGGACATCTCCTCGATCGGGTCGAAGGCCAGGATCCCGGCGTTGTTGACCAGCCCGTCGAGCCTGCCGAACGTGTCGACCGCGGTGTGCACCGCGCGCTGCCAGTCGTCCTCGTCCGACACGTCCAGGTGTACGTAGCGGGCCGCGTCGCCGATCCCCTTCGCCGCCGCCTCGCCCGCTTCGTCGAGGATGTCGGCGAGTACGACCCGCGCGCCCTCGGCCGCGAACAGGCGGGCCTCCACCACGCCCTGCCCGCGCGCCGCACCGGTGATCAGGACCACCCTGCCGTCCAGCTTGCCCATACCGAACTTCCTTTCGGAGAACCGAGACTGATGGAACGTCAGAGCATCTGCGCGTCGGGCCGGCGGGACGAGGCCGGCACGCGGGGTCAGGACAGGTGCGGCGCGACCTCGGCGGCGAACCGGGCGATCTGGTCGAGCAACTCGGCCAGGTCCCGGCTGCGGAAGCGCACCTGGATCTGGTTCGCGCCCTGCTCGCCGTACCAGCGCAGCGACTCGGCGAGCTTGTCCGGGCTGCCGGTGAGGGTGTTCGCGCCGACATCCCAGCCGGCTTCGCCCACGTAGAGGAGCTCGGTGATCGCACCGATGTCCAGTCGCTCGTCCGCGCGGCCGAACTCCTCCTGGTAGCGCCGAAGTTCGGCCAGCTGATCGGGGTACGTCGCGCGCGGGCTGCCCTGCGGCAGCCAGCCGTCGCCGTACTTGGCGACCCGCTTGAGCGCGGCGCCGGCCGAGCCGCCGATCCAGATCGGCGGACGCGGGGTCTGCACCGGACGCGGCAGCGCGCCCATGTCGCTGACCTGCCAGCGCTCGCCCGAGAAGGTCACGTACTCGTCCCGCAGCGCGAGGTCGAGCAGTTCCAGTGCCTCGTTGAGCGCCTTGCCCCGGGTCTTGAAGTCCACCCCGAGCATCTCGAACTCGGCCTCGACGTGACCGGCGCCGGCGCCGACGATCGCGCGACCCTTGGAGATCCGGTCCAGCGTCGCGAACGCCTTGGCGGACATCATCGGATGCCGGTAGGCGAGAACCGACACGTGACTGATCAGCCGGATCCGCTCGGTGATGCCCGCGAGCCAGCCGAGCGTGGTCATCGTGTCCCACCACTCGGTGCCCATCGCACCGGCGTGGCTGCGCGGGATCGCGGTGTGGTCGCAGACCGCGATGTACGCGAAGCCGGCCCGATCGCAGGCCTGTGCGATCTCACCCAGCTCGTCCGGCCCCGAGGTCTCCTCCCATGCCTCCGCGTACAGCTTGCTCTGCGACTGGATGGGCAGCTGCATGCCGACGTGCAGGGTGCCCGGGGGCAGGATCGCGGCCATGAAAATGCCTCCGAGGGATCGAGGGAGATCGTTGGACTGTGGCGAACGCGTGTCACATACTCCGATCTAACGGGTCGTCAGACAAGGCCGAAGTACCGCTCCTGGAGGAACCGGACCGTGATCAACACCACCGACCCGAGCATCGACGAGGCCGAGGTGCGGATGCGGCTCGACGTCGAGGAGGACACCGGCATCGCGGTGCTCACGTTGTGTCGACCGGACAAGCTCAACGCGTGGAGCTGGGAGGCGACCCGACAGTTGGGCATCATGGCCGACCGGATCCGCTTCGACGAACGGGTCCGCGTGGTGTTGCTCCGAGCCGAGGGGCGCGCGTTCTGCGCGGGCATCGACGTGACCGCGCCCGGCGGTGCGATCACCGGCCGCTCCGGCGCGGAACGCACCCGCAACTACTACGAGGGCCTGCGCTGGGTGCACGAGCGCTTCCGCACCTTCGCCCGGCTGCCGCAGCCGGTGATCGCCGCCGTCCAGGGCTACTGCCTGGGCTTCGGCTTCGAACTCGCGCTGATGGCGGACATCCGGATCGCGGCCGACGACGCCCGGTTCGCGCTGCCCGAGGCGCAGATCGGTGTCGCGGTGGACGCGGGCGGCGACATCCGCATCGCCCGCGAGGCGGGCGCCGGCTGGGCCAAACTCCTGTCCCTGACCGGCCGCCGCATCGACGCCGCCCTGGCCGAACGCCTGAACCTGGTCCAGGAGGTGGTCCCGGTGGCGGACCTGGACCACACCGCCCGCACCCTGGCCGAAGAGATAGCCGCCAACGCCCCATTGGCCGTCCAGGGCATCAAACGCAGCATCGACACCTTCGCCGACGCCAACCTCGACGCGGCCCTGGGCCTCACGGCCATGTCCGCGGCCCTGACCCTGGTCTCCGAAGACTCGGTAGCCGGTTACGCAGCCAAGGCAGCCCGCAAACCAGCCGAATTCGAAGGCAAATAAACCCACCCAAAAACCCCGAACGCCCCCAACCCCAAGCAACCCACCCAACACAGCACAGCCGCCCCGACCCGATCAACTCAGCCGACCCAATCAGCCCGGCCGGCGCATGAGGCCAAGTAGCCCGGCCGGCGCATGAGGCCAAACAGCCCGGCCGGCGCTTGAGGCCACCTAGGCCGGAGGCCAGGTCACCCCAGCCCGGCCGGCGCTTGAGGCCACCTAGGCCGAAGGCCAGGTCACCCCAGCCCGGCCGGCGCATGAGGCCAAGCAGCCGGCCGGCACGAGGCCAAACCCCCACCCCCGCGTCAGCGGCGAACCGCCTCCTCCGCAGCCCGCGCCCGAAGCTCGAACTTCAACACCTTCCCGCCCGGATTCCGCGGCAACTCGGTGACGAACTCGACCGCCCGAGGCACCTTGTAGTTCGCCATCTCCTGCCGGCAGAACGCGATGACCTCCTCGGCCGTGACCTCCGCCCCCGGCCGCAGCAGCAGGTACGCCTTGCCCACCTCACCCATCCGCGCGTCCGGAACGCCCACCACCGCGGCCTCCGAGATCGCCGGATGCCCCGCGAGCACCGACTCGATCTCCGCCGGGTAGGCGTTGAAGCCGCCGACGATGAACATGTCCTTGATCCGGTCGGTGATCCGCAGGTTGCCGTGCTCGTCCAGCACGCCCACGTCGCCCGTGTGCAGCCAGCCGTCCGCGTCGATCGCCTTGGCGGTCTCCTCCGGGTCCTCGAAGTAGCCCTTCATCACGTTGTAACCGCGCACCCACACCTCGCCGGACTCGCCGACGGCGGTCGGCTTCCCGTCCGCGTCCACGGTGACCACCTCGACCCCGGGGATGGCCCGCCCGGACGTGGACGAGATGACCTCGGCCGAGTCGCCCTGCCGGCACATGGTGGCCGTACCGCACGACTCGGTCAGCCCGTACGCGGTGAGCACCGAGTCGAAGCCCAGTTCCCCGGCCATCCGGGTGACCAGGGACAGCGGCACCGCCGCCGCGCCGGTGACCGCCAGACGCAGCGAGGACAGGTCGTACTTGCCCGTCCCCTCGCGCGCCACCGCGTCCAGGAGCGACGTGTAGATCGTCGGCGCGCCCGGCAGCACGGTGACCTTCTCCTGCTGGATCACCGCCATCGTGGCGTCCAGGTCGAAGACCGCCTGCGGGAGCATCGTGGCGCCCTTGATCAGGCTCGCGATGATCCCGGCCTTGTACCCGAAGGTGTGGAAGAACGGGCTGACGATGAGATACCGGTCGCCCTCGGTGACACCGACCACCGACGCCCACGTGTCGAACACGCGCAGCGTCTGCGCCTGGGTGGTCATCACACCCTTGGGCTGCCCGGTGGTGCCGGAGGTGAAGATGATGTCGCCGATGTCGTCCGCGCCGACGCTCGCCTTGCGGGCGTCCACCTCGGCGGCGGTGATCCGCTCGCCGCCGGCCAGGAAGTCCGCCCACGCGACGCAGTCGTCCGGCGCGGTGTCCGCGAGCACGACCACCCGGCTCAGCTCGGGCAGGTCCGCGAAGGCCCGGCCCTCGGCCGCGCCGCCGGCCGCCTGACGGAGCATCCCGACGTAGGACGAGCCGAGGAAGGTGCCCGAGACGAACAGCAGCTTGGCGTGCGTCTTGGCCAGCACGAACTTGGCCTCGGCACCCTTGTACCGGGTGTTCATCGGCACCACGACCGCGCCCGCGGTCAACGCGCCGAGCGCGGACACGATCCAGTCCAGCGAGTTCGGCGCCCAGATGCCGACCCGGTCGCCCTTGTCCACGCCAGCCGCGACGACCGCCGCCGCGGCACGCCGGACGCGGTCCCGCAGTTCGACGTAGTCGACCCGTACATTGCCGTCCACCACGGCCTCACGGTCACCGAAGCGGTCCGCCGCGCTGTCCACGAGGGCAGGGATGCTCCCCCACTCAAGGTCCCCTTGCATGATCGCTCCCGGTGAGGCCAGAGGTTGATTGAACCTGACGGTACGTCAGATCATGGCGGCGAGGGAAGCGGCATCACGGCGATCGAGACGCAGACCACCGCGACGTGGTGGTCACCGATGATTGAGGGCTGAGGCATGCGCAAGTTCGAGACGCTGGGCTACGAGCAGGAGAACGGCGTCGCATGGGTGACGTTGAACCGCCCGGACCGGCACAACGCGTTCGACGTCACGATGATCGACGAGCTGCACACCGTGTGGCGTGAGCTGCGCCACGACGACGACGTGCGCTGCGTGGTGCTCACCGGCGCGGGCGACAAGGCGTTCTGTACCGGCATCGACCGGGGCGTGGACATCCCACAGCCGTCGTCGCCGTACATGATGGACGACCCGATGCTCAGGATCGGGCCGAAGTTCTCCGACCTGTGGAAGCCGGTCATCATCGCGGTCAACGGGATGGCCTGCGGCGGCGCGTTCTACCTGCTCGGCGAGTGCGAGTTCGTGATCGCGGCGGAGGAGGCGACCTTCTTCGACCCGCACACCACGTACGGCATGGTCTCCGGATTCGAGTCCATGCACCTGGCCCAGCGCATGCCGCTGGGCGAGGTCATGCGGCTCACCCTGCTGGGCAACGCGGAGCGGATGAGCGCCAAACGCGCCTATGAGACCGGGCTGGTGTCGCAGGTGGTGCCCGCCGCCGAGCTCTTGGACACCGCGCGCTGGGCCGCCGAGACGATCGCCTCCTACCCGCCGCACGGCGTACAGGGCTCGGTCCGCTCGATCTGGGCCGCCCGCGACCTGACCCGCGCACAGGCGCTCACCATGGCCCCGCACATGATCGAACTGGGCAACCTGGACTGGTCCGAGCAGGCCGGCCTGTTCCAGACCCGGAGCAAGGAGTACCGGATCCGCTGAGGGCGTGCCGAGGCCCCCCCGACCCGCTCGCGCGGATCGGGGGCTCGGCCGGACGACGGCCGCCCTGTTGCGTCGTCGGGCTGTGGGGCTCGAAGGGCCGGGGTGCTCGAAAGGCCGGGGCCGGAAGGCCGCGGGTCGGAAGGTCGTGCGGCTCAGAAGGTGGGCGTGGTCGGGGCCGGTGACGCCCCCAGCAGGTCCGTCGCGACCCGGTCGCGGTGTGCGCCCGTGTCGCCCCACGCGCTGCACAGGGCCCACGCGCGCTTCATGAAGAGCTGGAGGTCGTGCTCCTCGGTGTAGCCGATCGCGCCGTGCACCTGGAGGCAGTTGCGGGCCGCGAGGTCGGCCGCCTCGCTCGCGTAGATCTTCGCCATCGACACGTCGCGGTCCGCCGAGGGCAGGTCGCGAGCGAGCGAGTAGGCCGCGCGCAGCACCACCGGGCGGGCGAACTCCAGCCTGATCAGCACGTTGGCCAGGTGGTGCTGGACCGACTGGTGGGTGCCGATCAGCACGCCGCGCTGGACCCGCTGCTTGGCGTAGTCCACCGTCATGTCCAGCATCCGTCGGGTCAGGCCGAGCAGTTGTGCCGCCGCGCCGAGCGCACCGCGGTTCGCCGCACGGGCCAGCGCCCGGTGGGCATCGGAGGCCACCAGAGTCTGGTCGGTCGGCCGGAAACCGACGGTGTGGAGCTTGCGGCTGCGGTCGACCGAGCGTTGTGCGGTGAGTTCGCAGTCGCCCGGCTCGACCACGTGCAGCTCGCCGTTGTCCAGCCCGATCACCAGCAGGTCGGCCGCCGCCGCCTCGACCGCGAGCCGCTGCCCCGGCAGCAGCACCGACGCGGTGGCCTGCCCCGCGGCGATCTTCGCCAACCATCCGGCGTCGGGGGCGAACTCGGCGAGCAGGCCGACCGCGACCGCCGATTCGAGCAGCGGTTCGGGTAGCGCCGCGTAGCCGGTCTCGACCAGCACGGCGGCGAGTTCCTCGTCGCCCATGCCCAGGCCGTCGTACTCCTCGGGGACCACGATGCCGGTCACGCCGACCTTGGCGAGTTCGGCCCAGCGCTCGGAGATCGCGCTGTCGGCGTCCCACGCGGCGCGTACGTGTGCGGTGGTGCACCGGTCGGCGAGGAATTCGCGGACCGTGTCGCGGAACAGTTCCTGGTCTTCGGTGTATGCGAGGCGCATCGTCGGAATCCTTCTACTTCGCTCGGGGCAGGCCGAGGATGCGTTCGGCGATCGTGTTCCGCTGGATCTCGTTGGTGCCGGCGTAGATCGGCCCGCCGAGCGCGAACAGGAAGCCGTCCAACCAGCCGCCGTCGCCGTCGTCCAGTTCGCCCGCCTCGCCGAGCAGGCGCAGCGCGGTCGCGTGCAGCTCGACGTCCATCTCGGACCAGAAGACCTTGTTGATCGAGGAGTCCGCGCCGATCGCGCCGCCCGCCTGAAGCTTGGTGACGGTGCCGAAGGTGAACAGCCGGTACGCCTCGGCGTCCATCCACGCGCGCACCACCGCGTCCCGCTCGGCCGGGCGCGGGTCCCGCCGGTACAGGTCCAGCAGCCGGTTCGCCGGTGCCACGAAGCGGCCCGGGCTGCGCAGGTTGAGCCCGCGCTCGCTGCCGGTGGTGGCGATCATGATCTTCCAGCCCTCGTTCACCCCGCCGAGCACGTCGGCGTCGGGCACGAAGACGTTGTCCAGGAAGACCTCGGCGAAGCCGGGCTCCCCGTCCAGTTGCGGGATCGGCCGCACGGTCACGCCCTCGGCGGCGAGGTCGACCATGAAGTAGGTCAGGCCGCGGTGGCGCTGCGCGTCGGGATCGGTGCGGAACAGGCCGAACAGGCGGTGTCCGTAGGTGCCCCGCGAGCTCCAGATCTTCTGCCCGTTCAGCAGCCACCCGCCGCGCTCGTCGTCCCGGTCGGCGCGCGAGCGCACGTTGGCCAGGTCGGAGCCGGCCTCCGGCTCGGACCAGCCCTGGACCCAGATCTCCTCACCGGAGGCCATCTTCGGCAGGTAGCGGTCCTGCTGCTCCTTGCTGCCGAACTCGAAGACGGTCGGCGCGAACAGGAAGATGCCGTTCTGGCTGACCCGGCCGGGGGCGCCCGCGCGGTAGTACTCCTCCTCGAAGATCAGCCATTCGGTCAGGCCGGCCTCGCGCCCGCCGTACTCCTTCGGCCAGGACACCACCGCCCAGCGCGCGTCGAAGAGCTTGCGCTCCCACGCCTGGTGGGCCGTGAAGCCCTCCCGCGTGTCCATCGACGGCAGTGGCTCGGCGGGCACGTTGGCGGCCAGCCATGCGCGCACCTCCCGGCGGAACTCCTGCTCCTGCTCGGTGAATTCGAGATCCACTGGGCGACTCCCTCGACGGGTGTGAGACCGAGGACACACAGGTCGAAACCCGGTCGGACACGGGTAGCATAACTGACGGGTCGTCAGGTTAGCTGTTGCACGCGGTGTGGCGACACCGTAAGCGGCGTGCGATCGGACACGCGGGCGGGCTTTTCGGCCCACCGGAGTGCGAGCGCGAATCGCCGGCCGAACACACGAGGATCAAGGGGGCCCCAGTGGCCGAGGCATACATCGTCGACGCGGTCCGTACGCCGGTCGGCCGCAAGAAGGGCAGCCTGGCCGGGGTGCACCCGGCCGACCTGGGCGCGCACGCGATCAAGGCGCTGGTCGAGCGCAGCGGGATCGACCCGGACGTGGTCGAGGACGTGGTGTTCGGCTGTGTCGACACGATCGGCCCGCAGGCGGGCGACATCGCGCGCACCGCGTGGCTCGCGGCGGGCTACAGCGAGGCGGTGCCCGGGGTCACCATCGACCGGCAGTGCGGCTCCTCGCAGCAGGCGATCCACTTCGCGGCCCAGGGTGTGATGTCCGGGACGCAGGACGTGGTGATCGCCGGTGGCGTGCAGAACATGAACCAGATCCCGATCGGCTCGGCGATGACCTCGGCCGTGCCGCTCGGCTTCTCGGACCCGTTCTCCGGTTCCAAGGGCTGGGTGGCGCGCTACGGCGACGAGCCGGTGGACCAGTTTTACGGCGCCGAGCTGATCGCGAAGCGGTGGGACATCTCTCGCGAGGAAATGGAGCGCTTCGCGCTCGCGTCGCACGAGCGCGCCCTGCACGCGATCGACAGCGGCTTCTTCGAGCGCGAGATCGCGCCGATCGACGTGGACGGCACGCTGGTCTCGGTCGACGAGCCGCCGCGCCGGGGCACCACCTTGGAGAAGATGGCGGAGCTGAAGGTGCTGATGGAGGGCGGCCGGATGACCGCCGCCGTCGCGTCGCAGATCTCCGACGGTGCGGCGGCACTGCTGATCGTCTCCGAGGGCGCGCTGAAGCGGTACGGTCTCACCCCGCGCGCCCGGGTCCACCACATGAGCGTGCGCGGCGCGTCCCCGATCGAGATGCTCTCCGCGCCCATCCCGGCCACCGAGTACGCGTTCGCCAAGTCCGGCCTGGGCATCGACGACATCGACGCGGTCGAGATCAACGAGGCGTTCGCCCCGGTCGTGCTGTCCTGGATGAAGGACATCAAGGCCCCGCACGAGAAGGTCAACCCCAACGGCGGCGCCATCGCCCTGGGCCACCCGCTCGGCGCCACCGGCGCCCGCCTGATGACCACGCTCCTGCACCACCTGGAGCGCACCGGCGGCCGCTACGGCCTGCAGACCATGTGCGAGGGCGGCGGCCAGGCCAACGCCATGATCATCGAACGCCTGGGCTGACCCGGCGTCGGCTCGCGCGACACGCGAAACGCGAAACGCCGAAGGGCGCGAGCACCGGATTCGGTGCTCGCGCCCTTCGGCGTTCGTGGGGTCGCGCCGGATCAGATCTGCCGCTGGTACGGGTGCGGCTCGTACTCGGCCGGGTGCTGCGGCGCCGCGTGCTGCGGGGCATGGACCCGGGGGATGCGGCTGGGCCACCAGTTGGCCCGGCCCAGCAGGGTCATCAGCGAGGGCAGGATCACGATGCGGACCACGATCGCGTCGATCAGGACCGCGGCGGCCAGGCCGATGCCCATCTGCTTCATGTCCAGCATGCTCAGCGTGCCGAAGACCACGAACACCGAGACCATCACGATCGCCGCGCTGGTGATCACGCCGGCCGAGCTGGTGATGCCCCTCTCGACCGCGGCCTTGGTGGACATGCCCTGCATGGCCGCCTCACGGATCCGGCTGACCACGAAGACGTGGTAGTCCATCGACAGGCCGAAGAGCACCACGAACAGGAACAACGGCAGCCAGGAGATGATCGCGCCGCTGGAGTTGAAGTCCAGGATCCCCTCGGCCCAGGTGTGCTGGAAGACCACGACCAGGAAGCCGAACGAGGCCAGCGCGGAGAGCAGGTTGATCCCGATCGCGGTGAGCGCCACGACCACCGAGCGGAACGTCACCGACATCATCACGAAGGTCAGCAGCAGCACGAACGCGATCACCAACGGCAGCTTGTCCTGCACGTGGTCGGCGAAGTCCTTGTTCGCGGCCGTCTCGCCGGAGACCGCGAACTCCGCGCCGGAAACCTTGCCGACGGTGTTCGGCAGCACGCTCTCGCGCAGTTGCTTCAGCGCCGCCTTGGCCTGCGTCGAGCTGGAGATGTGCGGCACGGTCACGTCCACCTTGAACGCGCGCCCGTCCTTCGAGACCAGCACCTCGACCGGGTCCTGGGTGAACAGCGGGTTGTTCCGGGTCTGCGCGACCGCCCGGTCCAGCGCGGCGCGGGTCTCCTTCTCCTTGCCGACCGGAGCCAGCGCGACCAGGTTGTACGGGCTGTGCTTGCTCGGGTACGCCTCGGTCATCCGGTCGTAGGTCTGCATCGTGGCCATCGAGCGCGGGAAGTCGTCGCTGGAGGTGTTCTGCAGCTTCATCCCGAAGGCCGGCAGGGCCAGCGCGCCCAGGGCGATCACCGACACCGCGAGGGTGATGGCGGGGTGGTTCAGCGCGGGACGCAGCAGCGCCTTCCACACGCGCGGCTCGCGGTCCTCACGGGCGGTCAGCCGCCACAGGATCGGGATCCGCGGCCGGTCGATCCGGTTGCCCAGCTTGGCCAGCAGCGCGGGCAGCACGGTGAGCGAACCGATCATGGCGACCGCGACCACGATGATCCCGCCGGTGGCCAGGCTGGAGAAGACCGCGTCGTCGGCGATGTACATGCCGGCCATCGAGACGGCCACCGCGATCGCGGAGACCACCACGGCGTGCCCGGAGGTGGCGGCGGCGATCTCGATCGCGTCGATCCGGCCGCGGCCCTTGGCCCGCTCCTCGCGCTCACGCTTGACGTAGAAGAGCGAGTAGTCGACGCCGACCGCCATGCCCATCATCATGATCACGCTGGAGACGGTGCCCGAGTCGGGGAAGACCGAGGAGGCGAGGCCGTACAGGCCGATCGAGGCGCCGACCGCGGAGATGGCCAGCAGCACCGGCACCGCGGCGGCGATCATCGCGCCGAACGCGACCATCAGGATGACCAGCGTCACCGGCAGGCTGAACAGTTCGGCCTGGCCGAGGTCCTTGCCGATCTGGTCCTGGATGCCCTTGCCGATCGACGCGTCGCCGATCTCCTCGACCCGCAGGTCCGGGTGCGCCTTCTGGACGCTCGCGGTCGCCTTGAGCAACGGGTCGATGTGGTCCTGGGCCTTGTCCGCCGACCCCTTCATGGTGAGCGGGACCAGCAGCGCGCGCCCGTTCTCGGCCGGGATCGGCGCGGCGACGTCGGCGACCTCGGGCAGCGCCCGCAGCTTCGCGGTGACCTCGGCGGCGACCTTGTCGGCCGCGGCCCGGTCCAGCGTGCCGTTCTTCGCGGTGATCAGCACATTCTCGCTCGCGGCGGCGTCGAGGCCGTACTGCCGGGAGATCTCGTCGGCCCGGCCGGACTGGCCGTTGCCCATGTCCGCGTCGGTGGTCTTCTCGGTACCCGCCATGCCCCCGACGACCAGGCAGATGGCGACGAATGCGATCCACATGGTGATCGCCCGCCACGGGTGGGTGGCGCTCCATCGTGCGACGCGAACGGTCGCCGGCTGCTTGGCCATTGTCAGGTCCCCTCGTGTTCCACTGCGTGTCCCGCTGACAGTTCGAGTCTGTCGGCGGGACGCTCGCGGAACACTGCGCCGGGGCCCCGATCCGGGGTGGGTCCAGACCCACCCCCGGGTGGGCGCGGACACCGTGCGAATACGACGCCGGCACCGCCCGGGTGGGGCGATGCCGGCGTTCGCGGGAGGGCGGTCAGACCCGGGTGGACTCCAGGTCGTGCAGGATCCCGCTCGCCTGCTCGACGATCCGGGTGATCAGTTCGGCGCACGAGGGCAGGTCCTCGATCACGCCGACCACCTGGCCCGAGGCCATCACGCCCAGGTCCGGACGGCCGTCCACCATCGCGGCCTTGAGCAACATCGGCGTGTTCGCCGCCATCAACACCTGCGGCCAGCTCAGCCCTTGCGACTTCTTCATCGCCAGGCCCTCGCGGACCATGTCGGTGAGCCTGGTCCCGCTGAGCTTTTGGAAGCGCACCGCGTTGGCGATCGAGCGCGGATAGCGGGCGAGCACCGAGCGCTGTTCGAGCCGCTTGACGAAGTCGGTCGCCAGCACCCGGTGCGGGACGCCGTCGACCTCCTTGGACACGATCGTGCCGTTGACGTCGGTGGCCAGGTAGACGTCCTTGACCGCGTGCCCCACCGGGCTGTCCGAGGTGAGCAGGAAGCGGGTGCCCATCGCGATCGCGTCCGCGCCGTACGCCAGGGCGGCGACCAGGCCGCGCCCGTCGAAGAAGCCGCCCGCCGCGATCACGGTGACGTCGCTGCCCCGCAGGACGTCGGTGACCTGCGGCAGCAGCAGCGTGGTCGGGATCGAGCCGGTGTGCCCGCCGCCCTCGCCGCCCTGCACGATCACGCCGTCGACGCCCCATTCGGCGACCTTCTGCGCGTGCCGCTTGGCGCCGATCGAGGGCACCACCAGCATGCCCAGATCGTGCGCCCGCTTGATCAGGTCCTTCTTCGGGGCCTGTGCGAACGAGGCGACCTTGACGCCCTCACGGCCCATCAGGTCGATCCGCTCGGCCGCGTCCGGCGCGTCCGCGCGCAGGTTGACCGCGAACGACTTCGCGGTGCTCTTCTTGACCGCCGCGATCGCCGCGACCAGTTCCTCGTAGGTCATCGTGGCCGACGCCAGGATGCCCAACCCGCCCGCCTCGGCGGTGGCCGCGACCAGTTGCGGGTAGGACACGTACCCCATGCCGGTCTGCACGATGGGGAAGTCGACGCCGAACTTCTCGGTGAACGCGTTGCGCAACGCCGGGTGCGGGCCGGCCGCGGCGCTCACGCCGGCACCTCGCGCGTCCGCATCCCGCGCGGGTCGAGCACGTCTCGCACGATCCGCAGTTCCTCGTTCGTGGGCACCCGCGAGGTGGGCACCTCGCTCGGGATCACCAACTCGAAGCCGGTCGCCTCGACGACCTCATCGACGCTGACGCCGGGGTGCACCGAGCGCAGCCGCATGACCTTCGCGTCGGTCTCGAAGTCGAGCACGCACAGGTTCGTGACGACCCGTCGGACCTCGTGGAAGCGCCCGGCGGAGCCCACCTCGGCGGCCCGGTCGTAGCCGACGCAGGAGACCATGTCCACCTTCGGCGTGAGCACGCGCGCCGAGTGCTTGGGGATCCAGTAGCTGGTGGTGTGGTTGATCGTGTTGCCCGGCCCGCCGCGCGACCCGAGCACCTGGCGCTTGGGCTTGGCCCAGTCGCCGATCGCGGAGATGTTGGCGTTTCCGTGCCGGTCGATCTGCACCGGGCCCATCATCACGTGCCGCCGACCCGAGGCGAGCACGTCCAGCACCTGGCGGTAGGGAATCCAGCCGACGACGGCGAACTCGTCCGGCGTGGCGCCCAGTCGGGCGTCGCCCTCGAAGAAGTACGACTCGCCGTTGGAGAGCATCAGGTCCGGCTCGAACGTCGCGCGGGCCAACCGGGCGCCGATCGTGGGCACGGCGCCCATCGGGCTGCCGATGATCTCGCCGTCGCCGCGGAAGCAGTCCGCGACGGCCGCGACGCACACGTCGGCCCGGGTGGCCTCGGTCAGGGTCTCGGTGCTCACTTGGCCGACTCCTTCTTGAACTCCGCGACGGCGGCCTGATATGCCGCTTCGTTCTCCACCTCGAGGAATCGCCGCTCGAACGCGGCCCACGCCTCCGGGTCGGCGGCAGCGGTGACGTAGGCCTTCTGGAACGCCTCGTCCCGGCCGTACTCCGGCGGACACTCGGTGAAGTGCGCGCCGTTCGGCGCCTCGACCACACCGTGCGTCATGTAGCGGTGCACGGTCAGCGTGTGCACACAGCCGGCCGCCTTGAGCAGCTCCTCGCTGGGCACCACGCGCTCGGCCGAGACGTACGCCTTGTCGGCCGCGAGGCAGAACAGGTCGTCCATGAACTGGTCGGGGCCGGTCAGCGCGGCGTTGCCGCGCTCGTCGGCGACGTTCGCGTGGATCAGCGCGACGTCCAGGTTCAGCGCGGGCATCGCGACCAACGTCTCGTCGCCGTACGGCGATTCGATCGTCCTCAGGTGCGGCGAGACCTTCAGGATGTCCGAGCCCAGGCCCGCCCGGGTGGGCAGGAACGGCAGCCGCTGGGCAGCGGCGCGCAGGCCGGTGAGGAACATGCCCTCGTCGTATTCGACCGCTTCGACCAGGCCGTTCTCCCGGACGTGGCGGAAGTTGGGCTCCAGCGGGATCGAGTCGAGCGACACGAACGCGTAGACGAGCTTGCTCGCCTTGCCCGCGCGGGCCAGCAGGCCCACGTCGGGACCGCCGTAGGAGACGACGGTCAGGTCCTTGAGGTCGGACCGCAGGATGGCCCGGACCAGGGCCATCGGCTTGCGCCGCGAGCCCCAGCCGCCGATGCCGACGGTCATCCCGTCGGAGAGCTGTGCGACGACCTGATCGGGCGTCATGCGCTTGTCAGCCATGGATGGTTGCTCCCGTATCTACTTCGAGGTGTCCGCTTCGCGACCCTCGGTACCGTGCTCACCCGGGGGACGACCCCCGGACCCCCGGCAAGGGCTCGTGGCGGTCACTTGGGGGTATCGGCTTCGCGACCCTCGGTACTGTGCTCGCCCGGGGGACGACCCCCGGACCCCCGGCAAGGGCTCGTGGCGGTCACTTGGAGGTATCGGCTTCGCGACCCTCGGTGAAGGCGTCGCGCAGTTCGTCCGACACACCGGTCAGGTTCAGTTCGAACGTGAAGCCCTGCTCGTAGCGGTACGAGCGCTTGACGTCGACCGGGTCGATGCCGTTCAGCGACGCCTTCGCGGCGCGGATGACGGTCGGGCTCTTCGCGGCGATGGCCCGAGCCACCTCGAACGCGGTCTCGACCAGCTTGTCCCGGTCGACCAGCTTGTAGATCGAGCCGTACGCGTGCAGTTCCGCCGCGGGGGCGTTCTCGGACGTGTACACCATCTGTCGCATCCGGTGCTGCGGGACCAGACGGGCCAGGTGGGTGGCCGCGCCGAGCGCGCCCCGGTCCACCTCGGGCAGGCCGAAGAACGCGTCGTGCGACGCGACGATGATGTCCGCGTTGCCGACCAGCCCGATCCCGCCGCCCACGCAGAAGCCGTGCACCGCCGCGATCACGGGCACCTCGCAGTCGTACACGGCCGCGAACGCGTCGAAGCAGCCCTTGTTGGCCGCGACCAGCGCGTCGAAGCCCTCGGTGTTCGACATTTCCTTGATGTCGACGCCGGCGTTGAAGCCGCGCCCTTCGGCCCGGAGCACCACGGCCCGGACCTGCGGGTCGCGGCTCGCGTCGCGGAGTCGGTCCGCGAGCTCGAACCAGCCGGCGACGGTGAGCGCGTTGACGGGGGGTGCGTCCAGCACCACCTCGGCGATGCCCTCACGCACCTCGTAACGGATAGCCATGGCAACCAGATCCATTCGGCCGCGTGTGTCGGATCGGCTGATCACGTACCCGTGTACCGGCGGGTGCGGCCGACGCGGCCGTCCGGTCGTGAGAGGCACATCACCACCCGATCTGACTGATCGTCAGATTTCTGCCACCATAGTTGACCCCGAGCGACCCACGCCAGACGGACCGAGCGTGGCGCCCACGACACCGCAGCCCGTCAGGAGCAGGCCATGACGTCCTCCCCCAACCCGCTCGACATGAGCGGACGCGTCGTTCTCGTCACCGGTGGCGGCAAGGGGATCGGACGGGGCATCAGCGAGCGCTTCCTGGCCGCCGGCGCCGACGTCGTGGTCTGCTCGCGACGCGAACCGGAGACCCTGCCCGGCTCCGGCGGACGCACCGCCGCGTACACCCCCGCCGACGTGCGCGACCCCGACACGGCCTTCGCCGCAGTGCAGTTCGTCGAGGAGCGCTTCGGTCGACTGGATGTGCTGGTGAACAACGCGGGTGGCGCGCCGCAGACCGACGCGGCCACCGCGTCGCCCCGGTTCTCCAAGGCGATCATCGAGCTGAATCTGCTCGGTCCGCTCTATTTCGCCCAAGCAGCCCACCGCTTGATGCACCGTCAAGAAACCGGCGGGGTGATCGTGAACATCTCCAGCGTGAGCGGCGTGCGTCCTTCACCGGGCACCGCGGCCTACGGCGCGGCGAAGGCCGGGATGAATTCGCTCACCCGCTCGCTCGCCGTCGAGTGGGCTCCCAAGATCCGAATCAACTCGGTGATCGTGGGCCTGGTCCGGACCGAACAGGCCCACCTGCACTACGGGGACGAGGCGGGCGTGCAGCGCGTCGCGGACACGATTCCGCTCGGTCGGATGGCGGATCCGTCGGACGTCGCGGACGTTTGTCTGTTCCTCGCGTCGCCGATGTCACGGTACGTCAGCGGAGCCGAACTGCTCATGCACGGCGGCGGGGAAATGCCCGCTTTCCTCCGTGCGGCGGACAGCGAAACCGATCATGCGCCCGTAAACTGACGGCATGACAGGACAAGTTCGCACCGTCGACGGCCGCGTCGCCGGGCGACGCGGACAGGCGACGCGGCAAAAGCTGCTCGACTGCCTCCGCGAGATGCTCGACACGTCTCCGTACCGGGACGTCAAGGTCATCGACGTCGCCCGTATGGCAGGCACCTCTCCCGCCACCTTCTACCAGTACTTTCAGGACGTCGAGAGTGCGATCCTCGAGATCGCGAACGACATGGCCAAGGACGGCCAGCGTCTGAAGACTCTCGCCGAGGACCAGAACTGGGCCGGCAAGGGCGGCTTCGCCGCCGCCGAGGCCCTGGCCGACGGATTCCTCGACTTCTGGCGGGACTACGAGCCGATCCTTCGCGTCGTCGACCTGGCCTCGGCCGAGGGCGACAAGCGCTTCTACAAGGTGCGCCAGAAGATCCTGACGGCGGTCACCGGTTCGCTGACCGAGGCCATCGAGAACATGCAGGCCAAGGGCAAGGTCGGCGACGACGTGCACCCGAACGCCATGGCGGGCACCCTCGTCGCGATGCTCGCGGCGGTGGCCGGGCACCAGAAGGGCTTCGAATCCTGGAACATCAAGATGAAGGACGTCCGTCCGGCGCTGTCCACGCTGGTCTACATGGGCGTCACGGGGAAGAAGCCCCCGACGCGTTAAGCCTGTCGGCGAGCGGGAGCCCGACGAACGCCCCGGCCTTCGGCCGTGTTGCCCTCAAACGCCGGACGGGCTGATTATCAGCCCGTCCGGCGTTCGGGTACACATGTCAAGCCCGTCCGGCGTTTGCGGACACCAGGCCGCAGGCCGGCCCGCGCCTAGATTCCCGCGAGTTCCGCGATCCGCTCCCGCTGCGCGCCCCGGTCACCGAACAGGTGCGCGGACGTGATGGCCCGCTTCAGGTACAGGTGGCAGTCGTACTCCCAGGTGAAGCCGACGCCGCCGTGCAGTTGGATCATCTCCTCGGCGACATGCCGGTACGCGGCGGTCGCCGTCGTCATCGCCAGCGGTGCCATCACCGACAGTTCGCCGGGCGACGCGAGCCCCGCCGCCTCCGCCTCGCAGGCCGCCCACGCCGCGTAGTACAGCGCCGAACGGGCCGTCTCCACCTCGACGTACAGGTCCGCGCAGCGGTGCTTGATCGCCTGGAACGAGCCGATCGGCCGGCCGAACTGCACGCGCCCCTTGGTGTACTCGACGGTCGCCTCCAGGCAGCGCGCGGCGCCACCGACCGCCTCGGCCGCCACCGCGATCTCGGCGAGCGCCAGCACCCGCTCCAGCGCCGCGTCGGCCCCGGGAGTGCCCAGCAGCCGGGCGGGGGTGTCCACGAAGGTCAGCCGGGCCTGCTTGCGGGTCTGGTCCAGGGTCGGCAGCGCCGCCCGGGTCAGCCCCGCGGCGTCCCTGTCCACGGTGAACAGCGCGAGGTCGCCGCCCTGGTTCGGAGCGCCCCCGCCCTCGACCCGTGCCACCACCACGATCAGATCCGCGATCAGCCCGTCGATCACGTGCGTCTTGACGCCGTCCAGGCGCCACCCGTCACCGTCCGCCCGCGCGACCGTCTCCACCGCGCGTACATCCCGCCGCCCCGGCTCGGCCAGCGCCAGCGCGCCGAGCGTGACGCCCGCCGCGATCCCCGGCAGGTACTCCGCCCGCGCGGCCTCGTCGCCCGCGTGCGTGAGTGCGTACGCCGTCAGCACCGACGACGCCAGGAACGGTGAGGGGAAAAGCGAGCGGCCCATCTCCTCCAGGGCCACCACCAACTCGGTGAAGCCGAAGCCGACCCCGCCGTACTCCTCCGGAATCGCGAGACCGGCCAACCCGGTCTGTTCGCACACGCGCCGCCACACCGTGGCGTCGTAGCCCGTCTCGGTGGCCATCACGGCCCGCACCGCGGGCGAGTCGCTGTGCTTGTCGAACACGTCCCGGAGTGCTCTGCGGATCTCCTGCTGCTCATCGCTGAACTCGACGTCCACGTACCGCAACTCCTTGGCACTCATGTCGTGCGGGTCGGGACGGTTGCCCGGCCCGAGTTCCGGTCGGCTCCATTGACGATCCGGCAGCCCGCGAGCACCAGTATCTGACACACCGTCATACCTTTAGAACATTGCTTTCGTCACACCTCTGAAACGTCGCGTTACCCCGGGCGTGTCGTGTTGTGTGGCATACACCATCCCCACGCCGACTACTTCGCGCGCAGGCCGAAGGGACCCGTTGTGACCGTTCTCGCCCAGGTGCTTCACGAGGCCGCCCGACGCTTTCCCGAGCGGCGGGCCCTCGTGCACGGCGGAAGCGGGTTCACCTACGCGGGGCTGGACGCGGTGACCGACCAGGTCGCCGCCGGACTGGCCCGGCGCGGCGTGCGGCCGGGTCACCTGGTCGCGCTCGTGCTCCCGTCCGGGCTCGAGTACGTGGTCGCCTACACGGCGCTGGCCCGACTCGGCGCGATCACCACCGGGGTGGGACCGCGCTACACCCCCGCCGAGCGCGCCGCGATCCTGGAGCGGGCCGCGCCGGACCTGGTGCTGGTCACCGAGGACCTGGCCGAGGGCGTCCCGGCCGGCCCCGAACTCGTCCGCTGCGTACCGGCGGCCGACGCGCACGGTGTCTGGGCCGACCTTCGGCTCGACGAGATCCCGCCCGCGCCGCCGGTGACCGGGGACCGGGAGCCGGACCTGCCCGAGACGGTCGTGTTCACCTCGGGCACCACGGGCACGCCCAAGGGCGCGCTGTTCACCTCCCGCCAGATCGCCGCGATCACCGCGATGGACACCGGCGACCGCTGGGGCGAGGGCGGCCCGCAACTGGTCGCCACCGGCCTGCCGCACGTCGGCTTCATGACCAAGTTGGCCGGCTACCTCAAGATGGGCGCGACCCTGCACCTGCTCGGCCGCTGGCGGGCCCAGGACGCGTTGCGCCTGGTCGCCAGGGAAAAGATCCCCTACCTCGGCGGCGTGGCCGCGCAGGTCTCCCTCCTGCTCGGCCGTCCCGAGTTCGACCGCTACGACCTCACCCACGTACGCGGTCTGATCGTCGGCGGCGGGCCGTCCCCCGCCCCGCTCGTGCACGAGGCCCGGACCCGGTTCGGGGCGGGCTACTCGATTCGCTACTCGTCCACCGAATCCGGCGGGCTCGGCACGCTCACCGCGTTCGACGCCCCCGACTCCGAGGCGTTGTTCACGGTCGGCCGCCCCCGACCGGGCACCGAGTTGGAGATCCGCGACCCGCGGACCGGCACCGTCCTGCCGGCCGGCGAGGAGGGACAGATCTGCCTGCGCTCGCCCGCCGTGATGGCGGGCTACTGGCGCGACCCGCGGGCGAGCGCCGCCGCCCTCGACGGCGACGGTCGGCTGCGGACCGGCGATCTCGGCCGGATCGACGAGGCCGGCTGCCTGCGGATCACCGGGCGGATGACCGAGATGTACATCCGCGGCGGATACAACGTGTATCCGCAGGAGGTGGAGGCGGTACTGCTCGACCATCCCGACGTGGCCTCCGTGGCGGTGGTGCCGCGGCCCAGTCGGGTGATGGGCGAGATCGGCGTCGCGGTCGTGGTGTCACGTGCCGCATCCGAGCCGTCACTGGCCGCGTTGCGAGAGTTCGCGGCCTCACGATTGTCCGCCCACAAGCTCCCCGAGGCGATCCGCATCGTGCCGGCACTGCCACTGACCGGGATGGACAAAGTGGACCGCAGATCCCTGACGGAACGCGAGAAGTCCTTCGGGGACGTTTAGTAACCGCGCGATGACCAGCAGATATCCGCAACATGTTTGACCAAGTCAGCAAATGTCCAGGTGATCGGACAGATGCGTCGGGACCGGGCCGGTGAGACAGTGGACAGCCCTGACGTCCCATCAGCAAGCTAACTGACTAACCGTCAGCTCGATTCCAGTGTCGATCGGATCTGGCGGCGACGAAAGATCGAAAAAGGGACGGGCGCGATGATGCTTCACGACAGCAGAGGACACCACTTCCCGGGGCACACTCGAACCAGCGTCACCGTGAACGCGGATCCGTCGGCCGAACTCGACGTGACCGGCCGACCACTCGCGCTCCGCCCCGCAGACCTGGACCGCTTCTTCCGACCACACACGGTGGCGGTGATCGGCGCCTCGGACACCGAGGGCCGGCCCGGTGCCCGGATCACCGCGCAACTGACCGCGTGGGCCGACCGGGTGGGCGCACGATTGTTCCCGGTGAACCCAAAGCACGAGCGCATCGCCGGCCGACCGTGCCACGCGGACATCTCGGCCGTCCCCGAACCGGTCGATCTGGCCGTCGTTTTGGTCGGCGACCCGGCCGAGGTACTCGAGCAACTGGCGGGCGCCGGCGTGGGATTCGCGGTCGTGTTCGCGTCCGGCTTCGCCGAGGCGGGTGCCGCCGGGGCCGAGGCGCAGGCCAGGCTCGCCCAGCTCACCTCGGGCGGCTCGCTGCGCCTGTTGGGGCCGAACACCAACCTCAACGCGTTCGAGGAGTTCCGCACCGACCTGGAGGGTCCCTCGATCGCGCTGATCACCCAGAGCGGCCACCAGGGCCGACCGGTCTTCGCGGCGCAGGACATCGGCATCCGGGTGTCCCACTGGGCCCCGGTCGGCAACGAGGCCGACCTGGAGATCGCGGACTTCATCCGGCACTTCTCCGACCAGGAGGAGGTAGGCGTGATCGCCGCGTACGTCGAGGGGTTCAAGGACGGCCGCACCTTCGCGCTGGCGGCCGACCACGCGGCCCGTCAGGGCGTACCGGTGGTGGTGGTCAAGGTCGGACGGACCGAGACCGGCGCGCGGATGGCCCAGTCGCACACCGGCAAGCTGACCGGCGGCGACCGCACCGCCTCGGCGGTGTTCCGGCAGTACGGGGTCACCCGGGTCGACGGCCTCGACGAGTTGATCGACACGTCCCAACTCTTCGCGCGCACCCGGACCCCGCTCGCGCAGGGGGTCTGCGTGTACTCGATCTCCGGCGGCACCGGCGCGCACATGGCCGACCTCGCCGCCGCCGAGGGCCTGTCGGTGCCTCGGCTGGACCGCTCCACGCAGGAACGGCTGCACGCGTGGATCCCGCCGTACCTGACCGTGTCCAACCCCGTGGACAACGGCGGGCACCCGGCGGGCGACGAGCGTGGCCGCAAGATCATCGACACGATCCTGGCCGACCCCTCGATCGGCGTGCTGGTGTGTCCGATCACCGGCGCGTTCCCGCCGATGAGCGACCGCCTCGCACAGGACCTCGTGGACGCGGCGGAGGCGACCGACAAGGTGGTCTGCGTGGTCTGGGGTTCGCCGGTGGCCGACGAGGACGCCTACCGCGAGATCCTGCTCAAGTCGAACAAGGTGGTGGTCTTCCGCACCTTCGGCAACTGTGTGCGGGCGTTGCGCGCCTACTTCGACTACCACCGCTTCCGCACCCAGTACTCGTCGCCGTTCGAGGACGTCCCGCGCACCGCGTCGCCGGCCGCCGCGAAGGCCAAGCGGCTGCTGTCGTCCGGCAAGCCGCTGTCCGAGCACTCGGCGAAGCAGTTGTTGCGCACGTACGGGATCCGGGTGCCGCGCGAACAGCTCGTCACCTCGGCCGCCGCCGCGGTGCGCGCGGCCGGGCTGATCGGCTACCCCGTGGTGATGAAGGCGTGCGGCCCGCAGTTGCCGCACAAGAGCGACCTGGGCCTGGTCAAGCTGAGCCTGCGCTCGGCGAGCCAGGTGCGGGACGCGTACCGCGAGATCACCGACGCGGCCAAGGAGGCGGGCACGGGCCGCCTCGAAGGCGTCCTGGTCTGCCAGCAGGTCGACCGGGGTGTCGAGATGGTCGTCGGCATCTCGCACGACGACCTGTTCGGCCCGACCGTCTCGGTCGGGCTGGGCGGCATCTTCGTCGAGGTCTTCGACGACATCGCGATCGGCGTGCCGCCCTTCGGCGCCTACGAGGTCAAGCGCATGCTCGGTGAACTACGCGGCCTCAAGTGTCTCCAGGGCATGCGCGGCCAGCCCCCCGCCGATCTGGACGCACTCGTCGACGTGGTCATGCGGGTACAGCGCATGGCGCTCGAACTGGGCGGCGAACTCGCCGAGTTGGACATCAACCCGCTGATGGTGATGCCCAGGGGCGGCGGCACGGTCGCCTTGGACGCCCTCGCGGTGGCCCGCTAGGACCCTGCGGGCCGGGCTTTGCGACGCGGCGCCCCCGCGCCCGAGGGTCGGGGGCGATAACCCCCGGCGCCGCGGATCCCCCCCCCCCCGCGGGGGGGCCGCCCAAACCCCGGTGCGGGTTGGACCCCCCGGCGGGGTTTGCCCCCCCGACCCGATCCGACCAACGCTCAACGCCGGACGAAAACCCTCCAGCCCGGCCGGCGCTTGAGGCCAAAAAACCACCAAGGAGCCAACGCACACATGACCACCGACACCGACCAGGACCTCTTGCACCGCGTCAGCGAGGGCGTCCTCTGGCTCACCCTCAACCGCCCTGCCGCCAGCAACTCCCTCACCTGGGCCCAACGCGAACTCCTGATCGACCTCCTCGCCGAGGCATCCGCGACCGAGACGGTCCGGGCAGTGGTCCTCACCGCCGCGGGCCCCAAGCACTTCTGTACCGGCATGGACCTGCGCAGCTCCCCAGGCACCAAGTCCCTGCTCGCGGCGGCCGCCGAGGGCGCCGAGGGCGCCGAACCCGACGACGCCCCCAAGCCCCCCGCCCGCCCCACCGGCTATGCCACCCGGATGATGAAGACCGGCGTACAGCGGCTGACCAACGCCGTCCTGGACTGCGAGAAGCCGGTGATCGCGGCGGTCAACGGCACCACCGCCGGCTACGGAATGAGCCTGGCGCTCGCGTGCGACCTGGTGATCGCCGCCGACACCGCCCGCTTCATCCAGATCTTCACCCGTCGCGGCCTGGTGCCGGACGGCGGCAGCGCGTACCTGCTGCCGCGCCTGGTCGGCCCGCAGAAGGCCAAGGAGCTGATGTTCTTCGGCGACGACCTGCCCGCCGCCGAGGCGCTCCGGATCGGCGTGGTGAACAAGGTGGTCGCCGCCGACGAGCTTCAGGCCGTGGCCAAGGAATGGGCCGAGCGGCTGGCCACCGGACCGACCCGGGCGTACGCGTTCACCAAGCAGCTGGTCAACCGTTCGCTGGAGAGCGACCGCGTGGCGGCCTTCGACGAGGAGGCGCGGATCGTCGAGCTGAACATGACCTCGCGTGACGCCAACGAGGGGGTCGCGTCGCTGATGGAGCGCCGCAAGCCGGAGTACTACGGCTGGTAGCCGCGCTCCCGACGGTCGGACGGCGGGCCCCGCTGTGGGGCCCGCGGCGGCCCGCCGAGCGCCCGCCGTTCGGTCGTTGTTCGAGCCTTGTGCCTTACGCCACAAGGCAACTGACGAGTCGTCAGATGTGACGAAGGACCCCCTCTCCTTTGATTGACGCAAGGAAATCGCGTGACGTAGCGTCACAGACCCGACGCCCCAAGACACCTGCGAGGAAGTCCACCATGGGCCAGATCGACGCAGCGAGCACGAAGCCGGCGGATCCCGCGGCCATCGCCCTGCCGGAGGGTGAGGGCATCGTCGAGGCCGCCACCTTCCGGCACGTCCTCGGCCACTTCGCCAGCGGCGTCACGGTGATCACCGCGCTCGACGGCGACACCCCGGTCGGCTTCGCCTGCCAGTCGTTCGCGTCGCTCTCGCTGGACCCGCCGCTGGTGACCTTCTTCGTGGCGAAGACCTCCACCACGTGGCCGCGGATCCGACCGGGCGGCCGGTTCTGCGTGAACGTGCTCGCCGAGGACCAGGAGCAGCTCTGCCGCGGCTTCGCGGTCAGCGGCGCGGACAAGTTCGCCGGCGTCGCGCACAGCCCCGCGCCGACCGGCTCGCCGAAGCTGGACGACGTGCTCGCGTGGATCGACTGCACGCTGGAGAGCGTGGTCGACGGCGGCGACCACGAGATCGTGATCGGCCGGGTCCAGGCCCTGGACGCGCCGCGGATGGAGTGCGCCCCGCTGCTGTTCTACAAGGGCCGGTTCGGCCACCCCAGCAACAACGGGTAGCCCCGATCCGGACCCGGGCGCCGGGCCGCGGATCCGGATCGGTACACGCGTACCCGCTCAGTGCGCGCCGGCTCCGGTCAGCGCCCTGACCTCGAGTTCGGCGAACTTGCGGTCGTCGTCGTCATCGCGACGGCGCCGCGCGGACATCGCGCCGATCGCGGCACACGCGAAGCCGACCGGGATGGAGATGATCCCCGGGTTCTCCAGCGGAATCGGCGCCGGGGTCGTACAGCTGAACAACGCCGTCGCGTTGCCCACGTCCTTGCGATCCTTCGAGACGTCGCAGTCGGCCGCCTGCTTCGCGGTGAGCTGCTTGATCGCCGGCTTGGTGTCGGACGCCCCACCCCAGCAGATCGGCGACAGCGCCACCACCAGGACCGAGGTGACCAGGCCGCCGTAGATGCCGAACACCGCGCCGCGCGTGTTGAAGTTCTTCCAGAACAGCGAGAACACGATCGCGGGCAGGTTGGCGGACGCCGCGATGGCGAACGCGAGCGCGACCAGGAACGCCACGTTCAACTCGCGGGCGAACACCGACAGCACGATCGCCGCCGTACCGATCACGAAGGCCGCGATCCGCGCGACCTTGACCTCCTCGGCGTCGGTGGTACGGCCCTTGCGGAACACATTCGCGTACAGGTCGTGCGCGAACGACGAGGACGAGGCCAGCGTCAGGCCGGCCACCACGGCGAGGATGGTCGCGAACGCCACCGCGGCGATGAAGGCGAGCATCAGCGCGCCGCCGGTGGTACCCGCGCCACCGCCCAGTTCCTCGGCCAGCCGGGTCGCGGCCGTATTGCCGCTCGGGTCGGCCTTCTTGATCTCCTTGCTGCCGATCAGGGCGGCCGCGCCGAAGCCCAGGATCAGCGTCATCAGGTAGAACACCCCGATGATGCCGATCGCCCAGGTCACCGAGCGGCGCGCCACGCGCGCGTTGGGCACGGTGTAGAAGCGCACCAGGATGTGCGGCAGGCCGGCCGTACCGAGCACCAGCGCGAGTCCGAGCGAGATCAGGTCGATCTTCGACCAGCCGTCCGTGGCACCGTACTTGAGCCCCGGCTGCAGGAACGACTCACCCGAACCGGACTTGCTCGCCGCCGTGCCGAGCAGGTCGGCGACATTGAAGTCGAACTTCGCCAACACCCAGACGCACATCACGAACGCGCCCACCATGAGCAGCAGGGCCTTGACGATCTGCACCCAGGAGGTGCCCTTCATGCCGCCGACGGTGACGTAGACGATCATCAGCGCGCCCACCGCGGCGATGACCGAGATCTGCGCGGCGTCGCTCTTGACGTCGAGCAGGAGCGAGACCACCGACGCCGCGCCGACCATCTGGGCCAGCAGGTAGAAGATCGACACGACGATCGTGGACACGCTGGCGGCCATCCGGACCGGGCGTTCGCGCATGCGGTTGGCGAGTACGTCCGCCATCGTGTACCGGCCGGAGTTGCGCATCGGCTCGGCGACCAGGAGCAGCGCCACCAACCACGCGACCAGGAAACCGATCGAATACAGGAAACCGTCGTAGCCGGACAGCGCCAGGATGCCCGCGATGCCGAGGAAGGACGCGGCCGACATGTAGTCGCCGCCGATCGCCAGTCCGTTCTGGAGCGAGGTGAACGAGCGGCCACCGGCGTAGAAGTCGGCCGCCGTACGGTTCCGGCGACTCGCCCAGAAGGTGATGCCGAGCGTGACCGCGACCAGCACGGCGAACATCGCGAAGGTCCAGCCTCGGTTGCTGGACTCCGCGGCGAGTTCGAGAGAAAGATTCACGCTTCGAGTTCCTCTCGCAGTTCGGTGGCGACGGGGTCGAGTCGGGTGCGCGCGAATCGCGAATAGGCCCAGGCGATCAGGAACGTCGAGACGAACTGGAGCAGGCCGAACACGAGAGCGACATTGATGTGGTCGATCGGTTCCTTGGCCATGAAGTCACGCGCGTAGGCGGACATGACCACGTACAACAGGAACCACGCGAGGAACGCGGCGGTGACCGGGAAGATGAAGGACCGCTGGCGCTTCTTGAGCGCCCCGAATCTCGGATCCTGCTCCATTTCCAGATATCCGGTGCGGTCGTCCACGTACGGGGTGCGCTGGCCCGGAACGGACGCCTTGCCGGCGGCCGATGCCGCCCTCTTCTCGGTCGCCGGATCGGACTCGGGGGGACGATCGTGCGTGTCATCGTGCGGAGTCGGCATGGGGCGGTAGGGCTCCTCTCCAGCGGACACCCCGCGCGTGGCCCGAGGCGCCGATCGGGTACCTGACCGCGGTCCGTGGGACCTGGGGCCGCAGCGGAGCGAGTTTAGAGGCGCCGCCAGGACGCGCGGAACCTATCCGATCAACTGAAAGCGGGACTGACTGGTTACGCGGATAACTCACGAATTCCTACCGCCCACGGAATTGACCGAAATTGCCCGCGAGTTCACCGCGACCGACCGAACCACCGTCAAGTTCGCCCGAGTTGGTCCGGGGCGACCAGCCATCGCCACATCCGAAACAACCCGATCACCGACACTTCGAGCCGGGCTGGCACCTCGCTCCGAATCCGTTATCAAGATCGAAATGTTGTCGATTCGCGCTCGGGAAGGGCGACTTCGGCGCTACGGTCGCCCCTCGAAGCCCCGCTCAGCAGGCGAGTCTCAGCCCCACCACCACCGACTTGCCACACCCGCGGCGCGGCACCACGGCCCAGGCGGCGGTGAGCGCGCTCACCAGGAGGAGCCCGCGCCCTCCGCATTCCTTCGGTCCGGGCGAGGCGAGTGCGGGCAGGGCCGCGCCGGGGTCGGAGACGGCGAGCCAGCAGTAGCCGTCGGCGGGCCAGAGCACGAGTTCGATCGGGCACCCATCGGCCGGACAAGTGCCGTACAGCAGCGCGTTGGTGACGAGCTCGGACGTCACCAACACGAGCTCGTCGGCGAGTTCGGGGCGACAACCGCGCGGCACGGCGCCCATCACGGCACGCCGGGCGCGCCGCACGGAGGTGGGATCGGCGGGAAAGCTCCAGTGCGACGGGATGACCGGGATCGCGGGGGCGGTGGGGATGGCGGGCGCCGGTTCACCGGCGGGGCAGAGGGATCCGGGCATGGGCAACTCCTGGGCAGCACGGGCTGGATGGGCGCTTACGCGGTGAACGCGTCGCGCTGCGGCGCCGGTGGCCTACCTCCCCGATCGCGAACACACCCGTCCCGAAACAGGCGGGCATGCTCGCGCGGCGCACTTCCGGCATCGCTTTGCGTAGGTGATGCGATACCGAGCGTAGAACATGGCGGGGCAAATTTGCCATGCGATCGGGACTACTGAGCCGCCTCTTGGTGCGTGCGCACGGTTGGGCGGCAGACTGCCTTTGACGGCGGGCGAAAGGAACCGGCATGACCCCCAGGACGGTGCTTACCGAACGACAAAGGCGCTTGGGGAGTGAACTGCGGCGGATCCGAACCTCGGCAGGCATGTCCGCCGAGTACGCGGCAGGGCTGCTGGGCGTGGACCGGGGCAAGATCTCCAACATGGAGTCGGGCTCGCGTTCGATCAGTACCGACCGGCTGCGCACGTTGGTATGCAGCTGCGAGTGCACCGACGAGCGGTACATCGAGGCGTTGATCGACATGGCACAGCCGGACATCAAGGGTTGGTGGAACCGCTACCGGGGGACATTGCCCCAAGGTCTCCTGGACATCGCCGAGTTGGAAGCTTCCGTGATCGGGATGCGAGTGGCGAACACCGTGCACATCCCCGGACTGCTCCAGACGTCAGACCACGCCCTCGCGGTCTTCCGGGTAGCCGTGCCCACGCTCCCGGACCACGAAGTCGGGCTCCGACTCGCCCATCGCGCAGAACGGCAAAAGGTCCTCGTCCAAGACGATCCGCCCACGTACCGAGCCGTCATCCACGAAGCAGCACTTCGGATGCAGTTCGGCGGCAGAGCAGTCGCGCGGGCCCAACTGGAACACCTGATCGGCATGTCCGAGCGACCGAACGTCACACTGCTGGTCCTCCCCTACGAAGCAGGAGCCTTTCCCGGCGCGGGTCAAAGCGTCCTCTACGCCGAGGGTCCGGTGCCGCTACTCGACACCGTTCAGGTCGACAGCTCGCACGGGCCTGCGTTCATGTGGGCCGAGAACCAGTTGGCAAAGTACCGAGCACAACTGAACTGGATGGAAGACCTGGCCCTGCCCACCGATCAGTCCTGCGATTTCATCCACCGAATCGCCCGCCACCTGTGAGGAAAACTCCTATGCACGCCATCACTTGGGAAGACCCCTTCTGCGCCGAGGGCAACTCGTGCTTTCGCCTCGGTACAGACGCGAACGGCAACGGATACATCGCGGTCGCGGGACATGAAGACGCTTGCGTCAAGGACTCCCTCGAAGCCCTCCGCACCCTCATCCGAGACATCAAGGCGGGCAAGGCCGACCACCTGCTCTAGGCCCAGGCGTCCGCCAGTGAGTCACGAGAGGTCGCCCACACCATCGCTCGCCAACTCTGAAGGAGTTTCGATGCAGGACATCGCATGGGAAGCCCCATTCTGCGGTGAGGGCAACAACTGCTTCCGCCTGGGCACCGACGTCGAAGGGAACGCCTACATCGCCGTCGCCGGACACGAGGACGAGTACGTCACCGACACCATGGACGCCCTCCGCACCCTCATCCGCGACATCAAAGCCGGCAAAGCCGACCACCTGCTGTAACCCACCGGGCAGACGGGTATCACCCATCACGGCAGCTGTCGCGACCTCGCGACGCCAACCCGTTCGCGCACACCGTCACTTCAGGAACGCCCATGCCTGACATCACCTGGGACGAACCCTTCTGCCAGGACTCCGGAAACTGCTTCCGGCTCGGCACCGACGCGGACGGCAACGGCTACATCGCCGTCGCCGGACACGAAGACGAATACGTCACCGACACCATGGACGCCCTCCGCACCCTCATCCGCGACATCAAAGCCGGCAAGGCCGACCACCTGCTCACCAGGCGCGCCTGGGAGTCATGCGATGACGTTGGGTCGCATGTTGATAGCTGAACGTGATTGACGCCCGTGCGTGTCGCCCGTACGTTGCGAGAAGCCACACTCACCGCGACGACCCCGGACGGGAACGTCGTCACCGCGAGAGGAACCGGCATGGGAACCCACGGCGGTCCACCGGCAGACGACGAGCGACCCATCAACCCCAAGGACCGTAAGCCCTCGAACCCCACCCCGGACAGCCCCCCGCAGCCCGGCGGCGGCGATCATCGCAAAGACAGCAAATGACGGCGCCGATCGCCGAACGCCTCGTCTTGGCCGGGACCATGCCGCCCGGCTGGGAAAGGGCGTTCGTCACCGTCCGGCGCGCGGACTTCGTCCCGACTCGTGTCTGGCCCTTTCGCAACGGCAGCTTCGAACGAGCCATCGACCGCGACCGCGACCCGGATGCCTGGCTCGCCGCCGTCGAGGACGACATCCCGCTCGTGACCCAGTGGGACGACGGCGCCCACACCCGCGACGAACCCGGTGAACTCGCCACCTCGTCCGCATCCGCGCCGACCGTCGTCGCCCTCGAACTCGCCACGCTCGACCTGGCCGACGGCATGCGCGTGCTCGAAATCGGCACCGGGACCGGCTGGACGGCCGCGCTCCTGGCCGCACGTGGCGCCGACGTCACCACCGTCGAAGTCGACCCCGACCTCGCCGCCCAAGCCCGAGCCGCGATCGACCGGACCGGCTACGCCACGAATGTCACCGTCGTCACCGGCGACGGAGCGCTCGGCCACATCCCACACGCGCCGTACGATCGTGTCCACGTCACCGCAGGCGTCCGCAACATCCCGGCCGCGTGGATCGAGCAGGCCGCGCCCGGCGCCGTCCTCGTGATGCCCTGGGGCACCGACTACAACCCCCATGACCAGGTCGTCCACCTGACCGTCACCGGCAACCAGGCCGGCGGCCCGTTCCGGGGCGGGCTGTCGTTCATGAAACTGCGCTCCCAGCGCGCCGAGTTCCCGGACGTCGACTGGCCGGCCACCTGGAAACGCACCGCCCGCGCCTCCACCCCGGCCCTGGCGATCGCCGACGTCGCCGGCGCCACACACCGAGCCGCCGAGTTCGTCACCGGCCTCATGGTCCCCGACTGCATGCCCGATATCTGGGATGACCGCCGCCTGTACCTCTACGGCTGGGACGACAGCGGCGAACCATCCCTCGCCGAGGCGGTATTCCCCGAGGACGGCCCTCCGGTCGTCCACCAGGCCGGACCGCGCAATCTGTGGACCGAGGTTGAAGCGGCGCACGCCTGGTGGACCGCCGCCGGCCAACCGGAAGCCGACCGATTCGGCCTCACCGTCGCCGTGGACCGAAACGGCCGTGTGGAGCAACGCCCCTGGTACGAGACGCCCGCGCGGGAACTGCCCATCCGCCCGTCTTCCCCAAGTCGGAAACGGCGCGGTACGCCTCTCGGTTGAGAAGCGCGCCGCGCCGGAAAGCCGGACCGACGAGCGTCAGAAGACGAAGACGCCTCGGGCGACCTTGCCCGCCTCGGCGTCCTCGACCGCGTGGTGGAAGTCGTCCAGGGCGTAGGTCTGGGTGACCAGTTCGTCGAGGCGCAGGGCGCCGGTCTTGTACAGGTCCGCGTAGCGCGCGATGTCGTACTGCGGGCGCGAGGAGCCGTAGCGGCAGCCCATGATCGACTTGTCCAGGAACATCGAGGACACGTGGAAGGACGCCTCGGCGTCCGACGGCGCGACGCCCAGGATGATCGCCTGGCCGGCTCGCCCGAGCATGTCGATCGCGTTGCGGATCACCCCGACGTGCCCGACGCACTCGAACGCGTGGTCCACACCGCCCGGAACCAGCTCCTGGACCGCCTTGACCGAGTCCTCGACCGCGCGCGCGTCCACGAAGTCGGTCGCGCCGAACTCGCGCGCCACCGCCTCCTTCGCCGGGTTCGCGTCCACGGCCACGATCCGTACCGCGCCCGCGAGCTTCGCGCCCTGGATCACGTTCAGGCCGATGCCGCCCGTGCCGATCACCGCGACGGTGTCGCCGGGCTGCACCTTCGCCCGGTTCAGCACCGCCCCCACGCCGGTCAGCACGCCGCAGCCGATCAGCGCGGCGGACGCGAGCGGGATGTCCTTGGGGATCTTGACCGCCTGGACACCCTTGACCACGATCTGCTCGGCGAACACCGACAGACCCGCGAAGTTGTAGACCGGCTTGCCGCCGCGCGTGAACGGCTGGTTGAGCTGGCCGAAGCTCTTGGCACACATGGTCGGCCGACCCCGGTCGCACTCACGGCACGCGCCGCACGAGGCCAGCGTGGACAGCGCCACGTGGTCGCCGGGCTTGACGTGCGTGACCAACTCGCCGACCGCCTCCACGACGCCCGCGCCCTCGTGCCCGAGCACGACCGGGGGCGGGAAGGGGATGGTGCCGTTGATCACCGAGATGTCGCTGTGGCACAGACCGGCCGCACCGATCTTCACCAGGACCTCGTTGGCCCCGGGTGCGCGCACCTCGAGGTCGTCGACGATCGAGGCTTCCTTGCCGTCGAAAAGAACGCCCTTCACCGGTTCCTCCTCCATCGGAAATGGGCTGACGAGCCGGGGCGCTCGACGGCTTACCGGCCGGACCGGCTCCGGAGCTTCAAGCGCGCACGCGTACCCGCGCGGCACTCTAGCCCGGAACTGATGAGCAGTCAGCCGGTTGTGACAGTCCTCTCGTCACACCGCGACACCACCTCTGAGCAGCCCGTCGATCACACACGTGTCGCATCGACGTACGGTTCATCACCCGTGCCACAGCGGCCACTTCACACACCGCGCGGCGCCCCCGCCGCGTCCAGGATCCGGTGCATGGCCTCGACCGGGAGAGCGGGATTGCGCGCCGCGTAAGGCCCGAGTTCGGCATCGTCCAAGAGCGCGAGCAGCCGTTCCACCGGCACTGCCGGATGCCTGGCGAGCGCGGTTCGCACACACCGCTCCGGATCGGCAAGCAGCCCGAGCACCACATCCGCCGGCGCGTCCGGATCGCGCAGCACAAGCTCGCGCATGCCCGGATCCGGATCGCCCGCGAACCGTGCGAGCCCGTGGGTCGGGAAACCCGCGCGGTAGATCAGCCGACTCCGCCCGCAACCGCGGAAGTCCCGATACGCCCGTAACAGCAACTCCGGCCCGACGCCCGCCTGGTGACGACAGGTCAGCACCCGCACCCCGAGAACTCGTCGGCCCCCGTCACGTGCCGCCCCCGCTCGGAATGTCCACGAGACCCAGGATCCACGGCTTCACCGCGCCGGAAAGGCGGAACCCGTCGGCCACCACAGACCCGCCCGAGTCGGCTCGTCCGCCTCAAGCGGTGTGCGGCGTGAAGACGACGGTCGAGGTGTCCCCGTCCAGGGCGATGTTCAACGACGCGTCGAGCGCCTTCGCCAGGCGGGCGAGCAGCGGGAGGGTCGGTATCGTGCCGCCGAGTTCGATCTTGAAGATCTCCGGCTGCGTCATCTCCGCCCGCTTGCCGAGTTCGCTCTGCGAGATGCCCAGTGCGGTACGCCGCTCATAAACCGCCAAGCCGAGAACCGAGGCCATGTGGATCTCCACATGAATGGCCTGGGCCTCGGGCGATTCGGTGCCGCCGGCCACAAGCCGCCAGTCCCGGGTGAGCTTCCAGCGCGTATGGCTCATCAGGATTGTCCCTTCGCGCAAGGATCATCCCCATACACAAGTGTATGGCCGGGCATCCGGGACGCGGCGGCCTCGGATGGTGCGCGGGCCAGAGAGCTGTCGAGTCCCGCGGGTGGCGCGCTGCACCCGAGCCCGGTGGGGCGCATGGTGCCGATGGGGCGCACAGGCGGGTGCGCGGACGAATCGTGATCGGGGAAGGGAAATCGGTGCCCACAGGATATTGACGCCTCGTCCGACACTGATCACCCTGAGTGTGGCGGTCGTTCGCGAGGGGACGACGAGGCGCCCGGGACGTGCCCTGGGTTTCCTCGACGAAGTGGGACCGCCATCGTTCCGGGCCTCGTCGCGGTGCCCGGAACGCATGCGGGCCCCGGGACAGGTCGATCCTGTCCGGGGCCCGCACGCCGTCCGGTCTACGCGTGTTCGAGGTCCGCGCCGACCCGGCCGACCCCGGTCCGGCCGGCACCGGACCAGCCGACCCGGCAACTCGGCGACCCGGGGACAGCCGAAGCCGGTCGAATCATCCCGTCCTACTTGATCGCCACCGGGTTCACCGGCGTGCCGACGCCGCCCACGAAGGGTTCCGGCGAGGCCTCCAGGAAGAACTCGTACACGCCGTCCGCCGCGCAGTCCTCGGACAGCTCCTCCAGGTTCCAGTTCTGCCCCTGGAGCATGCCCATCTCCACCAGGTGCAGCGCGTGCACCGCCATGAAGCAATCCTCGATCTCCGGCGGGAAGACCTCGAAGGTCACGGTGTCGTTGGCCACCGCCGCCACGTCGCGCGCGTGGAACCACTCGGGCGTGCGCACGGACAGGCCCGGGCCGTAGAAGTACATGTCCTTCTCGCCCGCGAAGTACTGCCGGATCTGCCCCGTGCGCACCAGCACGATGTCACCCGCCCGGACCCGCACGTTGCCGAACTCCTCGGCCGCCTCCAGGTCGGCGGGGGTCACCGCGTACTCCGGCGGCAGGATGTCCAGACCCTTGGCCCGCGCCACGTCGAGCAGCACGCCGCGCGAGACCAGCGTCTTGACGTTGTGGATGCCGAGCTTGCGCGCGCCCTCCTCCGCCGTGACCGTCTCCTTGGCCGAGTGGCCGTTGTAGAGCCGGTCGTCGTAGGTCGCGTGGGTCAGCCCGTCCCAGTGCGTACCCGCCTGGATGCCCATCACCACCGAGTCGTCGCTGGTGGCCACCGTGCCGGGGCCGAAGACCTCGTGGTTGACCAGGAACGTGGTGCGCTTGGGGTTGTCCCGGCCCGGGATCATCCCGTTCTGGATGCCGTCCTCGCGCAGTTCCACGGCCAGCGAGAAGCGCTTGCCGGTGCGCACACAACCCGCCGCGGCCTTGACCACGTCGTCCGTGATCAGGTTGATCGTCCCGATCTCGTCCTCCCGGCCCCATCGGCCCCAGTTGTTCACACGAGCGGCGAGTTCATGAAACTCGGGGGGCAGCGACATAGGGGAGCCTCCTCCAGGCGGTGGTGACACGTGCCGATGGGCACGAATACCGACAGGCGCACTCTCGGAATCCGACGACCGCGCTGTCAAGTGCGTGTGTGGTGCTGCGTCGTGCTGTGTGCTGCGGCACTCTATCCAGGAAAACTAACGGATCGTCAGATAATGTCGGGAGGGCGTTCTCACAGGCTGCGCACCTTGCGTCCGCAAGGCTGCCGGACCTGTGCGGGCGGTCGAAGCGGTCCAGACCGCGGCGGCCGCGCAGCGCGCCACGACCGACCCCACCTGGGCCTCGGCCCTCGACTTCCGGGGCCTACTGGCGAGGCCACCGACTAGGAGCGGACAACACATGGGTGACTTCCTCACGGGCAAGGTAATCGCGGTCACCGGCGCCGGCCGGGGCATCGGCCGGGCCGTCGCACTCGCCGCCGCCGCGCACGGCGCCAAGGTGGTCGTGAACGACTACGGCGTCGCGATGGACGGCAGCGCGCCGACCAGCGAGGTCGCCAACGCCGTGGTGAAGGAGATCGAGGCGCTCGGCGGCGAGGCCGTCGCGGTCGCCGACTCCGTGGCCACGATGGAGGGCGGCGCCCGGATCGTGAACGCCGGCGTCGAGAAGTGGGGCCGGATCGACGGCGTCGTCACCGTCGCGGGCAACCTGCGCGAGCGCATGTTGTTCAACATGACCGAGGACGAGTGGGACAGCGTCATCGCCACCCACCTCAAGGGCACCTTCACCGTCGTGCAGGCCGCGTCCAAGGTGATGAAGACCCAGGGCTTCGGCTCGATCGTCGGCTTCACCTCCGGCGTGTACGCGCTCGGCTCGGTCGCCCAGGCGAACTACGCCGCGGCCAAGGGCGGCATCGTCTCGTTCGTGCGCTCCGCCGCGCTGGGCCTGAACAAGTACGGCGTCAACGCCAACTGCGTCGCGCCGGTGGCCCGGACCCGGATGTCCGAGGGTGTCCCGCAGACGCTCAAGGAGATCGGTGACCCCGAGGACGTCGCGGAGCTGGTGGTCTTCCTGCTCTCCGACCACGCCAAGAACATCACCGGTCAGGTGTACACGACCGCCGGCCCCAAGATCGCGCTGTGGGACCAGCCGCACGAGATCAAGACGATGTACGCGGCCGACCGCTGGACGGCCGAGGAGATCGCCGAGAAGCTGCCCACCCAGATCGGCCAGGACCCGATGCCGGTACTCGCGCAGCTCAAGGAGTACGCGGCCGCCGCGGCCAAGAAGAAGGCCGCCGAGGCAGCTGCCGCCGCCGGCAACTGACCCAGCCCTCGGCAGGCGGTGCGCGCGGGGTTCGAAGTCGCGAACGGCGAACCCCGCGCGCCGCCGTCCGTGCACCCCCCGCGAGATTGGACAGGCTGTGGATTTCCGGTACAGCGCCGAGGACGAGGAGTTCCGGGCCGAGGTCCGCGAGTGGCTCCGGGAGAACCTCTCCGGTGAGTTCGCCGCGGCCGTCGGTACCGGCGGTCCCGGCAGCGAGCACGAGCACTTCGAGATCCGCCGCGCCTGGGAGCTGCGCCTGGGCGAGGGCGGCTGGATCGGCCTGGACTGGCCCAGGCGATACGGGGGCCGCGAGGCGTCCTTGATGCAGCAGGTGATCTTCGGCGAGGAGTACGCCCGCGCCCAGGCGCCCGGCCGGGTCAACCACATGGGCGAGAACCTGCTCGGCCCCACCGTGCTCGCGTTCGGCACCGAGGAGCAGAAGGCCCGCTTCCTGCCCGCCATCGCGCGCGGTGAGGAGTTGTGGTGCCAGGGCTACTCGGAGCCGGGCGCCGGCTCCGACCTGGCCAACCTGCGCACCACCGCGACCGTCGACCCCGAGTCCGGCGACTGGCTGATCACCGGCCAGAAGGTGTGGACCTCGCTCGCGCACGAGGCGAACTGGTGCTTCGTGCTGGCCCGCACCGATCCCGCGTCGCAGCGGCACAAGGGCATCACGTTCCTGCTCGCGCCGATGGACCAGCCGGGCATCGAGATCCGCCCGATCGTCCAGTTGACCGGCACCAGCGAGTTCAACGAGGTGTTCTTCGACAAGGCCCGCGCGCGGGCCGAGCACGTGGTCGGCGAGGTCGGCGCGGGCTGGGGCGTGGCGATGGGCCTGCTCGCGTTCGAGCGCGGGGTCTCCACGCTGGCCCAGCAGATCGGCTTCGAGATCGAGCTGGACAAGGTGGTCGCCGAGGCGAAGGCCAACGGCGCGATCGAGGACCCGGTACTGCGCGACCGACTGCTGCAGAGCTGGATCGACCTCAAGGTGCTGCGCTGCAACGCGCTGCGCACGCTCGGCTCGCCCGATCCCGGCGCGGCCTCGGTGGCCAAGCTGGTGTGGGCGGGGTGGCATCAGCGGCTCGGCGCGCTCGCGATGGACGTGGCCGGCGCCGAGGCCACCCTGGCCGCCGGGGCCCCGTACGAACTGTCCGCCGCGCAACGCCTGTTCCTGTTCACCAAGTCCGACACCATCTACGGCGGGTCGAACGAGGTGCAGCGCAACATCATCGCCGAGCGTGTCCTCGGCATGCCCCGTGAACCGCGAGGAGACGCCAAGTGAGCCCCACCCCCGCCCCCGCCTATGTCGAGGGCCACGGCCTGTTGGCCGGCAAGACCGTCCTGATCACCGCCGCGGCCGGCACCGGGATCGGCTTCGCCGCGGCCAAGCGCGCCGCGGAGGAGGGCGCCGTGATCGCGATCAGCGACAAGCACGAGCGCCGCCTCGGCGAGGCCGCGGACGAACTCGCCAAGCTGATCGGATCCCGCCCGCTCGCCGTCCCGTGCGACGTCACGGTCGAGGACGAGGTGCAGCACCTGATCGACACGGCCGCGCGCGAACTCGGCGGCATAGACGTGCTGATCAACAACGCCGGGCTCGGCGGCGAGGCCAACCTCGTCGACATGACCGACGCGCAGTGGGACCTGGTGATGAACGTGACGCTGAACGGCACGTTCCGCTGCACCCGGGCGGCGCTGCGGCACATGCAGCCGCGCGGCAAGGGTGTGATCGTCAACAACGCCTCCGTGCTCGGCTGGCGTGCGCAGAAGGGTCAGGCGCACTACGCCGCGGCCAAGGCCGGTGTGATGGCGCTGACCCGCTGCTCCGCCGTGGAGGCGGCCGAGTTCGGCGTACGGGTCAACGCGGTCGCGCCGAGCATCGCGATGCACGCGTTCCTGGCCAAGGCCTCGTCCGAGGAACTGCTCGACGAGCTGTCCTCGCGCGAGGCGTTCGGACGCGCGGCCGAGCCGTGGGAGGTCGCGAACGTGATGGTCTTCCTCGCGTCGGACTACTCGTCGTACATGACCGGCGAGGTCGTCTCGGTCAGCTCACAACGCGCCTGACGGCACGTCACTCCGGCGGGCCTGACGGCACGTCACCGCAACGCACCCGACGGCACGTCGCCTGGTCGCGCGCGGCGACCCATCGCGCCGCGCGCCGGCCGCCCCGCCTCTGACGTGTCGTCAAGAACGGCGCCTGGGCCCGGGTATCAGTCCCCGCAGGGACCGACCCGGGCTTTCGCGCGCGCCGGCCCACTCCGGCCCGCGGCTGCCGCGCGCCAGGAAGTCGATGATGTCGGGGAGCAGTTCACTGACTCGGTACGGCGGCCCTTCGGCATCGCCGCCATCGGGGTCCGGGCGGTCCGCGTCGTCCGGCTCGCGTGCCGACCACTCGAACCCACACCACGGGTGATCACGACCACATTGCGGGCAAGCTTTTCCGCTCATGTCCACCCACGATAGGTGGTCGATCGCGGACGCGCCGTAACTTTTCCGGACTTGTCCAGAACCGGTTCGTCGGTCGCGCCCCGGCCGTGCCCGGCGCGCACGCGGGAGCGAGACGGGGCCCACACATCTATTGCCGACCGCCACTCGAAATGAACCGGGGCCGGTGTTACTTTGATCTGACTATCCGTCAGGTTCTGTGCCGGCTGCCTCACCTGCACGTACACAGGTGAGGCTGCCGGCATGGGCGCGCCCCGAAAGGCGACCCGTGGACTTCGACTTCTCCCCCGACCAGACCGCGTTCAGCGAGACGGTCGAGCGGTTTCTCGACGCCAATCCCGACCCTGAAGTGTTCGATGTCACCCGGGAGAACATGGCCCAGGTCGTCGACACCCCCGCACGCCGCGCGTACATGCGCAAGATGGCCGACCAAGGCTGGCTCGGCATCACCTGGCCCGAGGAATGGGGTGGCCAGGACGGCGACGGGGTCTACGAATACCTGCTCAACGAAGCCCTCGCCGGGCGCGGCGGACCGCAGATCGGCAAGGGCGTCGGCATCATCGGCAAAACCCTGCTGGCGCACGGCAGCGACAAGCTCAAGGCCGAGTTCCTGCCGAAGATCCTCAACAACGAGGTCGAGTTCGCGGTCGGCTACAGCGAGCCCGAGGCGGGCTCCGACGCCGCCTCGATGAAGCTGCGCGCGGTCCGCGACGGCGCGGGCTGGCGGCTCAACGGCCAGAAGACCTGGACCACCTCGGCGCACTTCGCCGAGTGGTACTGGGTCGGCGCGCGCACCGACCCCGACGCGCCCAAGCACCACGGCATCACACTGTTCCTGGTGCCGATGGACCACCCGGGCATCACCGTCCGGGGCATCTGGACGATGGGCGACGAGCGCACCAACGACGTCTTCTTCGACGACGTGTGGGTCTCCGACGAGTATGTGGTCGGCGAGCTGAACAAAGGCTTCCAGTACATCTCCCAGGCGCTCGACCTGGAACGCTTCACGATGTTCTCGTTCGCTCCGATCCAGCAGCGCCTGAACGTGCTCACCGAGTACGTCAAGGAGGCCACCCGCGACGACGAGCCGCTGCGCGAGGACCCGATCGTGCGCAAGCAGTTGGCCACGCTGGTCACCGAGGCCGCCGTCGCGCGCCTGCTCGGACTGCGCGTGGTCGCCGCCGCGGCCGGTGGCGGAAAACCGCCCACGGTCGAGGCGTCCGGCTACAAGCTGTACGCCACCGAGCTGTCCAAGCGGCTCGCGAACGCGTCGATGGACATCGCCTCGCCGGGCACCCAGTTGCGGGTGGGCACCGAGGACGCGCCGATGACCGGTCGCGCCGACTCGACCTACCGCTACACCGTGCTCGACACCATCGGCGGCGGCACCTCCGAGGTGCAGAAGAACATCATCGCCCGCCGCGGTCTCGGCCTTCCCAAGAACTTCTGACGGGGCCGCGGTCATGTCCGGAGAGTTCCTGGAAGGCGTCACGGTGTTGGATCTCGCGAGCGTGGGCCCCGCTGCCCGCGCCTCGCGCTGGTTGGCGGACTACGGGGCCGAGGTGATCAAGGTCGGCCCGGTCCCGGCCAAGAGCGGCGTGCAGATCGCGCCGCCCTACTACTCGTACAGCGCGCATCGGCGGATGAAGCGCGTGCTGGTCGACATGAAGGCGCCCGAGGGTCGTGAGGCGTTCCTGACCCTGGTCGAGGGCGCCGACGTGGTGATCGAGAGCTTCCGCCCGGGTGTGGTGGACCGCCTGGGCATCGGCCCGGACGCGGCCGCGGCGCGCAACCCGCGGATCGTCTACTGCTCGACGTCCGGCTTCGGTCAGGCCGGCCCGCACGCGCAACAGGCCGGGCACGACCTGAACTACCTGGGTGTGGGCGGCTTCCTGCACATGTCCGGGCCCGGCGCGGACGGCGGTCCGCCGATCCCGGGCGCGACCGTGGCGGACAGCGCGGGCGGTGGCATGCACGCGGTGATCGCGATCATGGGCGCGCTGTTCCGCCGGCAGCGCACCGGCGAGGGCGCCCGGCTGGACGTCTCGGTGGCCGACGGCATGCTCGCGCTGATGGCGCTGGGCGTGGACGAGTACCTGGCCACCGGCGTCGAACCCGAGCCCAGGCACGGCATCCTGACCGGCCGCTACGCGTGCTACGACACCTACCGCGCGCGAGACGGCAAGTGGCTCGCGGTGGCCGCGATCGAGGGTCGCTTCTGGGCGAACCTGTGCCGGCTGACCGGGCTGGACAAGTGGGCCCCGCGCCAGCTCGACGACGACGCGCAGGACGCGATCCGGGCCGATCTGGCGGCGGCCTTCGCCACTCGCGACCGGGACGACTGGGTGGCCGAGCTGGCCCCCGCCGACACCTGTGTGTCGGCGGTGCTGTCCGTACCGGAACTGCTGGAGGACCCGCAGTACCTGGCGCGCGACGCGTTCACCACCGCCAAGCACCCGGTCCAGGGCGAGTTCCGCCAGGTGGGCCCGGTGCTGGCCGGCCAGCAGGCACCCGCGGACCCGTACCCGGTCCGGGAATCGGGGATCACCGACACCGACGAGCTGCTCGCCTCGGCCGGGCTCAGCCCGGACCGCATCGCCGAGCTTCGCGCTTCAGGAGTGGTCGCATGACGGCACAAGACACCGCGCTGCCCGAGGACGTGGCGGCGCTCATCGGCAAGGTCCAGTACGAGAAGCGGGGTGACTTCCCCGCCGAGCGCGGCTACATCTGGACCTCGTGCGCGTCCGTGCAGAACGGCAACCCGCTGTTCTGGGACGAGGCGGTCGCCAAGGAGTTGACCGGGGGCCCGATCGCCCCGCTGAGCCTGCTGTCCGCGTGGGCCCGCCCGCACTACTGGGCGCCCGGCGCGGAGGGCGAGCAACTCTCCCTCCAGGTGCACTTCGACCTCAAGATCCGCTTCGAACTGCCCGAGGCGATCATGACCGACAACACCAACGTCTTCTACGAACCGGTGCGCCTGGGCGACATCGTGACGTCGCATCAGGTGCTCCGCTCGGTCAGCCCGGAGAAGCGCACCAAGCTCGGGATCGGCCGCTTCTGGGTGATCGACGTCGAGTACCACAACCAGGACGGCGCCCTGCTCGGCACCGAGTCCTACACCGGCTACGGCTACCGGCGGGAGGCCACCGGATGAGCGACCTGACCCTGGACCAGTTGGCCAAGGGCGACGCGCTGCCCACGTTCGGCGTCGACGTCACCGCGACCACGGTCATCCTGGGCGCGCTGGCCAGCCGCGACTGGCGGCCGATGCACCACGACTACAAGTTCGCGGTGGAGCGCCAGGGCGTGCAGGACATCTTCCTGAACACCCCGAACCAGGCCGCCTGGTTCGAGCGCTACCTCAACGACTGGACCGGCCCCAAGGGCCGGATCGGCCGGATGGTGTTCCGGATGACCAAGCCGGTCTTCCCCGGCGACCACATGCTGCTCACCGGCACGGTGGACGACGTCTCGGTGGACGAGGCCGGCTGCGGTTGGGTCCGCGCCGAGATCTCGCTGACCGTGGACGGCGCGCCCCGCACCACGGCCACCGCGCGAATGGCGTTGCCCACCACCCCCGACGACAACCCGTGGGACCGGCGCGGCGAGCGCTGGAAGCCCTAGAGGAGACGCGCGATGGACCTCGATTTCACCCAGGAACAGGACATCCTCCGGGAGACCGTGCGCGGCCTGACGGCCCGTCACGCCGACCTCTCCGTCGTTCGCGAGTTGGAGAACGACCCGGTCGGCTACCCCAAGGACTTCTGGAAGAAGCTCGGCGAGTCCGGCCTGACCGGCCTGACGCTGCCCGAGAAGTGGGGCGGGTCGGAGATGACCACGCTCGACGCGGCCGTGGTCTACGAGGAGTTCGGGCGTTCGCTGGCGCCGACTCCGCACTTCGTCAGCTCGGTCCTGGTCGGCGGCGTGCTCGCCGCGGCCGGTTCCGACGAGCAGCGGCAGAAGTACCTGCCGGGCATCGCGGCCGGCACCACCATCGCGAGCGTCGCGTGGCTGGAGCCGGACCGCGGCTACGGCGGCAAGGGCGTGGCGCTGGCGGCCCGCGCGGACGGCGACGGCCACGTGTTGTCCGGTACGAAGCGGCACGTCGCGTACGCGTCGTCGGCCGACGTGCTGCTCGTGCTCGCCCGGACCGGCACCGCGGGCACCCCGGGCGACCCCGCCCAGGGCGTATCGCTGTTCCTGGTCGACCCGAAGGCGGCCGGGGTCACCCTGACCCAGCAGACCACGATCGCCTCGGACACCCAGTACCGGGTCGACCTGACGGACGCGCGCGGCGAGTTGGTCGGCGCGGTCGGAGCCGGCTGGCCGGTCTGGTCGGACGTGCTGCACGACGGCCTGATCCTGCTCGCGGCCCAGGCCGTCGGCGGCGCCAAGCGCGCCCTGGAGATCACCGTCGAATACGCCAAGCACCGCAAGCAGTTCGACAAGCCGCTCGGCGCGTTCCAGGCCATCGCGCACAACCTGGCCGACGCCTCGACCGCCGTGGACGGCGCCGAGACCCTGGTCTGGGAGGCCGCCTGGTCCCGGGACAAGGGTCGCGACACCGCGCGCCTGGCCCCGATGGCCAAGCTCTTCGCCGCCCGCACCTACCGCGAGGTCACCGACCTGGCGGTACACGTACACGGCGGCATGGGCTTCACCCTGGAATGCGACGTACAGCTCTACTTCCGCCGGGCCAAGTCCCTCCAACTCAACTGGTGGGACGACCGCTACCTGGAAGACCTGATCGCGGCGGACGTCCTCGACAAGGGCTGACCCCGACACACGCCACACACCACGAAGGCGGCTCCGACTCCGGTCGGGTCCGCCTTCGTGGTGTGTGGGGTGTGAGTGGATCGAGGCAACCGTGGACCGGTCGGCTCCGGGGCGGGCGATCGCGCGTCCGCCCCGGAGGAGTCGTCGCCTTGGGCGACGGCTCGGCTTCCCGCCGCCAGTCACCCGAAAGTGGGGTTTCGGGGTATTCATCCGAGTGCGTGGGCTCATCGTCGTCACCCTGGCGCCATGGGCAACTCTCGGTTCGCGGCGCGGTGTCTGCTGGTGGCGTGCGGATGCCTGCCGGTCCTGGCCGCCGCCGGTGATGCGTTCGCCGACGAACGCATCACCGTGAACGTGCAGACCCGCCCCGACCCCGCCGCCACAGGCCGACCGTCCGGACCCGTGAGCCCACGTACGGAGGTGCACGCCGGCCGCGTACACGTCGTGTATCAACCCGGCGTGCTGACCGCCGTCCGGATCGGCGACGACGTCTCGGTGACCGTGCGTCCCGGATGCGGCTGCTCGGCCCGGCCCACCACGACACCCTCCGCCACCTCGTCGCACCGCCCGCCGGCGACCGAGCCGGCCCTACCGCCCACCCGCAAGCCGGCATCACCCGCGCCCCCGGCCACCACCGGGCAGGCACCCTCCGGGACCCGACCGCCGCCCGCCGCGCCCATGCGTCGCCCGTACGCCTCCTCCGCTGTGGACGCACTGCCCGAACCACCGGGCATCACCGCGCCCGTCGCCGAACCACCCTCCACCCGGCGGCCGTTGCGCACCACCACCGTGCCGCCCGAGGACGAGGCGTCACCCCCGGGATTCACCGACGGGATCACGCCGGTCCTGGTCGTGTCGATCATCCCCGCCGCGCTGGCGGCGCTGCTTCCGAGCCCGGCCCGACGAGGAGTACGGACGTGATCATCTGGATCCTCGGCGCCCTTCTCGGCGCCGGCATCGCCGCGACGGCCGTCATCCTGATGAGCCGCACCGAACGTGCCAAGGACAGCGGCTTCGACGGCCAGCTGCTGTCCTTCTGCGGCGGAGCCGTCCTGTCCTCCTTCGTCCTGCTGACCAGCTTCCAGATCGTCGGAGCATGGGAACTCCAGTCCACGGTCCGCCAACACGCGAGCGACGAGGCCCGCGTGCTGACCAAGACCTACGCGGCTGCCGGCCAACTTCCGCCGCAGGACCGGGACTTCGTGCGCACCGGGCTACGCGACTACACCCGCACGGTGATCGACAAGGAATGGTCGGCGATGGCCGACAAGCACGAAACCCCGCTCGCATGGCGCCAACTCGACCGGATCGCGGCCCGCGTCGGCACAGTCTCGGAGACGGCGCACGATCGGGCCGTCGACACCCAGGCGGCCGTGGCAGACCTGTACGTCAAGCGCCACGTTCGCCTCGCCGACCCGGCCTCCACCACACCGATCGTGCTACCGGTGGCCATGATCGTCGCCGGTATCTTCGCCATCGTCTTCCCGGCGCTCGTCGTCCCGACCGCAGACCGCCGCCACGTCATCGCCCTGGCCTTCGTGGGCACGATCGTCGCCTTCGGAATCCTGCTCGTCCTCCAACTGCGAAACCCCTACACCGACCCCCTCGCCGTACACCCGACCGCCTTCCGCGCAGCCCTCACCCGCTACACCCAACTGGGATGACGAGGGCGGCCCAACCGGTCCGCCCAACGCCCCCTTCCGCCCCCATGCACCTCTACCGGGAGTCGCCCAGCACCCGCTCGAACACCCGGCGGGTGGAGTCGTCCCGATCCGGGATCGCGAACACGACCCGTTCGAAGACCCCCGCGAACCCGCCGCGCAGGTGCCCCGCGAACGCCGCCGCGACCTCCGCCGGTTCGTTGCCGAACACGCCGCACCCCCACGCACCCAGCACGAGACGGGATTCACCGTGATGGGCCGCGACGGCGAGCACACCGCGTGCCCGGTTCGCCAGCACGCCCGCGGTCCTGCCGACCGCGCTGGGCCGATCCCGTTCGATCGCCCCCCGATTCGGCGCGGCCGACGTCAGAAAGGCCACCCGCAAGGGCACGGGCAACCACGACCCATCGTCCCGGCGAAACACCGGAACCCCCGGCGTATGCACGACCCGATCGCTGTAGAACGGGTCGCGATCGTTCCGGTGCGCCTCGTAGAACTCGGGACACCGGATCAACGCGTCGTACAGGCCACTCGACCGGGCCAGGCTCTCCTCCTGCGCCTGCGCCCCACGTTCGACTCCCCCACCCGGATTCCGCGCCGACGCGAAGTTCAGCGCCGCGACCGGTCCGCTCCCGCCCAGCCTTTCCACGGCCTCCAGCGTGGTCTCCCGCACCACCTCGATTCGGGTGTCCCCCGAGCCCCGGGGAAAGCCCAGGCCACGAAGCTCCTGGGGTCCGAAGAGCCGAATCCCCCGACCCATCTCATCGAGCCCGGCCGCTAGATCCACCCGACCCCCGCCATACGCGTACCAGCCCTGATCCAAGGCCGCCCGCGTCTCCCGCCACCTTTCCCGCAACGCCGCACGCACCACTTACCGAACCCCCACCCTTCGCCACCCCACGCCCTCGCCACCGCTCCGCTCCCGCCTACCCGACCGAACCGGGCACAGGATGTCGGGTCCGGCATACGCGAGGCTTCCTACCGTGGTCGGTGCAAGGGAAGGAGTCCACAGTGCTGGAGCGCCTGAATCAGGCCCTGGATCACATCGAGTCGCGGCTCGACCGGGAGATCGACGTCGCCGAGGCGGCACGCATCGCGACGACGTCGGAGTACCACTTCCGACGGATGTTCTCCGCGTTGGCCGGGATGCCGCTGTCGGAGTACATCCGGCGCCGCCGGCTCACGCTGGCGGGCGCCGAGGTGCTCTCCGGCGAGCGAACGCTGCTGGAGGTCGCGGTACGCCACGGCTACTCCTCGGGCGAGGCGTTCGCCCGGGCGTTCCGCGCGATGCACGGTGTGGGTCCCGGCGAGGCCCGCCGTACCGGTGCGGTGTTGAGCTCGCAGCAGCGGATGTCCTTCCGTCTCGTCATCGAGGGGAGCAGCAGCATGCGATACCGCATCGTCCACAAGGACGCGTTTCAGGTGGTCGGCAGGAAGGCCCGCGTCCCACTCGTCCATGTCGGGGTGAACCCGGCGATCGCCGAGTTCGTCCGAGGCATCGACCAGGAGACGACCCGGCGGATCAAGGATCTGTCCGACCAGGAGCCGGAAGGACTCGTCGCGGTCACCGACGACCTCGCGCCCGACCGCGCCGAGGGAACCGAACTCGACTACTACCACGGCGTGGTGACGCACGCTCAGGCGCCGGCCGACCTGGACGCCCTCGCCGTGCCGGCCGGGATGTGGGCGGTCTTCGAACACTCGGGCCAATTCCCGGAATCGCTCCAGTTCCTGTGGCGCGAAGTGTTCACCGATTGGTTCCCGTCCAACCCGTACCGCACCAGGCCGGGTCCGGAAATCCTCCGCGTCCAACCCTCCTCCGACGGCACCCGTGCCGACGCGACCCTATGGATCCCCGTGGAGCCCGCCGCGGCCTGACCCGAGTTCCGTCGGTTGTGTCCGGATCAGAGTCCACGACTCGGCCCTTCATGACGACGCGTCAGACACCATAGCCGCCGTCCACATCCAGCTTCTGGCCGCTGATGAAGCCGGCCCGGTCGGAGGCCAGGAAGCAGACCGCCTCGGCGATGTCCCGGGCCGCGCCGAACCGCCGCAGCGGGATGTTGGCGCGCGCGACGTCCAACGCGCGCTCGTCGAGGTCGCCGCTGTCGATCAGCCGCGCCGCCATGCCGTCGGTGAGCATCCCGGGGCCGACACTGTTCGCGCGCACCCCGAACCGGCCCTCCTCGGCGGCGATGCCGCGCACGATCGCCTCGACCGCGCTCTTGGTGCACGACGACAGGCCGTCCCGGACCGGGAATCGGCTCGTGGCGGCGGTGGTGACCGCGACCAGGCTGCCATTGCCGGCGGCGCGCAGGTACGGCAGCGAGGGATGGACCAGGTTGAAGAACGCGGCGGCGTCGCCGTCGAGTTGTTCGCGATACTGCGCCGGCGTGACCCGACTCAGGTGCAACATCGGTACGTGTGGGCCGGCCGCGTACACCACCGTGTGCACGCCGCCGAACTCCGCCGCCGCCTCCGCCACGAAGCGCGCCACGGCGTCCGCGTCGGTGAGATCGACCTGCCACGCGCGGGCCCGTCGACCGTGCTCGACGCGGGCCTCCTCGGCGACGGCCTCGGTCCCTGCGGCGCCGTTGCGATAGGTGACGGCCAGGTCCGCCCCGCGCTCGGCGAACATCCGACAGATCGCCGCACCGATCCCGCCTCCGGCACCGACCACCACGACCGCGCCGGCCCGCTTCCCGAAGTCGCGCTCCATGACTGGCTCCCTGCTGCACGCGAATCTGACGACCTGTCAGGAATATCCCCAGTCCGGGAAACTGTCAATGGATCCCACCCCTGACCAGCCAAAACACCCGAACCGATGGACCGACGACACGCCAATTCCACAGCCTGCCCCGACCTCGACCCCGAATCCGGCCCCAGCACCGCCCCCAGCACTGGCACCGCCCCCGAACAGGAGTGACCCATACGGCGATTCCCCAGGTCACGGGGGTGCCGACGGCCGGAAACGCCACTGCCATACTGAACCGGCCTGCCCACCCCCTGCCACTTCTCGCGGAGGTCTCCCACCTTGGTACGTGTTCGCCCGCGTCGTCCGACGGGTCTGCTCGTGATCGCCCTGTTGTCGACGGCAACGGCATGCGGGGGACCGGCCGAGGAACTCGCGAGGGCTTCCTCCACGAACAAGTCGTCCACAACGCCCCCGGCCTCGTCCGCGCCTTCGAACACATCCCCAAGAGCACCCGGCGCCGCCTCCCCACTGACGACGGCCGAACTCAAGCGCGCGCTCCTCAAGAAGACCGACATGCCCGAGGGCTGGGAATCGATCGTCGACACCGACCGAGGTGGCGACGACTCGCAAACGGAATCGAACTCGGCCGACTGTGATCGACTGACGAGAATGGCCAATCCGATATCCGGTGCCTACCCCGTCCTGGCGGCGGCGTCGATCACGGCTCGGGATCCGGCACCCGGGGGCAAGGCGTACGCGCTTCTCGGCGCCGGCTTGACGTCCCTGTCGGTCGATGACGCCAAAAGGCTCATCCCCGTAACCCGAGAGCTGATTCCGCGATGTGGGGATCGGCGGTTGACGACGGACGAGCTCTCCGGGCAGTTCACGACCCGGGAAATCCGGTGGGACAAGCTCGGTGACGAAACCTTGGCCGCCGAATTCGTGACGCGAGTCGACAACGGACAGGCTTGGGTGCACTCGATCGTCCTGGTACGCGTCGGCAGCACCGTGATTCGGGTGGTGCGGGTCAATCTCAACGGTGCCACACCGCAACACCCCGACGAGGCGCTGGTCCGAAAGCAGGTCGAACAGGTCGTCTCGGCCATACGCGGAACCGGCTGACGCACCGGGCCCGGGCCCCGACGGTGGGCGGGCTCACATCCCGACCGGATCCGCCTTCGGCCGACGAACTCGAGAGCCACACCCTTCGGCTGAGTCGACCCGGCTTCCTGGGGGCGCCGGCCCCGGGGCAACGGGGCCGGATGGCGCGTACCGGCGCCCACCGGTCGACTCCGACCGCGCGACCACGACCGCACCGCGCGCTGCCACTCCTCCGAAATCCGGGCCAATGCGCCAAAACTGAAGTCCCCCGCCCCACCCGACACACAAGGCGACCCCACCCAACCAACCAACACCGCCCAGCCAACATCAGCCCGGCCGGCGCTTGAGGCCAACCCTGCCCGACCCGCGCATGAGGCCAACCAACCCCAAATCCCACCCCGCGCCCACCGGCTAGAGCATCCCCGCCAACGCCTCTTCGTTCTCCTCCGCCCCACCGAATTGCGTCGCATGCACCCACGCCCGCTTCAGATACAGGTGCACGTCCACCTCCCAGGTGAACCCCATCCCGCCATACACCTGCGTGGCGTCCTTCCCATTCCGCGTCGCCGCGTCGTCCCCCATCACCTTCGCCGTGAGTACCGCGACCTCCGGATCGCCCACCGCCGGATCATCCAGCGTCACGGCCGCCGCATACACCGCGGCCCGCGCGATCTCGGTCCGCACCAGCATGTCCGCGCACAGGTGCTTGACCGCCTGGAAGCTGCCGATCACCCGCCCGAACTGCTCCCGCTCCTTGGCATACTGCGTGGCCAACTCGGTGAGCCGCCCCGCGATCCCGAGCTGAAGCGCCGCCGTGAGCACCGCTCCGATTCGGCGCCACTGCTCAGCAACGAGAGCATCGGCCACCAACTCGCCCACCGGCAGCTCGTCCACCGAGGTCACCGGCGTGAACGGATCCACCGGATGCGCGACCCGCTCACCGCGCACATGCTTCGGGTCGACCAGCCGAATGCCCTCATCGGTGAGCACCAACAAACAGTCCAACGCGTCCAGATGCTCGACCAGCAAGGGCCACGAGTCGCCCTCGATCAAACCGACCACCGCATCCCCCGAGGCCGCGTCCGTCCCCAGGTCCCCGGGCAGCGAGGCCGCCAGATGCGTGGCCACCAACGGCCCGGGCAACAACACCCGACCCGCCTCCTCGTACACCAGCGCGGCCTCGGCCACCCCCAGCCCGACGCCGCCCGCCTCCTCCGCGATCCGCAGCGAGAAGAAGCCGGTCTCGGCAAGTTCCCGCCACAGCGCGCGGTCCACCATCCCGGGCACCGGCGCGGTGTCGACCAGCTTCCGCATGCGCTCCCGGTCGAACCGACCCTCGCAGAACTCCCGCACCCCGGACCGCAGATCACGCTGGTCCTCACTCAGCTGGAAATCCATGTCCGATCACCGTTCCTTGCTCAGCCGAAAGTCCATGCCCGACCGTTCCGTGCCCAGCCGGAAATCCACCCCATTGCGCAGCCGGCAACCCACGCCCGGTCGCCCCTCCACGCTCGGCCGGAAATCCCCGTCCGGTCGCCCCTCGACGCCCAGCCGGCAACCCACGCCCGATCACCGTTCCTTCGGCAGGCCGAGGATGCGCTCGCCCACGATGTTGCGCTGAATCTGCGACGTACCCGCCGCGATCGTGTACGACAGCGACGACAGCCGCTCGTCCATCAGCGTGCCGCCGGGCAGCCCCGCGACGTCGTCCACGGCCAGGGCCGCCCGACCCAGCAGCCGATGCGCCAGGTCGTACACCTTCTGCTTCGTCTCGGAGAACCGCAGCTTGAACACCGAACCGCCGACCCCGGGCACGCCGGAGCGCTGCGCCTCGGACACGTTCCACTTGGTCAACGCCCACAGCGCTTCGAACTCCGCCGTCAGGTGCCCCAGTTCGCGCCGCAACGCGAGATCGTCCCAAGCACTTGCCTGACGTCGCGTCACCTTCTTGGCCAGTGCCGCGAGTTCGCGCAACAGGCGCTGGCAGGCCACCACTTCGCTGACGAACGCGGTACCGCGCTCGAACGACAGGGTGACCATGGTGACCCGCCAGCCGTCGTTCTCCTCGCCGACCCGGTTGGCCACCGGCACGCGTACGTCGTCGAAGAACACCTCGGCGAACTCCGACGTGCCCATCACCGTCTCCAGCGGACGGATGGTGATGCCCGGCGTGTCCATCGGCACGATCAGCCAGGTGATCCCCTTGTGCTTCGGCGCGTCCGGGTCGGTACGTACCAACATCTCGCAGTAGTCGGCCACTTCGGCGTGCGAGGTCCAGATCTTCGAGCCGTTGACGACGTAGTCGTCGCCGTCCCGGACGGCCCGGGTACGCAGCGACGCCAGGTCGCTGCCCGCGCCCGGTTCGGAGAAGCCCTGGCACCACACGTCGTCGCCGCGCAGGATCCCCGGGAGGTAGCGGCGACGCTGTTCCTCGGTGCCGGCCGCGTCGATGGTCGGTCCGGCGTGCAGCAGGCCGACGAAGTTGGCGCCCACGTACGGCGCGCCCGCCCGCTCGGTCTCCTCCAGGAAGATCAGGTGTTCGGTCGGCGTGGCACCCTTGCCGCCCGCCTCGACCGACCAGTGCAGGCCCGCGTAGCCGGCCTCGAACAACAGCCGCTGCCAGGCGGTGTCATACGCCCGCCGCCCCGGCCAGTCGTTGCGATCGGGCTTGGCGGGCAGCAGCGGGATGGCCCGATCGAGCCACGCGCGCAGTTCCGCGCGAAATCTCTCCTCGGCCTCGGTATACCGGAGGTCCATCTCGACTCCCTGTCACGAACAGTCGGGCCGGCCCCAAGACCGGAAAACAAAAAAGCGAAGACCCCAGGCCCAGCCCAAGCCCCCGAGCCCAACCCCTGAGCCCCGAGCCCCTCGGCCCAAGCCCCCCGAGCCCGAACCCGGGCTCCCAACCCAAGCCCCCGAGGACGAGCTCCCAACCCAAGCCCCCGAACCCGAGCCCCTGAGCCCGAACCCCAAGTCCTCAGCCCAGGCCCCGAGCCCCAACCCCAAACTCACGCCCCATACACAGGCGTCGGCGTCGGCGCCTCGTCGATCAACTTCGCCACCACCGGACCGAGCTCGGCCGGCTCCCAGCGCCGACCCGCGCTCGCCTCGGGACCGTGCTGCCAGCCGGTCGCGACCGAGACCTTGTCGCCCTCGACCTCGAACACCCGACCGGTCACCTCGCGCGACTGCGCCGAGCCGAGCCAGACCACCAGCGGCGAGATGTTCGCCGGGTCGTAGAAATCGAAGCTGCCGTCCTCGGGCTTGCGCACCATGTCCGGCATCGCTTCCTCGGTCATCCGGGTCCGCGCGGCGGGCGCGATCGCGTTGGCGGTCACCCCGTACCGGCCCATCTCCACCGCCGCGATCTGGGTCAGGCACGTGATGCCGGCCTTGGCCGCGGCGTAGTTGCCCTGCCCGACCGAGCCCATCAGGCCCGCGCCGGACGTGGTGTTGATCAGCCGCGCGTCGATCGTGTCGCCCGCCTTGGCCCGCGCACGCCAGTACGCGCCGGCGTGCCGCATCACCGCGAAGTGGCCCTTGAGGTGCACCCGTACCACCGCGTCGAACTCGTCCTCGCCGAGCGAGACCAGCATCCGGTCGCGCAGGAAGCCCGCGTTGTTGACCACGACGTCCAGCCGGCCGAACGCGTCGATGGCGGTCTGTACCAGGCGCTCCGCGCCCGCCCAGTCCGCGACGTCGTCCGCGTTGATCACCGCCTTGCCGCCCAGCGCCTCGATGTCGGCCACGACCTGCTGGGCCGGTCCGAGCGAACGGCCGTCGCCCTGGCGCGAGGCGCCGATGTCGTTGACCACCACGTGCGCGCCCTCACGGGCGAACGCCAGCGCGTGCTCGCGCCCGATGCCGCCGCCGGCACCGGTGACGATGACGACGCGTCCCTCGCAGATCCCACTCATTCCAGGCCCCTCCGGTGTACTGACGACGTGTGCCGACGCGAGTCGGAATACCTCGGAAGCGGCCCGCCGAGAATTCGACGAGCCGCCCCTTGCCGCTGAACCCAAAACCCGACCGAGCCCGACCGGGCCCGCCGAAAACCCGAGCCCGCCGAAAACCGACGAGATCCCGAGGAATCCCGGCGCGAACCCGACTCAGACCGCGGTCGCGGCCACCCGCTCCTTGTCGAAGTCGAGGTCGAGCATCCGGATCGCGTTGCCCCGGATGATCTTGTAGACCGTCTCCTCGCTCAGCCCGGCGAGGTGCTCCTCGGCGATCTTCTTGGTGTGCGGCCACGTGGAGTCGACGTGCGGATAGTCGGTCTCGAACGTGACGTTGTCCTCGCCGATCACGTCGAGCGAGTTCACCCCGTGCCGGTCCCGGAAGAAGCACGCGAACATGTTCCGCCGGAAGTAGTACGACGGCGCTTCGGGCAGCACCTCACCGGTGACGGCCCACGCGCGGTGCTCCAACCAGACGTCGTCCATCCGCTCCAGCGCGTACGGGATCCAGCCCATCTGACCCTCGGAGTAGGCCAGCTTGATCTTGGGGAACCGGGCCGGGATGCCCGCGAAGATGAAGTCGGCCATCGAGGCCATCGCGTTGTTGAAGCTCAGCGACGCCTGCACGGCCGCGGGCGCGTCCGGCGAGGCGGCGGGCATCGTCGAGGACGAGCCGATGTGCATGTTGATCGTCACGCCCAGGTCCGCGCAGACCTGGAAGAACGGGTCCCAGTAGCCGGTGTGGATGCTGGGCAGGCCCAGGAACGCCGGGATCTCGGAGAAGCACACGGCGGTGACGCCGCGCGCCCGGTTGCGCTCGACCTCCTCGACCGCGAGCCGCACGTCCCACAGCGGGATGATGATCAGCGGGATCAGCCGACCCCCGGAGTCGCCGCACCACTCCTCGACCATCCAGTCGTTGTAGGCGCGCACGCACGCGAGCGCGACCTCCTTGTCCGCGGCCTCCGAGAAGGTCTGGCCGCAAAAACGCGGGAAGGTCGGGAAGCACAGCGAGGCTTCGACATGGTTGACGTCCATGTCCTTGAGCCGCTCGGCCGGGTCGTACAACCCGGGGCGCATCTCGGCGCGCGTGATGCCCTCCAGGGTCATCTCGTCGCGACTGAAGCCGACGGCGGCGATGTTGCGCTTGTACGGGAAGCGCAGGTCCTCGTAGAACCACCAGTCGGCCGGCGGGCCGTCGGGGTCGGTGGTGATCTTGTAGCTCGCCCCGGTGTACTCCAGCGTGCCGATGCCGGTGGTGACCGGCTTGGGGCCACGCTCGTGGTACTTCTTCGGCAACCAGCGCTCGAACAGATGTGCCGGCTCGATGACATGGTCATCCACGCTGATGATCTTCGGCAGTTCACCGAAGGAGTTTCCGGACCGCGTGGCAGCCTGTCCGGGCTGGTTGGTGCTCATCGGCCCCTCCCGCTCACTGAAATCTGATGGACCGTCAGATTTAGCGTAATCTCTGGGCGGAGGGAACCACAAGCTGACTCAACGTCAGGAGAATCACGGATGGCCCTGCGCCTCGAAGAACTGATCGCCCCCGGGCACACCGCGTTGATCACCCAGGAATGCCAGAACGGAGTGATCGGCGCACACGCGGTATTCCCCGCGCTGACCGCCCACACCGGGGAGCTGATTCCGGCCGTCGACCGACTCGCGAAGGCCGCCCGCAGGGCCGAACTCCCGGTCGTGCACTGCCTCGCGGTCCGCCGGCCGGACGGTCTGGGCGCCAACACCAACGCCCGGATGTTCGGCGCCGCGGCCAAGGCACCGATCCTGTTGGAACCGGGTTCACCCGCCGCGGACGTGGCCGACGGAATCACCGTCGAGCCCTCCGACCTGGTGCTTTCCCGCTATCACGGGCTCGGCCCGATGGCCGACACCGGATTGGCCGCGGTACTGCGGAACATGGGCGTACGCACGATCGTGGGCGTCGGCGTCTCGCTCAACGTCGGGATGCTCAACTTCGCGATGGACGCGGTCAACGCCGGATTCCAGTTCGTCATCCCGCGCGAGGCGGTGGCCGGATTTCCCCCCGAATACGCCGAGGCGGTGCTCGCGAACACCTTCAACGCGATCGCCACGATCACCACGGTGGACGCCGTACTGGCCGCCTGGAACTGAAACCTGATGCCCCGTCACCGTGTCGGTGACGGGGCATCAGGCGAAGCGCGGAACGCCTGATCCGAGAAACACCCGATTCGGGGAGCACCCGATCGGGCGAACACCGATCCGGGGAGGCCCGATCCGGGGGTGGGGCCCGATCCGGAGCAGACCCGATCGAAGAGCGCCCGATCGAAGAGCGCCCGATCGAAGAATCGCTCCGGGCGGCTACGGCTGACCGGCCGTCAGCGATCGGGCGTCCAGGGCTTCTTGTCGTACTCCTCACGAAGCTTGAACTTCAACACCTTGCGCAGCGTCTCGTTCCGGGGCAACGCGTCGACCAGTTCCAACTGCTCCGGGATCTTCTGCGTCATCAACCCGGCCTCGCGCAGGTATCCGACCATCTCGGCGAACTCCAGGTCGGCCTCACCCGGTTGCCGCTCGACCACGGCGCACACCCGCTCGCCGCGCTCGCGATCGACCAGGCCGATCACCGCCGCGTCGGCGACCTTCGGATGGGCGAAGAGCAGATCCTCGATCTCGCGGGCCGAGATGTTCTCACCCTTCCGGATGATCACGTCCTTGAGCCGACCGGTGAGCGAGAGGTGTCCGTCGGCCCGCAGCCTGCCCAGGTCGCCGGTACGGAAGAAACCGTCCTCGTCGAACGCGTCGGCGGTCAGCGCGGGGTCGGTGTACCCCTTGAACACCATCGGCCCGCGCAGCCGGACCTCGCCCTCCTCGCCGGTCTCCGCGACGGTCCCGTCGGCCCGGGCGATCCGCACCTGAATACCGGTGACAGGCTTGCCCTCGGTGTACGAACGCTGGTCCTCGGAGTCGTGCGGGCCGCCCTGGGCGATCATCGGGACCTCGGTCATCCCGTATCCGTGGCACAGGATCGCCCGCATCTCGTCGCGAACCTCGGCGACCAGCTCCGGAGGCTTGGGCGCACCACCGCCCGAGACGATCCGCAGCGTCGGGATGATCTTCTCGCCGGGCTGCTTGCGCTGTTCGTTCAGGAACGCGACGTAGAACGCGGTCGAGCCGCCGACCATGGTGACGCCGAGCCGCTTGTACACGGGCACCACGCCGGCCGGGTCGAAGTTCTCCACGATCACGGCCGGGAAACCGGAGGCGAGCACCGTGACGATGTAGTCCGGGCCCGCGATGTGCGCGTACGGGAAGGCGATCGAGCCGACGTCGGACCGCGACATGTCGAGCGCGACGGCCAGGCCCTTGCCGCCCGCGAGCAGCGTGGAGTCGCTGTGCTGCACACCCTTCGGGTCGGAGGTGGTGCCGGAGGTGTAGTAGAGCCAGCGCACCTCGTCCCCGTCGGTCGGCGCGGCCGGGAGCCCGGCCGGGTCGCCCTCGGGCAGCTCGTCGTACGCCACCAACACGGTCGGCGGCTGCGCCATGTCCTTCGCGAGCGACTCGCCCATCGCCAGGAAGTCGAAGCCCTTCCAGCTACGCGGACACAGGAAGAACTCGGCGCCGGTCTGCCGCAGACAGAAGCCGACCTCCTTCTCCCGGTAGAACGGGATGATCGGGTTCTGCACCGCGCCCAGTCGAGCCAGCGCGAAGGAGACCACGATGGACTCGATCCGCGTGGTCAACTGCCAGGTCACGCGGGTACCGGCGGTGACACCGAGCGCGTGATAGCCCGCGGCCACGCGCTCCGCCCACGCCTTGAACTCACCGAAGGTGACCGTACGGTCCTCCGGGTCGAGCAACATGGGCACATCGGGAGTCGCCGCCGCGCGGCGCTCCACCAGCTCCCAGAGAGTGGTGGCGTCGTAGATCGGGTCAGACACGTGTCCTCCGCGCGGGAAGCCGGGGCCGGGGGTACGGAGCCCGGGCATGGCGGGGCCAGCGCCCGGGTGCTGACCTGACGGTACGTCAGAAGCTTTGCGGGAAGAAAGACTTCGCGTGGTCACGCGCATCACAACCGGATCGTTCGCAAGCTTGATCGAGTACTGGCCAACCGACCCGGGACTGCCTAGCCTGGGGCGGTACCGCCTACCCCGGGGGCAAAATGTCACCCTTCCGCCGGGAGCGCCCGCCGGTGTGCCTGGGCCCGCTCGCGAGCCTCCCCGAGGACGTCCCGACCCGGGTCGCCACCAGCCCCCCGGTCGCGATCCTGCGCCACGGCGACACGGTCCACGTCTTCGAGGACCGCTGCCCCCACGCCGGCGCGATCCTCTCCAGAGGCACCCTGACCAACGAACACCTCACCTGCCCGGCCCACAAAGCCACCTTCGAACTGGCCACCGGCCGCTCCACCGGCCAACTCCCCTGCCGCCCCCTCCACACCTACACCTCCTGGCTCCAAGACGGCATCCTCTACCACTCCCCCACTCCCCGCCCCACCCGCAAAGCCCAGAAATTCCCCTGCCCCAACCCCACTCCGCCCCTCGACTCCCCCTGACCCCCCGAGCCACGGCTCCCAAACCACAGGCCGGCGACGAGAAGGCAGCACCGCGCGACGGACGTCGGCCTGCGACGGCGGGCAGGCGGGCAGGCAACGACGGGCGCTTGAACCCGAGCGGCCCCCGACCACTTGGCGGCCCCAAGCCCAAAAAGCCGCCTCACCCGAAAAACGCGAGGCCACTCAGTACCACCCACCCGACCCACGCCCACAGCCCGAGCCACCCAATTCAGCCCGGCCGGCGTTTGAGGCCACCCCAACCCAACCGACGCCCCACCCAGCCCGGCCGGCGTTTGAAGCCGACAACCGCGCGCTCAGATCGCGGTCGGGTACGCGGAAAAGGCGCCGCAGCCCTTGGTCCAGGCTCCGGAGAGGTCCGCACCCGGTGGAAAGCGGCCGGCCAGTTCCAACGCGACCATGCCGTGGGCGAAGCCCCATACGGCACGCGCGGCGTCGGCGTCGCCGCCCACGGCTCGCACCAGTGGCGCCGCCGCGCGAGCCTCCAGTCCCGCCGGCAACGCGCCGCGGTCCAGGGGCCGGTCACTCATCAGTCGATACAGATCCGGATGGGCCAGCGCGTACGCGCGGTACGCCCCCGCCAGCGCCGCGATCCGCCCCTCACCCCGAACCACGTCGGCCACCCGACCCGCACTCGCCGCTCCGGACGAGCCGCCCCCGGCCGCTGGGCCACCCGCCCGACTGCCCGCCCCGGCCCCGCCGGCCCCGCCGACTACGCCATCGGCCCCCCGATCGCCCGGACCGTCCGCCACCTCGACGGCCTCCAGCGCCTCCGCGAGTTCGGCCATGCCCTGGGCGATCAGTGCGTTCTCGACCGCGGACTTGTCCGGGAAATGCTTGTACAACGACGGCGCCTTGATGCCGATCCGGTCCGCGATCCGCCGCATCGACACCGCATCCGGACCCTCCCCCTCCAGGAGTTCCCGCGCGGCGACCACGATCTCGCGAGCCCTGGCGCTGAGGGGCGATGACAACACGTCAGACATGCTTGCGGAATCCTTCCGGAGTGCGCAGTCCGTACCCGGCGGCACGGTCCATCGCGATGTGGGTGAGCCAGCCGAGGCCGGCGGTGAACAGCGGCGGCCAGACGACGGGCGTGACGGTGTACGCGACCAGCACGATCAGCGGGACCCAGACCCGGTGCAGCGCGTTGTAGAACGGCACCGCGCGCGGCTGGAGCCGACCGGGCTGGTGCGTACCGTCGCGCGCCGCGTCCGTGGCGCCGATGAACATGGTCAGGTCGGGCAGCACGAAGAAGAGCAGCGCCGCCGCCGAGGTGACGAAGCCGTACTTCACGCTCTCGAACACCGCGAAGGCGGCCAGGAACAACGTCGACGCGATCCACGCTCCGCGTCGGATCCGTCGGACCACGGCCGAGCCGCCGATTCCCGTGTGCGCAATGGTGCTCATGCCGCCGCCTCCGTTCGCCTGAGGCTAACAATGTTAGCCGCGCGCGTCCATCATCCGGCTAACACCGTTAGCCGTCAAGTCTCGACGGCATTCTCGTCCCCTCACGAACGTCGCGCGTGCCCACCGACTCCCGACCTGGGGACGACAAGCGCCACGGACCCGACCGACATCAGCAAAGCCGGCGCGAGCCCGATCACCAATCCGGCAATCGGCCACTGCGTCGACCCCACCGGCACCCCTGACACCGCCGATTCCGGCGGGTCCAGCACCAACAACCGCAGCGCCGACCACTTCGACACCGACGACCCCAACACCGGCGGCTTGGGCACAGGCGGCTTCGGCGGTTTGGTCGCCGGAGGTCGAGGCGGCCGCGGATTCGTCGGTTTCGTCGGCGGTTTGGTGACACCCCCGACCCTCACCACCGGCCCTGCGCCATCCCGGACCCCTCGAAGCGCTCACTCCCCGGCGCGTACCCGGCGCCCGTCCGCCCAACCCGCGCCTCGTACCGTGCGCCGCCCGAACCCCCACCGGACTCGACCTCGACGACCGCCCGCCCACCACCCTCGGCGCCCGCCGTACCGCAGGCCCCAGCAGCCGGCACGCACACACATGCCACCAGCAGACACCGCGCCGCGAACCGAGAGTTGGCCATGGCGCAAGGTTGGCGCCGCCCAGTGGATCACCCCGAGCGAACCCCCGAAAATCCCACGTACGAGTGACCACCCCAGCCCCAGCCCAAGTCCCCGAACCCGAGTGCGAACCCAAGCCCGAACAACCGGCACAACGGGCGCTACGGGCACTACGGGCCGGGCCACCCAGCAATCTCACCCGACGACCACCTCACCGGCCACGCGACCCACAACCTCGCGCAGCCCGGTCGCGAACGCCCGCGGGCACTCGCGACCACCGACGAACAGGTGATCACCGAAGTCGCCGCAGCACGGGCCCTCCTGGCCGGCACCTGCCGCCGACAACCCTGACCCGACTACGCTCCTGACGCCGAATCAGCGGGCGGTGATCTCCGGACCGATCGCAAAGCCCTTCAGCGGGCCGTCCGGAATGGTGGCCACAGTTCCGTAGGTCGCCCGAATCACCATTCCGTACTCGCCCTTGACAGCGTCCGGCTTGCTCAGCACCGTAACGACCCCGTCCTCATCGAAGTCATCGATGATCACGTAGACGTCGATGCCGGCCTCGGCATAGGCGCGACGCTTGCGGTCTCGATCGCGTGCCCCGGCCTCTCGCCCGGGTGACACGATCTCGGCAACCAGGATCACACCCGATGCGGACACGCCGAGCCCGTCGGGATCCGGAGCCTCGTCCACATCCTCGGGAGCCACGAAAACATCCGGGATATACACCTTGCGGCGACAAATGACGTTGATGTCCTGGTAGGCCGCGAGCGAATCATCCGCGTCCAAGTGATCCCCAAGCGCGTCACGCAGACGGTTCGCTACCTTCCCATGGCGCCGGGACCCGGTGGGAGACACCTCGATGGCTCCTTCGATGATCTCGGCACGCAGTCCCTCGGGCAGCGTCATCTCGTTCCACGCTTGCCAGAGCACATCGTCGAGCGCGTCGAAGCCGGAAGCAGTCACATGAAACTCATGCGTCGCGATCGCCATCGGAAAACACCTCCTGACCCAGTCCGGACCACGGGTCGCCGGTAGCGGACAAGCTTTCGCTCGACCGTAACCGGCAGCCGTGCCATCGTGAGTCCGGATCGATGTCGATCAACCGATCGAGTGACGACGCCGCATCGGCACCATCAGCGCAGCTTCCGCGCCACCTCGGCAGCCCAATACGTCAGGATCGACGAAGCCCCCGCCCGCTTGATCGAGGTCAGCGTCTCCAGCACCACCCGGTCCCGGTCGATCCAGCCGTTCGCCGCCGCCGCCTCGACCATCGCGTACTCGCCGCTGACCTGGTACGCCGCGACCGGCACGTGCACCTCGTCGGCGATTTGCCGGACGATGTCCAGGTACGACATCGCGGGCTTGACCATCACCAGGTCCGCGCCCTCGGCCACGTCCAACAGGACCTCGCGCACGGACTCCTCGGCGTTGGCCGGGTCCTGCTGGTAGGTCATCCGGTCGCCCTTGAGCGTGGATTCGACCGCCTCGCGGAACGGACCGTAGAAGCCCGACGCGTACTTCACGCTGTACGCCAGGATCGACACGTCCTGATACCCGGCGCCGTCCAACGCCCGCCGGACCACCCCGACCTGACCGTCCATCATGCCGCTGGGGCCGACCATGTGCACGCCCGCGTCGGCCTGTACGACGGCCATCCGCGCGTACGCCTCCAGCGTCGCGTCGTTGTCCACCGAGCCGTCCGCGGCCAACACACCGCAGTGCCCGTGGTCGGTGAACTCGTCCAGACACAGGTCGGACATCACCACCGCGTCGGCGCCCACCTCGGCCACCACGTCGCGGATGGCGACCTGGAGCACGCCCTCGGGGTCGAAGCCGGCCGAGCCGACCGCGTCCTTGACCGTCGGGATGCCGAACAACATCAGCCCGCCGACCCCCGCCGCGACCGCGTCGTGCGCGGCCTTGCGCAGCGAATCGCGCGTGTGTTGCACAACGCCCGGCATCGACGAGATCGGCACCGGTTCGCGCACACCCTCGCGCACGAACAGCGGCAGGATCAGGTCGGCGGGATGCAGCCGGGTCTCCGCGACCAGGCGGCGCACCGCCGGGGACGTGCGCAACCGCCGGGGACGGTGCGCGGGAAACCCTGACGATGCGTCAGCCTGGTACGACATCGGAACTACTCGGCCTTCCTCATGCGAGGTGTGCGGGCCACCCCACGAAACCTGAGCGCCACTCCACGACTCCCGAGGGTCACCCCGCGAGCCCCGGAATCACCCCGCGAGCCCTGAGAGGCACCCCACGAATCCTGAGCGCCACTCCACGTAACCTACTTTGCCTTCCGTCGCGACCCCGGCCGCCGTTCACTCGGCCGGGTGACGGGGTCACCCGCCTCCACCATGGCGGCCCGCCGCGCCGTACCGAACTCCGCGAGCGCCTCGGCCAACGCGGACACCGACGGCTCGGGAGCCATCACGTCCACGCGTAGACCGTGTTCCTCGGCGGTCTTCGCGGTCGCCGAGCCGATACACGCGATCACCGTCACCGCGTGCGGCTTGCCCGCGATGCCGACCAGATTGCGCACCGTCGAGGACGACGTGAACAGGACCGCGTCGAAGCCGCCGCCCTTGATCGCCTCGCGGGTGTCCGCCGGCGGCGGCGCCGCGCGCACCGTGCGGTACGCGGTGACGTCGTCGACTTCCCAGCCCAACTCGACCAGACCGGCCACCAGCGTCTCGGTGGCGATGTCGGCACGCGGCAGGAACACCCGGTCGATCGGGTCGAAGACCGGGTCGTACGGCGGCCAGTCCTCCAGCAATCCGGCGGCGGACTGCTCCCCCGACGGCACCAGGTCCGGCTTGACGCCGAACTCGACCAGCGCCCGCGCGGTCGCCTCGCCGACGGCCGCGACCTTGATCCCGGCGAAGGCGCGCGCGTCCAGGCCGTAGTCCTCGAACCGCTCGCGCACCGCGCGCACGGCGTTGACCGAGGTGAACGCGATCCACTCGTAGCGGCCGGTGACCAGGCCCTTGATCGCCCGCTCCATCTGCTGCGGTGTGCGCGGGGGCTCGACCGCGATGGTCGGCACCTCGTGCGGCACCGCGCCGTACGAGCGCAGTTGCTCGGACAGCGTGACCGCCTGCTCCTTGGTGCGCGGAACGAGCACCTTCCAGCCGAACAGGGGCTTGGTCTCGAACCACGACAGGGTGTCGCGCTGGGCGACCACCTCGCCGACGACCACGACGGCCGGCAGCGTGATCTTCGCGGACCGCACGTCGGACGCCACCTGCGCGAGCGTGCTCACCAGGGTGCGCTGCTCGGTGGTGGTGCCGTTGACGGTGACCGAGACCGGCGTGGCGGGCTTGCGGCCGCCGGCGACCAGTTCCTGCGCGATCTCGGCGATCGAGTCGAGCGCACCGCGCAACACGAGCGTGCCGTCGACGGAGCCGACCGTGGCCCAGTCGATCGAGGCCTCGGCCATGTCGAGGACGCGAACGCCACCGCTGCCCTTGGCCGCGTGCAGCGGGATGCCCGCGTACGTGGGAACGGCCGTGCTGACCGGGACACCCGGGACGACCTCGAAGACGATCTTCGCCTTCGCGACCGCGGTGATCTCGTCCGTGACCGACTGGTCCACGCACGGGTCACCCGCCACGGCCCGGACGACCTGCCTGCCCGATCGCGCGGCGGCCACGACGACCTTGGCCCGGGCAACGGCCGACAGGAGTTCCCCGTCGTCGCCGGTCACCGGGTCGAGGACCTCGACGCCGCTCTTGCAGTGGAACAGGACCTGGCGCAGCGTCGCCTCGTCGGCGATCACCACATCGGCCTCGGCCAGCACCTCGATGGCCCGCAGTGTGAGCAGTCGCGGGTCGCCGGGACCGGCACCCACAAAGGTCACGATGCCGCTGGGCTTCTTCTTCGCTCTGGGGCTCAAGGGACGCGCTCCCCCATCAAACCGGAGGCCCCTCGGGCGAGCAGTTCGGTCGCGAGTTCGCGACCGATCTTCTGCGCCTCGTCGAGGGTTCCGGTGGCGGACAACCGTACGCTGTCGGTGCCGTCGACATTCGCGACTACGGCCCGCAGGTACAGCTCGGTGACCTGCTCGCCCTCGGCGACCTCACAGAGGGCGCCGACCGGAGCCGAACATCCGGCTTCCAACACGGCGAGCAGCGTGCGCTCGGCCAGTACGGCGGCTCGGGTGTCCGAGTCGTCCAAACCGGCGAGCAGTTCGACGAGGGCGACATCGTGTGTCGCGCACTCGACGGCCAGTGCCCCTTGACCGGGGGCAGGCAGCATGTGGAGCGGATCGAAGGTCTCGGTGACCTCCTCCGCACGGCCCAGGCGGCCGAGACCGGCATTGGCCAGGACGACGGCGTCGAGTTCGCCGGACGTCACGAAGCCGACCCTGGTGTCGACGTTGCCGCGGATCGGCACGATCTCGTGGCCGAGCCCGAGCAGCAACAACTGCGCGGCGCGGCGCGGCGAACCGGTCCCGATCCGGGAGCCGGCCGGCAACTCGGCGAGCGCGAGCCCGTCCCGGGCCACCAGCGCGTCGCGCGGATCGTGCCGCGGCGGGACCGCGACCAGGGTGATGCCCTCGGGGTCGGCGGTCGGCAGGTCCTTGAGCGAGTGCACGACGAAGTCGACCTCGCCGGCCAGCAGCGCGTCGCGCAGCGCGTTGACGAAGACGCCGGTGCCGCCGATCTGCGTGAGCTGTTCCCGCGAGACGTCGCCGTGCGTGGTGATCTCCACCAGTTCGACGGCACGGCCGGTCAGGCGCGTGACGGCTTGGGCGACATGGCCCGACTGGGCCATCGCCAGCTTGCTGCGCCGGGTGCCCAGTCGCAACGGTGCTTCGGTCACGCCACACCTTCCACTGCGTCGGGGGCGTCCGCCCGGCGGACCACCTCGGGGGTGCCGGGGTCGAGATCGAACAACATCCGCAGCGCGTCCGCGTACGAGGATCCGCCGGGCTCGCCGGCCAACTGCTTGACCCGCACCGTCGGCGCGTGCAGCAGCTTGTCCACCACGCGCCGCACGGTCTGCTCGACCTCGGCGCGCACCCGGTCGTCCATCTCCGGGACCCGGCCACTGAGCCGGTCCAGCTCGGCCCGGACCACGTCCGAGCCCATGCTGCGCAGCGCGACCACGGTCGGTGCGACCTGCTGGGCCTGCTGCGCGGTCGCGAACGCCGCGACCTCCTCGCAGACGATCTTGCGCACCAGGTCCACGTCGGCCTCGCCGGCCGTGCCGGCGGAGACCTCGGCGAGCAGTTCCAGGTCGATCAGCACGACGCCGTCGAGGTCGCGTACACCCGAGTCGATGTCGCGCGGCAGCGCCAGGTCGATCAACACGAGCGGCTGCTCGACCCCGCGCTCGCGGCGGGCTGCCAGCACCGCCTCGATCTCGTCCCGGCCGATCACCAGACCGGCCGCGCCGGTACAGGAGACCACCAGGTCGACCGAGCCCAGCGCGTCGGGCAGCGCGGACATCGGCGCCGCCCGGCCGGCCACCGACTCGGCCAGGTGCTCGGCCCGCTCGTAGGTGCGGTTGGCCACCACGATGTGTCCGACGCCCTCGCGGTGCAGCGTCTTCGCGGCCAGCGCGCTCATCGAGCCGGCGCCCACCACCAGCGCCCGGCAACCCTCGATCGGGCCCATCGACAGCTCGGCCTGGGCCAGCCCGACGGTCATCAGCGACCGGCCGGCCTGGTCGATGCCGGTCTCGGTGTGCGCCCGCTTGCCCACCCGCAGCGCCTGCTGGGTCAGCTCGTTCAGGACCCGACCGGCGGTGCCGTGGGTCTGCGCGAGCGCCAGCGCCGCCTTTATCTGACCGAGGATCTGCCCTTCGCCGACCACCATCGAGTCGAGCCCGCAGGCCACCGAGAACAGGTGCTGGACGGCACGGTCCTCGTAGTGCACGTACAGGCACGGGGTCAGCTCGGACACCGGGACGCCGGTGTGCCGCGACAGCAGGTTGCCCAATTCGGTGACCCCGCCGTGGAAGCGGTCCACGTCCGCGTAGACCTCGACCCGATTGCAGGTCGACAGCAGCACGGCCTCGCCGACCGGCTCGGCCGCGATCAGGTCGTGCAGCAGCGCCTCCTGGGCTTGCCCGGTGACCGAGACCCGTTCCAGGAGACTGACCTCGGCCGTCCGATGACTCAGACCGACCGCCAGGACACTCATGGTGTCTTCCTACCGTTGTTCGCCGTGTTCGCGGGCGCGACACCCACGCGACAGCCGGTCACGCCGGCATCACCTCGGGGAGGTCGCCGCGTTCCCCCGGCTTCGAGGGTCGCGCCGGAACCGGTCCCGCGACGGGATCGAGACCGGACTTGCGCTGTTCGTGGAAGGCCAGGATCTGCAACTCGATGGACAGATCCACCTTGCGCACGTCCACGCCCTCGGGCACCGAGAGGACCGTGGGCGCGAAGTTCAGGATGCTGGTGATGCCGGCGGCGACCAGCCGATCGGCCACCTCCTGCGCGGCCGGCGCGGGCGTGGTGATCACGCCGATCGACACATGGTCCTCGCGCACGATCTGCTCGAGGTCGTCCATATGGCGCACCGCCATGCCCGCGATCCGCTGACCGGTGACCGCCCGATCGGCGTCCAGAAGCGCCGCGACCCGGAATCCCCGGGAGGCGAACCCGCCGTAGTTGGCGAGGGCGTGACCCAGGTTTCCTATGCCGATGATGGCGACCGGCCAGTCTTGGGTGAGCCCGAGTTCACGCGAGATTTGGTACACGAGATACTCGACGTCGTAACCGACCCCGCGGGTGCCGTAGGAGCCGAGATACGACAGGTCCTTGCGCAACTTCGCCGAATTCACCCCGGCGGCAGCGGCGAGTTCCTCGGACGAGACCGTGGGAACACCCCGCTCCGACAGCGCACTGAGCGCCCGGAGGTACAGCGGAAGCCGCGCCACCGTCGCCTCGGGGATGCCACGTCCCCGTTGCGCCGGTCGCTCGGTACGCCCTGTAGCCACGCTGCTCCTGTGGGTGGGACCTGGGATTTCGATTGCCAGGTTAGGCTTTTGTGAACGTACGCACAAAGTAGGTGTCCGATTTGCGCGCCTGTCGTGATGCTCGTCACGCCTTGGTTCCGAAGCGGAGCGTGAACTCGATCACACGAGGTGACCTTCGCGTGGTCCATGCGTAGTCGTGGTATCCGATCGCGCACGCCCCCTCACCGTACGTGTCGGCGATATTTCCCTCCGGCGGCCCCTTCGCCGGCCCCTCGCCCGGCGTCCGCCACGCGGCCGGCCCGGGACCGGGATCCGCTCAGCCGCCCAGTGCGCGACGCAGCCGCCGCTCGTCCACCCGCCAGAAGTCGTGCTGCCTGCCGTCCACCATGGTCACCGGGATCTGCTCCCAGTACTTGTGCTGCAGCTCCGCGTCCTGGGTGATGTCGACCTCCGTCCAGGTCACGCCCAGCTCCCCGGTCACCCGTTCGATGACGGCGCGGGCGTCGTCACACAGGTGACAACCGGGCTTGCTCAACAGCGTCACGGTGCGGGTCGCGGCGTCGGTACGGCGGCGGAAGAGATTCACGTCCTCGATTGTCACCCGCCGAGGGCGCCGGCCAGAAGGCCGCTCCCGGACCGGCCCGATCCGGTCCCGGCGACGCGCCGGACGAGGCCGGGCTTCATCCGGGCGGCGCGCCGTCGCAAGACGACCGCCACACACCCGCAATACGCGCCTACTACGCTCGGCTCCATGGTTCTCTTGCGCCGGCGATCGACGACCAAGAACACCAACGACAGTGCCGTGCGGGCGGGTGAGGCCGCCGCCGCGGCGGCACACGCGAGCGTCCCGCCGCGCGCCCTCGGCGACGACGGCCTGCCGCCGCGGATCGGCGCCGCGTTCTTCGACCTCGACAACACCGTGATGCGCGGCGCGTCGATCTTCCACCTGGCCCGGGGGCTGTACGCGCGCCGGTTCTTCGGCACCCGCGACATCGCCCGGTTCGGCTGGCAGCAGGCCCGGTTCCGGCTCGGCGGCGAGCACATGGGGCACGTCGGCGACGCCCAGGAGATGGCGCTGTCGTTCGCCAAGGGCCACACCGTCGAGGAGATCCGGGTGATCGGCGAGGAGATCTTCGACGAGTGCATGTCGGACAAGATCTGGCCGGGCACCCGGGGACTGGCCCAGATGCACCTGGACGCGGGTCGCCAGGTGTGGTTGGTCACCGCCGCACCGATCGAGATCGCCACCACGATCGCCGGCCGACTGGGTCTGACCGGCGCGCTGGGCACCGTCTCCGAGACCCGGGACGGCGTGTACACCGGGCGCCTGGTCGGCGAACTGCTGCACGGCGAGGCCAAGGCGGAGGCCGTCCGCGCGCTCGCGGTGAGCGAGGGCCTGGACCTGACCGACTGCTCGGCCTACAGCGACTCGGCCAACGACATCCCGATGTTGACCCTGGTGGGCGATCCGTGCGCGGTCAATCCGGACGCCCGACTACGCCGCCACGCCCGGGCGAACGGGTGGCGTGTAAAGGACTACCGCACCGGTCGCAAGGCCGCCCGGATCGGGCTGCCGGCCGCCGCCGGCGTGGGCGCGGTCGCGGGTGCGCTGGCCGCCGGCACCGCCGTTCGGCGCCGGGTGCCGGGCCGCGTCTGAGCGGTCCGCCCGAACACCCCCACACCCCCCGCGACCTGCGACGAGGGGGTCGTTTGCGGCTGTCCCGGGACACCCGATCGACGGCGAGTTGTCCGCATATAGCACACCCGACCCGTGACAACCCGGCAAACACGCAAAGAGCACACAACAGCGGTCGATCCCGGTAGCTTCACAACGCCGATGGGCACACTTGGTATCCCTTCCTTTACTAAGCGTTATTCTCGATCGGCGCACGGCGGTATCCAAGTTCCCTACTATGGGTGATCGATTCCGCACCGAACGTAATTACCGCTGAAGCAACAGGGAGTCCCGTGCACCGAATCGTCCGGGTTGACGTGTCCGGGCTGGCGACACTGCGTGCGGCGGTGTGCGCGAGCTTTGCCCCCCCGTCCGTCGGCTTCGCCGCCACCGCCGGTTACGGCGCGGGGGTTTGCTACGCGACCCCGGCCGGACCCGTGGGCTTCGCCCTCGCGTCGCGCGCCGGCACCACCGAACCGACCCGTCCGACCCGAGGATCCGGGTACACCCGGGGACCGGGTCCGGACGGCGAGGCCCGCCGCATCATGGCCCTCGTCGAACTCGCCCAGGACGGCGACGGCGACGCATTCGCCCAGCTTTACGACAACTACTTCGACACCGTCTACCGGTACATCTACTACCGGGTCGGCGGCCGCGCCGTCGCCGAGGACCTGACCAGCGAGACCTTCCTGCGCGCGCTGCGTCGGATCGGCACCTTCACCTGGCAGGGCCGTGACTTCGGCGCCTGGCTGGTGACCATCGCGCGCAACCTGGTCGCCGACCACTTCAAGTCCAGCCGGTTCCGCCTGGAGGTCACCACCGGGGAGATGCTCGACGCGAACGAGGTCGAGTCCAGCCCCGAGGACTGTGTCCTGGAATCGCTGTCCAACGCGGCCCTCCTGGACGCCGTGCACAAGCTCAACCCCCAGCAGCAGGAATGTGTGACCCTGCGCTTCCTGCAGGGACTCTCGGTCGCGGAGACCGCACAGATCATGGGTAAGAACGAGGGGGCGATCAAGACGTTGCAATACCGCGCCGTACGGACCCTCGCCCGACTGCTGCCCGAGGACGTGCGGTGAATCACACTTCCGTAACCTTCGGGGTCGCCGGATCGTTCTCCTCGATAGCGAACCCCTTCGGGGATCGTTGCGGCGGGGAGCCGCCCTGTGGCCCCCGACCCGGAGACTTCCCTGGACGGACATCCGGGGAGAGGAGGTGCGGCCTGTGAGCATTGCGGCCCTGGATCGGCGACCCGCGAACGCCTTCGCGCGAGCCCTCGACGAGAACGACCGCAACAACCGATCGGCAGAGCCCCCGCCCGGGCTGGCCCCGCTACTGCGGACCGCCGAGCTGCTGCGAGATCGGTCCGAGTCGGCACCCGTGCCGAGCACGGACTTTCGAACCGCGCTCCGGCAACGGCTGCTGGACGAGGCCGCGGCGCTGCCCGCGACCGAGGGCAGCGCCACCGTGCCCGCGCCCCGCGGCGCGCACCGGCGCAAGGAGCTCGCGGCCCCGCCGCGCACCGTGCGCTGGCGTCGGCGCGCGGCCATCGCGGGCACGTTCGTCGTGGTCACCGGCAGCGGCCTCGGCGGGGTGGCGTACGCCAGCTCCGACGCGCTGCCCGGCGACATGACGTACGGCGTCAAGCGCACGGTCGAAGACTTCAAGATCTCGCTCGCGGACAACGACCACGAGCGCGGCGAGCGCTATCTCCAGCAGGCCGAGACCCGAATGGGCGAGGCCGAACAACTGCTCAAGCGGACCGGCCGAACCCCCGCCGACAAGGCGACGGTGCGGCACCTGCGGCAGGTGCTCGACGACTGGCGCGAAGAGGCCGACAAGGGCCGCGCGCTGCTCACCGACCACTTCCGCAAGAGCGGCAGCGAAGGCCCGATGCGCAATCTGGCCGACTTCGCCCGGTCCGGCCACGAGCGCATGGACCGGATCGGCGACCGCCTCCCACCGGAGCTCGCCTCCGAGCGGGACCGGGTCCGTACCCTGCTCACCGCGATCAACGAACAGGTCGCCCCGATCGCGGGCACCGCGGGCAAGACCTCGTCCGCACCCGCCGAGAATGGGCGCTCCGGCGGCTCGCCGGCCGCTCCGGGCGCGAACCCGCCCGGCGGGCCGGACACCGGGTCACACCCGCTCGCCCCGCAACCGCCCGGCTCGGGCGGCACCGCGGCGAACGGCGCACCGCAGCCGAACGGCTCGGCGGCACCGGGCGGTTCCGCTCCACAGCAGCAGCCGCAGAACGGCGGCCTGCTGCCGGGGCTGAACATCCCGCTGCTCGGCGGCCCGCCCGCGCAGAGCCCCAGTGCCCAGTCCGGTGGCGCGGGCACGACGCCGACCCCGGCGAAGACGCCCAAGGGTCAGATCCTGCCGCCGCTGCTGCCCGGCCTGCCGGGTATCGGGCTCAACCTGCTCGGCCCCGCGGAGGACGAACCGCAGGGCTGACCCCGACCGGGCCGGGCCCGGTCGACCGGTGAAGACGCGAGCGGCTCGTGGACGAGTGTCCACGAGCCGCTCGCGCCGTGTGCCGAAGCCCGGGAGGCGCGCCCCGGAGGAGGCCGAAGCCGGAGCGCGCCCGCGAAGCCGGGGAACCCGTGAAGCCCTAGAAGAAGACCGACCGCCGCTGCATCAACAACCGATAGATGGTGTGCTGGATGGTCTCGCGCACCTCGTCGGTCAGGTTGAAAACGACCATCGGGTCGTCCGCCGCCTCCTCCGCGTACGCGTCCGTATGGATCGGCGCGCCGAACTCGATCCGCCACCGGGTGGGCAGCGGCACCAGGCCGAGCGGGCCGAGCAGCGGGAAGGTAGGCGTGATCGGGAAGTAGGGCAGGTTCAGCAACCGGGCCAGCGTGCGCACGTTGCCGACCATCGGGAAGATCTCCTCGGCGCCCACGATCGAGCAGGGCACGATCGGCACCTGAGTGCGCAGCGCGGCCGAGACGAACCCGCCGCGCCCGAAACGCTGGAGCTTGTACCGCTCGCTGAACGGCTTGCCCAGGCCCTTGTAGCCCTCCGGCCACACCCCGACCAACTCGCCCTTGGCGAGCAGCCGTTCGGCGTCCGCGTGGCACGCGAGGGTGTGTCCGCTCTTGCGCGCCACCGAGCCCACCAGCGGCAATTGGAAGACCAGGTCGGCGGCGAGCAGTCGCAGGTTGCGTTGGTCGGGGTGGTGGTCGTGCACCGCCACCTGCGTCATCAGCGCGTCCACGGGCAGCGTGCCCGAGTGGTTCGCGACGATCAGCGCGCCGCCCTTGGCCGGGATGTTCTCCAGGCCGCTGACCTCGATCCGGAAGTACTGCTCGTACACCACCCGCAGCGCGGCCATCAGTTTGTCGTTGAGCTCGGGGTCGAAGCCGAACTCGTCCACCTCGTAGTCGCCGGTGATCCGCCGTCGCAGGAAGGCCAGCCCGTCCGCGGCCTTGTCCTCCCAGCCCGGTCCGGCCACACCGTCCAGGAGTCCGGCGGCGGCACCGCCCACGACCCCGCCCACCGCGCCCGCGAGCGAGCCGAGCAGCGAGCGCCCGGTCCCGGGCGCGCGCCTGGGCCCGGCGCCCGGCGCCTCCTCGCGCTCGCGGATCGCCCGCCCCTCGATCGACCGCACCGGCACCTCGCCCTCGACCGGCTCGGGCACCCGGACCGCCCGCGCGGGTCGGGCGGGCCGCCGCGCCGACCGGGGCGCGGGCGTCCGCGCTCCGGAGGCGGCGCCGTCGAAGGGAATGATCCGGGCGTCACCCATCGGGGCTCCTCCTGGTGAGCAGCAACGTGGCGAGTCGATCGGGCACCTGTGCCAGGCGCCTGGGGTCGAGCAGACCGGCCGAATATCGACCCCAGGCATAGTCGGCGAACGTCTCGGCCGTGCTCCTGGCCGCGACGAAGCCCAGTTTCTCCCGGGCGCGCGTGGGGTCGACCACACGCCCATGGGTGAGCAGTCGCACCTGCTCGGCGGACAGGTGCACCGAACCCGCGCGGCGCAAACCCTGATTGACCAGGCCGACCGCGGCGGCCGGGAAGGGCAGCACCGGTCGACCGAGCCGACGCGCGGCCTGGGACAGGAACAGCACCCCCTCGGCGGCGATGTTGTAGGTGCCCGGCCGATCGGCCAGTACGGCGATCCGCAGCGCCTCCAGCAGGTCGTCCTCGTGCACGAACTGCAGGCGCGGGTCGTAGCCGAGCACCGTCGGCAACACCGGGAGCGCGAAGTAGGAGCCCATCGGCGAGTCGGTCCGCGGCCCGAGCTGCGGCGCGAACCGCAGCACCGTGACCGCGACATCCGGCCGGCGCCGGGCGAAGCCGCGCACGTAGCCCTCGATCTCCACGGCGTCCTTGGCCCATCCGGCGGAGGGCTGCACGCGCGGTTCGGTGTCCTCCGCGAACAGCGCGGGGTCGCGCGGCGAACCGCCGTAGACGGCGGTGGTCGAGCGCACCACCAGGCGGCGGATGGAGGGCGCCTTCTGGCAGGCGGCGAGCAATTGCATGGTGCCGATGACGTTGGTCTCCTTGATCGAGACCGCACCGCCCTGGGTCGACGGCAGTTCACTGGGACTCAGGTGCACCACGGTGTCCACCGCCGCCGAGGCGACCACCTTGGCGATCATCGGGTTGCGGATGTCGGCGAGCACGAAGTCCACGCCGTCCGGAGTGGACCCGGGCTCGACCAGGTCGACTCCGATCACCCGGTCGACTCCCGGCTCGTCGCGGATCATCCGCACGAAATCGGCCCCCGGGTCGCCAGCGACCCCGGTGACCATCACAACACGTCCCACGCTGTGCCTCCCCCCGCCCATGTTTGCTCGCCAGGTGATCGCCATGCGCTCGAATGGTGACGGAACGCATACGCGAGACGACAGGTTCCCAACGTATCCGTACCGACTACCCACCGGACGCACGTTTACGAGGCGTTCACACCGGTGGTGCACATATGCGGATCGGGAAACCCACCGGCAACGCCCCGAAAAGCACGACGACCGCCCGTCGCGCCCCCCGGAAGGGAACACGACGGGCGGTCGCCCAAGGCTTCAGCGGCATACGCCGGTGGGATGCCTACTTCTTGTTGCGACGCTGCACACGCGTCTTCTTGAGAAGCTTGCGGTGCTTCTTCTTCGCCATGCGCTTGCGACGCTTCTTGATGACAGAGCCCACCGACAACCCTCGCTCACGTGACGTTCCTACCGCGCGGAGCCGGATCAGCCCGCACAACTGGGGGCCAGCCTACTCGCCGCCCCGGCCCACCTCTAAACGAGGCGGTCCGTAATGCCCCCCTACGCTGTTTCCACGTAGGAGTCTCGCAGGTAGTCGTGGACGGCCTGCTCCGGAACTCGGAAGGACCGACCAACCCTGATGGCCGGCATCTCGCCACTGTGGACCAGGCGATACACCGTCATCTTGGACACCCGCATCACCGCGGCCACCTCGGCCACAGTCAAGAAGTTGACCTCGTTGAGAGGCCTCTCTCCAGAAGCCATGACGCACCGAACCATTCAGCACGCGTCGGGCGCCGGCTTCCCCTCCGGCGACTGCCACACGCACGTGCGTCCCTCCAGAGTAGTGGCGTGTGGTACCAGTGGGGAAGAGGAGTAGTTATCCCACCTGAATCGCCCATCAGGCTGTTTTATGGATTGATTCCGGACAGTCCGGACCGATCGAGGACGTAGGCCATGAGCGGTTTGTACAGATGTGGCGCGACGTTGTCGTCCAGCGGAACGACCACCTCGACCCGGCCCTCCTCGGCCGCCACGAACAGCGCGGGGTCGTTGCAATCCGCGAATCCGATCGCCGGAACCCCCGCCTGACCCGCGCCGCCGGCCCACCCGTGGTCGCCGATCAGCAGATCCGGGAGCGGCTCGTTGCGGGCCGCCAGCTCGGCCAGCATCGCCCGAACGCCGCGCGCGGAGTGGGTGTGCCGGAAATCTCCCGTGTCGTCGACCACCATCGCCACGTCGCCCCGGTAGCGCACGGTGCGGCTCTGCCCGCCCTCGGCGGTCGGCGTGCGATAGGTCCAGCCCGCTGCGGGGCGCAGGAGCGTACACCCGGCGTCGCGCAGCACGCGCGCCAGCGTGCGGTACCAATCCTGTAGGCCGTCCGGGTGACCCGTCGCAACGATGACCCGCTCGCGGCGCTTCGCGGCGAGGGCGACCCGATCGGCGTAGGCGTCCAGGGCGGCGATGGTCAGGTCCGGGTCGATGGTGTCCTGGCCGCTGCGGTGGGCCGGGTCGGCGACCACTCCGCAACGGCGCACCATCAGCGCCAGCACGTCGTCCGCGTTCCACCGACCGTCCGGTTCGAGGCCGAACAGATGGCCCGGGTGCCGCTCGCTCATCAGTCGGTAGTGCCGGAGGTTGTTCTCTCTCGACGTCGCCACGTCACCGGCGATCCGGCCGCGCACGAGGTGGGAGCGAAGCTCCGAGGGGGTGGGAACCGCAACGGTCACGCACAGCTCCTTGAGTCACGGGTCGAGGTCACGGGAGGCATCGCGACCACGGGTCACAGATCGAACATCGGGTCGAGGCCGTGGGCCGGGAAGACCGCTCGGCGGGTGGCCAGAATTGATTGGTCGGTCCGGTCCGCCGGGTCGTACCCCGTGGAGAACGGCCGAAAATCGCCGGTCCCGCCGTCGGTCATCCGCTGCGGTCCCGACTCGCGGGTGAGCATGCGGACCTCCTCGCGCCAGTCGAGCGGTACGTCCCGGGTGGGTTCGATGGGGTGGCCGGCCGCCTCGGCCACCAGGTGCGTCCAGGTGCGTGGGACCACGTCCACCGCCGCGTAGCCTCCGCCGCCGGTGGCTATCCAGCGCCCGCCTGCGTGTTCGTGCGCGAGCGCGTGCAACGCGGCATGCGCCGTGCGCTGCGCGTCCACGCTCAGCGCGAAGTGGGCCAGCGGGTCCTCCACGTGGGTGTCCGCGCCGTGTTGGGTCACCAGCGCGTCCGGGCGAAACGCGGCGAGCAGCGGCGGCACCACCGCGTGGAACGCGCGCAGCCACGCGGCGTCGGCGATGCCGGGCGGAAGCGCGAGGTTGGCCGCGAAGCCCTCGGCGTCCGGCCCGCCGACCTCGTCCGGGAAGCCGGTGCCCGGGAACAGGAAGCGCGGGCTCTCGTGCAGGCTGATGGTGAGCACGCGCGGGTCGTTCCAGAACGCCTGCTGCACGCCGTCCCCGTGGTGCACGTCGATGTCCACGTAGGCGACCCGCTCGGCGCCGAGTTCGAGCAGGCGGGCGATGGCCAGCGCGGGGTCGTTGTACACGCAGAAACCGCCCGCCGAGGCGGGCATCGCGTGGTGCAGGCCGCCCGCGAAGTTGATCGCGTGGTCGGCGCCGTCCGGGTGTTCCGGGCCCAGCCAGACCGCGTCGGCCGCGGCGATCGAGGCGCCCGCGATCAACGCGGACACGTCGTGCATGTCGGCGAACGCGGGAGTGTCCACGGTGCCGAACCCATAGCTCTGATCGGCCCGCCCGGGGTTCTCGGAGGCGGCCCGCACGGCGGCCACGTAGGCGGCGGTGTGCACCGTGGTCAGTTGCTCGTCGGTGGCGGTCCCAGGCGTGCACACCCGCAGTTCCGGCAGGTTGTGCAGGCCGAACGCGCGGATCAGGTCGATGGTCAGGCGCAGCCGTACCGGTTTCATCGGGTGCCACGAGCCGAAGTCGTAACCGGTCATCCGGTCGTCCCACATCACCCGCACCGCTCGACTCATGCGGTCACGCTACCGCCCGACCCGGCTCACGATCATCGGTCGTGAGCGGGTTCACCGTGCGGGGCGAAGGCACGGGCCAGCGGCACCACGGCGAGCACCAGGAACAGCGGTACGAGCATCGCGACGCGGAACGAGGCGAGGTCGGCGATCCCGCCCACGAGCGGGGTGCCGATCAGGAAGCCGACGTAGTTGAAGATGTTGAGCCGGGCCACCGCCTCGTCCGCGTCCCGCGGCGACTGCCGGCCGCCCGCGGCGAACGTCTGCGGGACCAGTACGCACAGGCCCACGCCCAGGATCACGAAGCCGAGCAGGCCCACCGCGGCGTGCGGGGCGGCGAGGACCACCGCGAAACCGGCCGCCGCGACCACGGCCCCGCCGCGGACCACGTTGACCATGCCCCAGCGGCGTACGCCGAGGTCGCCGACGCCGCGGCCGATCAGCGTGGTGATCATGTACGCGATGTAGGGGACCACCGCGAACGCCTCGGAGCTGTCCAGCACCTTCTCCAGGTAGACCGCGCTCCAGTTGGCCACCGTCGAGTCGCCGATGTAGGCGAACGTCATCACCAGGCACAGCGGGATCAACGGGCGCCAGGGCAGCTTGTACGCGGGCCGCTCCGGGTCGACGGGCTCGGTGGCCGGCGCCGCGGTGTCCGCGCGCAGGTAGCCGGGGCCGACCACGAGTAGAGCCGGCACGGTGAGCACGGCGGCGCCCGCGTACATCCACACCAGCGCGACGTCGCCCCACGCGCACAGCCCGGCGACCCCGGCGCCGGCCAGGCCGCCGAGGCTGTAGGAGGCGTGGAAGCCGAGCATGATGCTGCGCCCGGCGCGGCCCTGGATCGCCACGCCCTGCATGTTCATCGTCGCGTCCACCGCGCCCAGGGAGAGCCCGAACACGAAGAGCACGATCGCCAGTTGCCACAGCCGATCGCCCGCGCCGACCCCGATCAGGATCGCGCAGACGATCGGCTGGGACACCCGGAGCACGGTGTGGCTGCCGTAGCGCTTGGCCAGCGCGCCGGCGAGCACGCTGCCGACGCCGGCGACGATCGGCACCACCGACAGGACCGCGGTCAGCGTGCCGTCGCCCATGTCGTAGCGGCGCTGGATCGCCGGGATCCGGGTCACCAGGAGCGCGAAGGAGGCGCCCTGGATCAAAAAGCACGCGAGCAGGCTGAAGCGCGCGCGGCGCAGCGCTTCTTCCTTGGACGGCCCGGCCGCCGGTTCGGTCACCTGCATGGGCGTGCACGCTACCGACGGGTCACTTCCACGGACAGAGGCCGGGAAGATCTTTTGATGAATCGTCAGATTCCCTGGGCGGAAAAACCGCCCGAAGCCCCTCGGATGCCCAGCAGTTCCGGCAGGTCCGCCATGTCCTTGAACAGCGAGTCGGCGTCCGCGAGCCGCTCGGGCGGGGTCATCGCGGCATAGCCGTAGACGGTCATCCCGGCGGCCCGCGCGGCCTGGACCCCCAGCGGACTGTCCTCGATCACCACGCACCGCGCCGGGTCGACGCCCATCGTGGCGGCGGCGTGCAGGAACAGGTCGGGCGCCGGCTTGCCCTGCGCGACGTCCTGGCTGCTGAACAGGACCGACTCGGGAAAGTGCCGGATCAGCCCGGTCCGGGTCAGCGCGAGCCGGATCCGCTCGTGCGTGCCGGAGGAGGCGAGGCAGTACGCGACGCCCGCGCGGTCGAGCGCGGCGAGCACGTCGGCGACCCCGACCACGGCCTCGAGTTCGGCCCGAAACCCGGCGAACACCCGCTCGTGGTAGACGTGGTCGAAATCGGCGGGCAGCGTGACGCCGTCCCGCTCGCGGACGATCGTGTGCACTCGCGCCATGGTGCCGCCGAGGTAGTCGCGCAGCGAGTCCTCGTAGCTGGTGGGCACGCCCAGTTCGGTGAGCAGCCCGGCGAGCGCCCGGTTGGCGATCGGCTCGCTGTCCACCAGCACACCGTCGTTGTCGAAGACCACCAGTTCGGGCTTCACTTGAGGCCCTCGGCGATCTCCTGCGACCGGTTGCTCGCGGCTTCCAGCGCGGCGAGCAGCGCGGCGCGCACGCCGTGGTTCTCCAGCTCGCGGATCGCGGCGATCGTGGTGCCGGCCGGCGATGTCACCGCCTCGCGCAGCAGCGTGGGGTGCTCACCCGAGTCGCGCAGCATCACCGACGCGCCGATCGCGGCCTGCACGATCAGGTCGTGCGCGGCGGCGCGCGGCAGGCCGAGCAGGATGCCGGCGTCGGTCATCGCCTCGACCAGGAAGTAGAAGTAGGCCGGACCCGAGCCGGACAGCGCGGTGACCGCGTCCTGCTGCTTCTCCGGAACCCGGATGGTCTTGCCCACCGACCCGAAGATCTCCTCGACCCGGCCCAGGTGCTCCTCGGTGGCGTGCGCGCCGCCGGAGATGGCGCTCATCCCCTCGTCCACCAGCACCGGCGTGTTCGACATGACCCGCACCACGGGGGTGCCGGCGGCCAGGCGCGCCTCCAGGAACTTGGTGGTGATGCCCGCCGCGCCGCTGACGATCAACCGGTCGGCGGGCACGTGCGGGGCCAACTCGTCCATCAGCGCGGCCATGTCCTGCGGCTTGACCGTCAGGATCAGGATGTCGGCGGCCTTGGCCGCCTCGGCGTTGGTGACCGCCTCCACGCCGTAGCGGCGGCGCAGATCCTCGGCGCGCTCGGCCCGGCGGGCGGTGACCAGGAGGTCGTCCGGGCTCTTGCCCGCCCGGATCATCCCGGACAACAGCGCTTCACCGATCTTCCCGGTGCCGACGACGGCAACCCGCTGAGCCATGGCCCCACACTTTCTCGCGTTCGTTGGTCCAACCGGAGGCACGGATGCCTCCGGTGGCCACCGTACGGTACGTACACGTGTCCTATGGGGTGCGTCGACGCAGGGTCGGCGCGCCGAGTGCCAGGGCCGCCAGGACGCAGCCGGCGATCACCGCGACATCGCGAAGCAGCAGGCCGGAGACCTCGTTGTCGGTGGTCAGCCGGGACATCGCGTCCACCGCGTAGGACAGCGGGAGCACGGCGGAGACCGCTTCGAGCACCGGCTGCATCTGCGCGCGCGGCACGAACAGCCCGCACAGCAGGAACTGCGGCAGGATCACCGCGGGCAGGAACTGCACGGCCTGGAACTCGGTGTGGGCGAAGGCGCTCACCAACAGCCCGAGGGCGAGCCCGAGCAGCGCGTTCAGTACCGCGACGCACAGGATCAGCCAGGTCGGTCCGGCCACGTCCAGGCCGAGCAGGCCGATCGCGAGCCCGGTGGCCACGACCGCCTGGACCACCGCGACCAGACCGAACGCGAGCGCGTACCCGCCGATCAGTTCGAGCTTGCGGATCGGCATGGTGAGCAGCCGCTCCAGCGTGCCGGTGGACCGCTCGCGCAGCGTGGCCACCGAGGTGACCAGGAACATCACCACGAACGGGAAGATGCCGAGCAGTGGCCCGCCGATCCGGTCGAACCGCTGCGGTTCGGCGTCGTAGAGCCAGTACAGCAGCGTGAGCAGCAGGCACGGCACCAGCAGCATCAGCGCGATGGTGCGCGGGTCGTGCCGCAGTTGACCGAGCACGCGGCGCGCGGTGGCGGTGGTGGCGGTGCCGGTCATGACGCGCTCCCGGAGGTCGAGATCGAAGCGGCGACGGAGGTGCCGGCCGGGGTCGAAGCGGCCGGGCCGCGCGCGGAGTCGACCAGCGCGAGGAAGGCGGACTCCGCGTCCCGGGCCCCGGTCCGCTCGAGCAGCGCGGCGGGGGTGTCGTCGGCGAGCAGCGCGCCGTCGCGCAGCAGCAACAGCCGCTCGCAGCGCTCGGCCTCGTCCATCACGTGGCTGGAGACCAGCAGCGTGACGCCGTCGGCGGCGAGCCGATGGAACAGACCCCACAGGTCCCGGCGCAGCACCGGATCGAGGCCGACCGTGGGCTCGTCCAGGACCAGCAGATCCGGCTCGCCGAGCAGCGCGGCGGCCAGCGACACCCGGGCCCGCTGTCCACCGGACAGCCGGGCCACCTCGGCGTCCCGGCGATCGGTCAGGTCCACCTCGCGGAGCACCCGGTCCACCTCGCCCGCCGAGGCGCCCAGGATCGCGCCGAAGTAGCGCAGGTTCTCCCGCACGGTCAGGTCCGCGTAGACCGACGGCGCCTGGGTCACGTAGCCGATCGCGCTGCGCAGCCGCTTGTCCCCGGTGGGACGGCCCAACACCTCCAGTCGCCCGCTCACCTGTGCCTGCACGCCGACGATCGCACGCATCAGCGTGCTCTTGCCGCAGCCGCTCGGCCCGAGCAGCCCGGTGACGCTCCCGCGCGGCACGACGAACGACACGTCGTCGAGCACCACACGCCCACCACGCACGATTCGCAGCCCCTCGGCCCGGATCGCGTCCTCGGCATAATTCATCATGTGTTGAATATGCGCTCGCCGGCCCGCTTCGTCAAGGCCCTCCGACCCGGCGGGCCCGCCGGGTCGAGGCCCGGCCCGGCACGACCCCGCACACGACGAAAGGGCGCCCCGGCCGAAGCCGGGACGCCCTTTCGGAAACCGCCGTGGATCAGTCGAACATCGACACGTCACGCACCGCGCCCCGGTCCGCGCTGGTGGCCATCGCCGCGTACGCCTTCAGTGCCGTGCTGACCACCCGGTCGCGGTCGACCGGGCGGTACTTGCCCAGGTCGTGCAGCAGCCGCTCGCGGCGCTCGGCCAGCTCCTCGAAGGAGACCTCCAGCTCGATCCGGCGGTTCGGGATGTCGATCGTGATGATGTCGCCGTCCCGGACCAGCGCGATCGTGCCGCCGGCCGCGGCCTCCGGCGAGACGTGCCCGATGGACAGGCCCGAGGTGCCGCCGGAGAAGCGCCCGTCGGTGATCAGCGCGCACTTCGCGCCGAGCCCGCGGCCCTTGAGGAAGGACGTCGGGTAGAGCATCTCCTGCATGCCGGGACCACCCTTGGGGCCCTCGTAGCGGACCACCACGACGTCGCCCTCCTTGACCCGCTTGGTCAGGATCGCGTCGACCGCCGCCTCCTGCGACTCGACCACGACGGCCGGTCCGGAGAAGGTCCAGATCGACTCGTCCACGCCCGCGGTCTTGACCACACAACCCGCCTCGGCGAGGTTGCCGTACAGGATGCCCAGGCCGCCGTCCTTGCTGTACGCGTGCTCGACGTCGCGGATGCAGCCCGAGGCCACGTCCAGGTCGAGCGAGTCCCAGCGCTCGGACTGGCTGAACGCGGTGGCCGAGCGCACACACCCGGGGGCCGCGTGGAACAGCTCGACCGCCTCGGCGGAGGGCGAACCGCCTCGCACGTCCCAGGTCTTGAGCCACTCGGCGAGCGAGTCGGTGTGCACCGAGCGCACGTCCTCGTGCAGCAGTCCGGCGCGGTACAGCTCGCCCAGCAGCGCGGGCACGCCGCCCGCCCGGTGCACGTCCTCCACGTGGTATGGCGCGTTGTTCGGCGCCACCTTGGCCAGACACGGCACGCGCCGCGAGAGCGCGTCGATGTCGGCCATGGTGAAGTCCATCTCGGCCTCCTGCGCGGCCGCGAGCAGGTGCAGGATGGTGTTGGTCGAACCGCCCATGGCGATGTCCATCGCCATCGCGTTCTCGAACGCCTGCCGGGTCGCCACGTTGCGCGGCAGCACGCTCTCGTCGTCCTGCTCGTAGTAGCGCTTGGTGATCTCCACGACGGTGCGGCCCGCGCCCTCGTACAGCGCCTTGCGCGCGGTGTGCGTGGCCAGCACCGAGCCGTTGCCCGGCAGTGCCAGGCCCATCGCCTCGACCAGGAAGTTCATCGAGTTGGCGGTGAACATGCCCGCGCACGAACCACACGTGGGACACGCGGCGTTCTCGATCCGCTCCAGGTCCTCGTCGGAGACCTGGTCGGACGCGGAGTCGGAGATCGCGGTGATCAGGTCCAGGTGCGGGCGCACCCGACCGTCGACCATCACCGCGGTGCCGGCCTCCATCGGGCCGCCGGAGACGAACACGGCCGGGATGTTCAGCCGCAGCGCGGCCATCAGCATGCCGGGGGTGATCTTGTCGCAGTTCGAGACACACACCATGGCGTCCGCCTGATGCGCGTTGACCATGTACTCCACCGCGTCGGCGATCAGCTCGCGCGAGGGCAGCGAGTAGAGCATCCCGGAGTGACCCATCGCGATGCCGTCGTCGACCGCGATCGTGTTGAACTCGCGCGGGATGCCACCGGCGGCGGAGATCGCCTCGGACACGATCCGGCCGACCGGCTGGAGGTGGGTGTGCCCCGGTACGAACTCGGTGAAGCTGTTGGCAACCGCGATGATCGGCTTGCCGAAGTCCTCACGCTTGACGCCTGCGGCCATGAGGAGCGCGCGAGCGCCCGCCATTTCGCGACCGTGGGTGACCGTCCGAGACCTGAGTTGCGGCACTGCACACACCCTCTCAGCAATTCACCGGTGGATCCGGGGTGCTTTCGAGCTTACGTCCGCGAGCGCCGACGACGGCGCGGACGTCCACTATGCGACCCCCACGAGCGAACCCGGCCCGGCCCGACCGGACCCGACGACCGGACCCGACCCGGCCCGCCGGCGCTCAGCCGGTCAGGTGCCGCTGGAGGATCGGCGCGAGCCGGGCGGCCACCTCCGCCGCCGGCGTCGAGGCGATCGGCTCCAGTCGCAGTACGTAGCGGGTGAGCGCGGTCCCCAGGAGCTGGCTCACGCACAGGTTCACCCGCAGCGCCGCGTCCGCCCCGCCGACCCCCTCGGCCAGGCGCGCGATCAGCTCCGCGCCGACGAACTCGCGAAAGGCCGGGTTGCCGCCGTCGGACACCGCCGTGCGCAGGATGGCCAGCAGCCGGGTGCCGGTGTCCGGGTGCTCCCACAGCGTCACGAACGCCTCGGCCAGCCGCTCGCCCGCGTGCTCGGGGCCCGCCGCGAACACCCGGGCGGCCAGCGCCTCGGGCTCCAGCGGCAGGTCCATGGCCGCGATGAACACCCGGTCCTTCGAGCCGAAGTAGTGGTGCACGAGCGCCGGGTCCACGCCCGCGCCGCGGGCGATCGCGCGCACCGAGGCACCGGCGTAGCCCCGCGCGGCGAACTCGGCGCGGGCCGCGTCCAGGATGCCCTCGCGCGTCGCCGAGGCGTTGCCGCGCCGACCCGGCGGCCGGCCCGGGCCGCGCCGCGTGCCCGCCGACTCGGCGGCCGTTCGCGCCTCAGCCATAACGCCGCTCCGGCTCGGCCTCCGCGGCCAGGTGCAGGCGCGTGTACGCGAGCGCCTCGGCGAGATCCGCCTCACGCTCGGCGCGCGAGGAGCAGCGGCGGGTGTTCACCTCGAGCACGATCGTCCCGGCGAACGAGGTGCGCGCCAGGTGTTCGAGCAGTTCCGCGCACGGTTGGGTGCCGCGTCCGGGCACCAGGTGCTCGTCCTTGAGCGAGCCGCTGCCGTCGGCCAGGTGCACGTGCCCGAGCCGGTCGCCCATCCGGGCGAGCATGTCCATCGCGTCCGAGCGCGAGGTCGCGGTGTGCGACAGGTCGAGGGTGAAGTGGCGGTACTCCTCGTCGGAGGGGTCCCAGTCCGGCGCGTACGCGGCGACCTCCTTGTCCCGGTAGCGCAGCGGGAACATGTTCTCCACCGCGAACAGCACATCGGTCTCGCCGGCCATGCGCTCGATGCCGCGCACGAAATCGCGGGCATAGCTGCGCTGCCAACGAAACGGCGGATGCACCACGACGGTCCCGGCGCCGAGCCGCTCGGCGGCGTCCCGCGCGCGCACCAGTTTGGTCCACGGATCCGTGCCCCACACCCGTTGGGTGATCAGCAGGCAGGGCGCGTGCACGGACAGGATCGGCACGCCGTGATGGTCGGACAGTCGCCGCAGCGCCTCGACGTCCTGGCTCACCGGGTCCGTGGAGACCATCACCTCGATCCCGTCGTAGCCGAGCCGGGCCGCGATCTCGAACCCGTCGGCGGTGGACTCGGGATAGACGGAGGCGGTGGACAGGGCGATCTTCGCGTCGGGGACGCGCAGAACCGCGTCCGGCCCTCGCGCCTCGGACGTGTCGGCCCCCGTACCGTGGAGTATGTCGTGGTCGGCCACGTCGCCCAGAGTAGAACCATCGACCGCCGACACGGCGGTATCGCGCGCATCGGTGCGTCCGAACCGGGGGCCGGACCACGGCATCCGGGTGAGCGGCGGGTCAGTCCATCCAGTCCAGCCGGCGCAGGATGATGCCCTCGCGCAGGGCCCACGGACACACTTCCAGCGCGCTCACGTTGAACAGGTCCAACGCCGCGTCGGCCACTATCGCGCCCGCGACCAGTTGGGGCGCCCGGCCCACGGACACCCCCGGCAGGGCGGCCCGCTCGGCCGAGGTCATCGCCGCGAGCCGGGGCAGCCAGTCGGCCAGTCCGGCCCGGCTGAGCGAGCGCTTGACGTAGGGCCCCTCGCCCGAGGCCGGCGCGCCGGCGATCCGGGCCAGTTGCTTGAACGTCTTGGACGTGGCCACCACGTGGTCGGGCCGGCCGAGCCGGCTGAACTCGGCGACCGTGCGTGCGATCTCCGCGCGTACGTGCTTGCGCAGCACCCGCATCTCGTCCGGCGAGGGCGGATCGGTGTGCAGCCAGGCCCGGGTCAGCCGGCCCGCGCCCAGCGGCAGCGAGGCCGCCGCGTCCGGCTCCTCGTCCACGCCCGCCGCGATCTCCAGCGAACCGCCGCCGATGTCGAGCACGAGCAGCCGGCCCGAGGACCAGCCGAACCAGCGGCGGACCGCCAGGAAGGTCAGTCGCGCCTCGTCGGCGCCGGTGAGCACCTGGAGGTCCACGCCGGTCTCGCGGCGCACCCGATCGAGCACCGCCTCGGAGTTGGCCGCCTCGCGCACCGCGGACGTGGCGAACGGCAGCAGGTCTTCGACGCCCTTGTCCTCGGCGACCTCCAGGGCCGCCGCCATCGTCCGCACCAGCAGATCCACCCCGTGCGGGGCGATGCTCCCGTCCGGCTCCAGGAGCTCCGCCAGGCGCAGTTCGCGCTTGTGCGAGTACGCGGGAAGAGGCCGAGCACCCTGATGGGCGTCGACCACGAGCAGGTGGACCGTATTGGAGCCCACGTCGAGAACACCGAGTCGCATGGTCACGAAGGTAATCCGTCGCCCCCGGCGCGCGAGCGGGGGCGTTCCCTCGGTTGCCACACCTTTGCCCGACGGACCACCCCGCGCCGAGCCCTAGGCTTGTCCCGTGCCTGAGGTAGACCTGGATTTTCCGCGCGCTTGGTTCGAATTCCCCGACCCCGAGGACGCCGATCAACTCTTTCGTTGCGACCTGACCTGGCTGACGTCGCGTTGGCAGTGCATCTTCGGCGCCGGTTGTCACGGCGTCGTGGCCGGCCGCGCGCCGGACGGGTGCTGCTCGCTGGGCGCGCACTGGTCGGACGAGGACGACGAGAAGCGCGTGCTGGCCTGGGCGGAACGGCTGACCCCGCAGACCTGGCAGTTCCACGACCTGGCCCTGGAGCAGGGCGTCAGCGAGTTCGAGGACGGCGACAAGCGCACCCGCCTGGTGGACGGGGCGTGTGTGTTCCTGAACCGTCCCGGGTTCGCCGGCGGCACCGGCTGTTCGCTGCACGCGCTCGCGCTGCGCGAGGGTGTGCACCCGCTGGAGACCAAGCCGGACGTGTGCTGGCAACTGCCGGTCCGGCGCACCTACGACTGGATCGACCGGCCGGACGAGACCCGCGTGCTGATGGTGACCATCGGCGAGTACGACCGGCGGGGGTGGGGACCGGGCGGGCACGACCTGCACTGGTGGTGCACCGGGAGCACCGAGGCGCACGGCGCGGGCGAGCCGGTCTATCTGTCGTACGGTCCGGAACTGCGCGAGCTGATGGGCGAGGCGGCGTACGCGGTGCTGGTCGCGGCCTGCGAGACCCGGCTGGCGGGCGGGCGGCCGATCGCGCCGCACCCGGCGGATCCGGTCGTCTGAGCGGTGCCGGATCCGGTCGCGGGGCCGGTGCCGGATCCGGTCTCGGGACCGTTCAGCCGGTCGGCTCGGGGCCGGCGCTCGTGGTGCTCGCGGGCGTCGTGCTCGGCGGGACGCTCGGGGAGGTCGTCTCGCCCGTGCGGCCCTCGATGGTGACCACCACGTCGCCCGGATCCACCTCCACCTTGGCCACCCACGACCCCCGAGGGGCCCGCTCGGCGTCGACCGAGACGGTGACGGTGTCCCGCTGTCCGGGGGCGAGCGTGCCGTGTGTGTGGCTCAGCCGCAACCAGGGCGCCGCCGTCCCGACCTGCCAGGCGACCGGCACCGGGCCGGCGTTGCGCAGCGTGACGACCGTGCGATCACCGGTGGAGGTGACCGTGACCAGGGGCGGCGTGGCACTCGGCACGCCGGCCGGCGCGGGCGGTGACGGGACCGCCCCGGGCGCGACCTCGGCCGGTCCCGCGGCGGGCGACCCGGCCGGGGAGATCGGCGCGAAGCCGTTCCCGTGGGGTGTGTCGGCCACCGCGGGACTCATCGTCGCCGCCGCCGGCGAGCGCGCGGGCCCGATCGGTGGTGTGAGCGCGACGGGGCCGTTCGGGCCGTCCGCCCGCGCCGACGCGATCGTGACGGCCTTGGCGCTCGACTCCCCGGCCGACCCGCCGGACGCCTGCCACAGGGCCAGCGCCGGCGCGGCGACGACCGCGGCCACCACGACCGCCGCGATCACCGTGGCCCGGCGGCGATTGCCGCGCTCGACCACGCGGGCGCGAAAGACCGGGAAGCCTGCCCGGTCGAACTCGGCGACCCGACGGGCGAGCTCCGGCGGGCGCTGGGCCGAGCGCCCTTTGCCCACCTCGCCCAACACCTCGATCCGCAGCGCCGCCGGCGGGGCGATCAGCGCGAGCCCGACCGGGGCCGCCGCCGCGCCGGTGGTCGGCGCCAGGCAGGTCGCGGCGCGGCGCACCCGCGGTCCGCACCGCCGACATGTCTCGACGTGCGCGATCAGCCGCTCGCGCAACGCGGAGGTGAGCCGCGCGCCGGCCAGTTCCCGGCCCTCCGCGCACCCGTGCGAGGCCGCGGCGCCCGCGACCGCCGCCCGGGTGCGGTCCACCTCGCGGCCGGCGCCCAGGAGCAGGCTGCGGGCGTGTTGCTCGTCGCAGCCGAGCACGGCGGCCAGCCCGCGTGGGTCGAGCCCGTGCCGCACCGACAACTCCAGCGCCTCGCGCCGCTCCGGGGTCAGGCCCACGGCCTCGGGCCAGGCGAGTTCGTCCAGGTCGCCGGGCCGCGCGGAGGCGCGACCGGCCTCGGTGCCCGGGAACAGGTCGACGGGATCGTCGGCGTCCGAGGCCGGCGGCAGGCAGCGCTCGTGCGCCCACACCACCCGCACGTCCTCGGGCCGCGCGGGGCCGCTGCCCACCCGCACGTGCGCGTCCAGACGGACCAGGCACTCGTAGCGGGCGAGCGCGTACAGCCACGGTTTGAGCAGGTCCAGGTCGGGGAGCCGGCCGATGTGACGGTCGGCCAGCACGAAGGTGCTGCGCAGTGACTCCGCAGCCGCCCGATGATCGCGCAGCACCGAGAGGCAGTAGGTGTAGAGCCCTTCGGCGTAGGCGTCGTAGGCGGCGCGTCCCCACGAGAGCACCGCGGCGGGGGGAGTGGAGCAAGGAGCCCCTCCCGGGGCAGCCGCCGGGCCGGTTACCGAATCCTTCACGCTCGTGAACGTAGGTGTCCGAGAGCCGCCGACTCAGGTGATTTGCACTTTCATACGCCTTTCGAGGTCGACAATCATACTTTCGAGTGAATGTCCGTCACCTTTGGCCGGATTTTTCATCGAGCGTCCACGCGACGCCCCGGACCACGGACCGCGAGCGAAACCCCCGTCGGATTCGCCGAAACGCTCACTTCCCACGTGGCGGCCGGTGCCATGTCCGGATTCGCCGAGATCGTGATCGATATCGACTGGCCGTTGGCCAGCGTTCCGGAATTCGGACTCGCCGTGAGCCAATCATTTTCCGATATGCCCAGGGACCACGTGACCGGTCCGTTCTCGGCGGTGAGCCGCACGACCCGCGCGGCGCCGTCGGACCCCAGCTCCAGCACACGGCTCGACCACGCGAGCGTGCCCCGGGGCGCCGGATTGCCCTCGGTGGAGCCCAGCGACCGGGGCCGGTTCACCGGAAGGCCGGCCGCCGAAGCCGGGCCGCCCGCCGGGGGCTTGGCGCTCCTGCTGCTCCGGGTGGTCGGCTTCGCGCTGCCGGCGCGCGTGCTCGGCAGCGCGGTCGGGCCACGCGACGCGGTCGGCCCGGGCACGGACGCGCTGCTCGGCGCGACCGAGGGCGCCGCCGGCGGGTGCACGGCCGCGGGCTGATCCGGCACCTGGGCCGACCCCAGCGCCACCGGCGTGCCCTCACCCCCGGCCCCCGGCCGCACCAGCACGCCCAGCGTCGACACCAGCGCCGCGACGACCGCGCACGCCACCACCATCGGCACCCGCGAACGGGGCCGGCCGGTCCCCCTCGGGAAGGCGCCGCGGTCGGCCGACGCGCCGACACCGCCCCACCCACCGAAGGCCGCCGTCCCGTTCACGAGCAACTCGGTCCGGATCGAGTACGGCGCGGCGGGCGATCCGCCCGCCGCCAACAGCTCCCGCGCGTCCACCTCGCCCGGTCGCAGCGCCACGCAGTCCGGGCACGAGTCCACGTGCAGGTACAGCGGCGGGCGCAACGTCGCCTCCACCGCCGCGCCCTCGTCCGGCAACAACAACGCGAGCTCGGGGCAGTCCCGGCGCGCGTGCGTGGCCACCGCGTACACCGCCAGCGCCTGCTCGAACTGCGCCCATCCGCGTGCCAGCGCGCGCTCCACCCGCCGCTCGGACAGCGCCAGCACATCGGCCAGTTCCGCACCGTCCAGGCCGTGCCGCACACACAGGTCCAGCGCGATCCGCTCGACCTCGTCCACCGCCCACAGCGCGTAAGGAACCAGCGGCGGCAGCCGATGCCGGTCGGGCACCGTCCACGCCGCACCACCCGCGGCCAACACCTGCTCGACCACCCCGGGCCCGCGCCGGCCACCGGCCGCCCGGGCACACTCGGCGCGCGCGAGCGCGTACAGCAGCGCCCGGGTCCGCCCGGCCTCGCGCAGCAGCCGGATCCGCTCGGGCCCGACGGCCAGCGTGTCCCGCACCACCCGCACGGCGACCTCGGGGTCGTGCACGAGCCCCACGCAGAAGCCGAACAGGGCGTCGCCATGGGCGTCGTACAACGCGACCGCGTCGGGCACCGCCCCCGTCACGTCCGTCGTCCCCGACCCCTGCCCCGCAACGTCCCCACGCGCCATGCCGCCACACGGTAGGGAGAACGGCCCATGGTCACCATCTCTTTGCGGGCTCGGTGACAGGATCAAGACATTCCGACCGTGATCGACCGGACGCCGGTCATCGATGTCGGCGCGGGCCGTTAACGTTCCTGGCATGGCCAGGACCACTACGAAGGATCGCCCGTCGTACCGCTGCACCGAATGCGGCTGGACCGGGCCGAAATGGCTGGGCCGCTGCAACGAGTGCCACGCGTGGGGCACGGTCGAGGAGTTCGGCGCGCCCAAGGCCCGTTCGATCGTCGCCGGCCCGGTCACCACGGCAGCGCTGCCGATCGGCCGGATCGACGTGCAGACCGCCAAGTTCCGTTCGACCGGCGTCGACGAGCTGGACCGCGTGCTCGGCGGCGGCCTGGTCCCGGGCGCGGTCGTGCTGCTCGCGGGCGAGCCCGGGGTCGGCAAGTCCACCCTGCTGCTGGATGTGGCGAGCAAGTCCGCCTCGCCCGCCGCGCGCACGCTCTACATCACCGGCGAGGAGTCGGCCGCCCAGGTCCGACTGCGCGCGGGCCGGATCGGCGCGCTGAACGAGGAGCTCTACCTCGCCGCCGAGACCGACCTCGCCGCGCTGATCAGCCACGTCGACGCGGTCAAGCCCGCGCTGCTGGTGGTCGACTCGGTACAGACCATCGCCTCGCCCGCGATCGACGGCGCGCCCGGCGGCGTGTCGCAGATCCGCGAGGTGACCGGCGCGCTGATCCGGATCGCCAAGGAACGCAACATCGCCACCGTCCTGGTCGGCCACGTCACCAAGGACGGCTCGATCGCCGGCCCGCGCCTGCTGGAGCACCTGGTCGACGTCGTGCTGCACTTCGAGGGCGACCGACACGCCCGGCTGCGCCTGGTCCGCGCGATCAAGAACCGCTACGGCACGGCGGACGAGGTCGGCTGCTTCGAGCTGCACGACGAGGGCATCACCGGCCTGACCGACCCCAGCGGCCTGTTCCTGACCCAGCGCCAGGAGCCGGTCTCCGGCACCTGCGTCACGGTCACCCTGGAGGGCAAGCGCCCCTTGGTGGTCGAGGTACAGGCACTGGTGGCGCCGTCGCAGATCCCCACCCCGCGTCGGGCCACCTCGGGGCTGGACTCGGCCCGGATGGGCATGGTGCTCGCGGTGCTCGAGCGGCGCGGCGGGGTCCGCCTGGAGAAGACCGAGATCTACACCGCCACCGTCGGCGGCGTGAAGCTCACCGAACCGGCCGCCGACCTGGCCGCGGCCCTCGCGCTCGCGGGCGCCGCCGCCGACCACCCGCTGCCGTCCAAGCTGGTCGCGATCGGCGAGGTCGGCCTCGCGGGCGAGATCCGCCGGGCCACCGGCGTGCAGCGCCGGCTCGCCGAGGCGTTCCGGCTCGGCTTCACCCACGCGCTGGTGCCGCCCGACCCCGGCAAGGTCCCCAAGGGCATGAAGGTGATCGAGGTGGCCGACATCCGCGAGGCGCTGCGCGCGTTCAACCTGGTGTCGCACCGCGAGCGAAAGCCCGATCGCGAGTGACGGGCCGACCCGCCGGCACCCCGGGAAGCGGACCCGGAGGGGACACCGGCGGGACGCTCCGATGCCGGCCGACAACTTTCCGGGTGCCCCGAGGAGTGACCGGGCGTCGCCTCGGAGATACTCGACAAGCGGAACGGCATGCGCGACCTGTGCCGAAACACGGCTTCGGGCCGGATAAGGCGACCGGTCGGCGGTCGGGAGGCACTAGACTTTTCCACCGATCTTCCGACGTAGCGGCCGACCTGTGTCGACCGCAGGTCCTGAGGCGCTCCCGGCCGTGCATACCGGAGCAAATGCCCGGGTGACGGCCGATGGCCGGCCGAGGATGGCAACGACCACGGGGAGTTCTGTGGCTACGAATGACCGGACCGACAAGGGCACGAGTGCCGACGCGGCCCTCGTGAGGGCCGCGCTGCAATCCGTGGCCCCGGGCACCGCCCTGCGCGACGGCCTGGAGCGCATTCTCCGGGGCAACACCGGCGGCCTGATCGTGCTCGGTTTCGACAAGGCGGTGGAGGCGCTCTCCACGGGCGGTTTCGTGCTGGACGTCGAGTTCTCCGCGACCCGGCTGCGCGAGCTGTGCAAGCTCGACGGCGGGGTCGTGGTCGACCGCGAGTGCACGAAGATCGTCCGGGCGGGCGTGCAACTCGTCCCGGACCCGTCGATCCCGACGGAGGAGACCGGCACCCGGCACCGCACCGCCGAGCGGGTCAACAAGCAGACCGGCTACCCGGTGGTCTCGGTGAGCCAGTCCATGCGCCTGATCGCGCTCTACGTCAACGGCAAGCGACACGTGTTGGAGGACTCGGCGGCGATCCTGTCCCGGGCCAACCAGGCGCTCGCCACGCTGGAGCGCTACAAGCTGCGGCTCGACGAGGTGTCGGGCACGCTGTCCGCGCTGGAGATCGAGGACCTGGTCACCGTGCGGGACGTGTGCGCGGTGTCCCAGCGACTGGAGATGGTGCGCCTGATCGCCCGCGAGATCGACGGCTACGTCACCGAATTGGGCGTCGACGGGCGTCTGCTCTCGCTGCAACTGGAGGAGCTGATCGCGGGCGTCGAGGACGACCGCAAGCTGGTCGCCCGCGACTACGTGCCCGAGCGCGCGATCAAGCGCGGCCGGACCGAGGCCGACGTGCTCGCCGAGTTGGACGGTCTCGCCCACGCGGACCTGCTCGACCTGCAGACCGTGGCCCGCGCGCTGGGCTTCACCTCGGGGCACGAGGTGCTCGACTCGGCGGTCAGCCCGCGCGGCTACCGACTGCTGGCGAAGGTCCCCCGGCTACCACCCGTGGTGATCGAGCGGCTCGTGGAGCACTTCGGCGGTCTGCAGAAGCTGCTCGCGGCCAGTGTCGACGACCTCCAGGCCGTGGACGGCGTCGGCGAGGCCCGCGCGCGCAGCGTGCGCGAGGGGCTGTCCCGACTCGCCGAGTCCTCGATCCTGGAGCGCTACGTGTAGCCCCGGGCTCCGCACGTCACGACGTCGCACACACGACGAAGGAGGGCCCCGGCGCAAGCGCCGGGGCCCTCCTTCGTCGTTCGGATGCGGATCGCCGCTACTTGCCCACCGCCGCGGTGAACACGAACTCGCCGGACGGCTCCAGGCCCGCCAGCGTGCCCTTCGCGCGGTAGGCGGCCTTGTCCGCGGGCGCGGCCTTGCTCTGCCCGCCGTTGGTCGCGCACTGCGCGGCGTTGGAGCGGGTCCAGGACCAGTCGCGAGTGATCGAGACGGCCTGCGCGTCGCCCTGCTGCAACTGCCGCACGTCGGTGGCCGCGCCGGCGACGCAGTCGGCCGAACTCCACAGCCGCTCGGGGCCGGAGAGCACCTCGATGTAGGCGCGGCTCGGCGCGAGGTCGACGTAGCAGGTGGGCCCGGTCTGATTCGTGACGATCAGCTTGAGCGCCACGTTCTGCGAGGCGTTGTAGGCCGTCTTGCCCGCGTCCACCGGCTGGATCTGCACCCGGATCATGTTCGGCGTGCACCACGTGCCGCCGTTCGGCGCGGCCTTCCCGCCGGAACTCGCCGCGCCGGAGTTGCCCGCGGTACCCGCGGACTGCCCGCCGCTCGGGACGGGTTGCCCGCCGGGCTGGCCGGACGTGCCCGCCGACGCGCCGGAGGTCCCCGCGCCGGGCGTACCGGTGCCACCGCCCGGGATCGGCGGATTGGCGCCATTGGTCGGGTTGGGCCCCGGCGTGATGGCGCTCGGATCGGGCGAGGCCGAGCCGCTCGGGGCCGGCTTCTTGTCCGCGGCGTTCTTCTTGTCGTCGGAGTCCCCACCGGCAGTGCATGCCCAGGCCACCAGCGCGATCAACAGCGCGAGGGCGAGCAGCACGACGACCCGCCGACGCCAATACACGGTTGACGGCAGGTGACCCACGGGACGGCGCATCGAGTCCACGCGCAAACTCTAGGGGAGATCGTTACGCCGTCCGGTGTAGCCACACCGTCCGACGCGTTGGAATTTCTCGCCGTGTCGTGCCCGAAGAAGCCCTGGTCGCAGGCCTATTCCGGCATTTGCGGGCAGAAGCCACCGTCACTCGCCCGAGTGACCGCCCATAACGTGCGAGGATCGGGGAGAGATGTCACACGCACTGCACGAGCCGATCCTCGACTGGTATTCGGCCCATCGACGCGATTTGCCCTGGCGAACCCCCGACGCTTCCGCGTGGGCGGTCGTGGTCAGCGAGTTCATGCTGCAACAGACCCCCGTGGTCCGGGTGTTGCCGGTCTACCAGGCCTGGCTGCGGCGCTGGCCCACACCGGCCGCGCTGGCCGCCGACGAGCCGGGCGAGGCGGTGCGGATGTGGGGCCGGCTCGGCTACCCGCGCCGCGCGCTGCGGCTGCACGGCGCGGCGGTCGCGATGGTCGAACGCCACGACGGCGAGGTCCCCTCCACCCACGCGGACCTGCTCGCGCTGCCCGGGGTGGGCGAGTACACCGCCGCGGCCGTCGCCTCGTTCGCGTTCGGGCAGCGCCACATCGTGCTGGACACCAACGTGCGCCGGGTGATCGGCCGGGCGATCGACGGCGTCGAGTACCCCCCGCAGGCCACGACGCCGGCCGAGCGCCGTACCGCGACCACGCTGCTGCCCGCCGCCGCGGAGACCGCCGCGACCTGGGCGGTGGCGATCATGGAGCTCGGTGCGCTGGTGTGCACGGCGAAGTCGCCCAAGTGTGTGGGCTGTCCGGTCGCCGCGCTGTGCGCGTGGCGCCTGGCGGGCAAGCCCGCGTACGAGGGCCCGCCGCGCCGGGGCCAGACCTACGCGGGCACCGACCGGCAGGTCCGCGGGCGGTTGCTCGCGGTGCTGCGGGATAGCCCCGGACCGGTGTCGCAGTCCGCGTTGGACGCGGCGTGGGACGAGCCCGTCCAACGCGCGCGGGCACTGGACGGGCTGGTCGCGGACGGCCTGGTCGAGCCGTTGGCGGCGGGCGTGTACCGGTTGCCCGCCGGGCCGCTCAGCGGCAGTACTTCTTCTCCGCGTCGATCGGATTCGTCGGAATCCGCATCGAGTTCCGTTTCACCGACCCGGTGAGGTTCTTCCAGAACCGCGATACCGACATGGGTTCGCGGGTCGCCTGCTGGAGTTCGCGAATACCGCCGCAGTTCAATGCCCGGCGGGCCGCCTCGACCTTGGCCGGATCGACATTGCGCAGGTCCAGCTGCGTACCCGGCTGGGTGAAGTCGGCGAGAATCCATTCGATGTAGGTCAGCTTGTCGTGCCCGGACCGGGTCCGATAGTCGAGGTCCAGGTGCGCGCCGAGCGGATTCGCCAGACCGAAGATGTCGATCGCCAGACCCGACGTCGGCACCAGCACCGCGGGCTGCCCGAGGGCGCCGTAGACCACCGAGTCGGTGATCGGGACGTGGTACTTGAGCGGTGCGGAGCGGAAGTCGAAGTTCAACATCCAGAACTTGTCGGGCTCGTGGTAGTAGGTCAGATAGACGAACTGCGCCCCGGGCGTCGCGATGTCCTTGTTCCACTCCGTGCCGACCCCTTCGAGCCGCTTCACGAACGCGTCCCGATAGACCTTCGAGGTGACCGGGTTCTCCTCGCCGGTCCAGGTCACGTACCACGAGCGGGTGTCCTCGATGTTCTTCGGCCCGAAGCCCTGGTACGGCACCCGCATCGAGGCCGCGCAGACCAGCGACCACGCGGCCAGCCCCGCCGCGGTACCCGCGTACAGCCGCTGCAACGGCAGCACCAGGACCGGCAGCAGGAACGCGAACGTGCCCGGCAGCAACAGACGGGCGTGCATGAAGTCGCCGCCGACCACGATCACGTAGCCGAGCAGCACCGTGCCGACGACCAGGGCGGTCGCGGTCAGCACCCGGATGCGATAGCGCTCGAAGTCGCCGACCGAACGGCCGATCGTGGCCAGCAGCCCGACCGCGACCGCGGTCAGCAGCAGCGGTGCCCAGATGTTGTACGGGCTCGCGTAGTCCTCGAAGTAGGTCCATCCGCGACCGACGTCGGTCTTGGTGCCCTCCTTGGCTATCGCCGTGTTGGGCAGCAGGACGCCGTAGTAGCCCATCCGGAAGATCTGGTAGAGCACCGGCAGCAGACCGCCGAACACCGCGAGCACGGCCAACCGCCTGCCGGTCGGCCGCAGCAGCAGCCACGCGGCCACCGCGAACACGATCGTGCCCAGCGCGAGGTCGGGCCGGACCAGCACACCCATGCCGAGCGCGAACGAGGTGCACGCCTGGCGCGCGAACGAGGAGTTGCGGTCCAGTCGGGCCAGCAGACACCAACTCGTGCCCAGCCAGACGAAGATCAGCCCCATCTCCAGGCCGGATGTGGCGAAGTCCCAGAACGGCGGCAGCGCGGCGATCGCCAACGCACCTGCGGGCAGGGGCCATCCGCCGCCCGGGAGGTCGAGGTAGAGCCGTCGGGTTCCCGCGGTCGCGAGCGCCAGACCGCCGACCGCGCACAGCAGCGAGCCGTACACCGCGATGGTGACCAGGTCGATCCCGGTCACCCCGCCGACCAGCGCGAGCAGCCACGGCCAGAGCGTCGAGGTCGCCGCCTCGGCGCGCTCGCCCACGTTGAAGTTGGGCCCGTTCCCGTCCAGGATCTGCTGCGAGACGCGAACGAAGATCAGTCCGTCGTCGCCGATCCAGCGCCGCCGGAAGCCGGCCAGCCCGAGCAACAGGGCCGGCACCAGCACGACGGCGATCGCCCATCCGGTCCGCGCGTCGAGCCGCTGCCACGGCCTATTTCGCGACATTTCCGGATCGATATTCGCCGCGCCCTCGGCCTCATTCTTTTCGGCCAAGGTGCTTCCTACGGCCATCGTCCTGCCCCCGAACTCCAGTCGTCCCGCACACCGATCCGCCCGATAATATCATCGGGAAAATTAGCGGTCCGAATTGCCCCCGAACCACGTTCGACAATGCGATCGAAAACCGAGTCGATCATCCGAGTGGGCACGGCGACATTTCGACATCCATATCCATTCTTTTCCAACGTAACGAAGCCCGCAGGAAAACGCATTTCCGTACCTCGCCCCGAACCGGCCGGCGTCGACCGACGCCCGGGAGCCCGGCGGCCCCCCGGCCGGACGGATCGCCACCTCCGCCGCCGGAACCCGCCCGGGAACCTTTTGCCCCGAATCCCGGCGCGCGGCGAGCCACCCGCGAATACTGGACGTACACGCGCCGGCTACGGAACGCGATGCGGCTCGGTCGCGGGCGCACACCGAGGATCGAAGGGGGACGCGGTGACGGAGGACTCCGGGCGCGACGAGCCCACGGCGGGCGACGCGATCCAGTGCATGGGTTGCCAGGGCACCGGCCTGGACACCTCCGGCCGGGTCTACCGCAGCCGACACCGCGAGGTGTCGACGATCTGGGCCGGCACCCGCTGCCCGCACTGCCGAGGCACCGGCTGGCTGCGCAACGGACCGGTCGATCCCCCGGAAGGCTCCCCCGGCGGGCCGTGGCGCACCGGCCGATGAACCGGCGAATCTAGCGCGCGTTCCCGGAGGCGGATCCGCGCAGGTAGCGGCGAAAGCCCTGCGCCGACTCGCCCTCGAAGCCGCAGGCCCGATAGAACGCGAGCACCTCGGCGCTGTCCGCCGACAGGAGTTGCACCTTGTAGCAACCCGCGTCGGCGGCGACCGTGCCGGCGGCGACCAGCAGTCGGCGGCCGATTCCGCGTCGCCGGTGGGTCGACGCCACCACGACGTTCTCCACGAACATGATCGGGTGGCCACTCCGCGTGAGGTTGGGCAACACCGCGCAGTCGGCGGTGCCCGCCACCATGCCGTCCAGATCGGCGACCAACACCGTGCGACCGCGCTGGGTGGCGATGTCCGCCCAGATCAGATGGGCGTCCTCGATCGGCAGAGGCACGTCGTCGGGATGGAACTCGGCATACAGCGCCAACAGCCCGGACAGATCCCGAGCGGTCGCCGGGCGGATCGTCATGGTCATACCGAAAGCCTACAAATCGCGACGGCCTCGACCGGGATATACGCGCACCACACATCCGCCGCCGGATGCCCCGCCGAGCACCCCACCCGCCCCACCGGCCCTACTCGCCCCACCCGTCGCGTCAGCCCGCCCGCCCCGACCGCCCGGCGGCCTTGACCGGCCGATAGGTCATCCCGAGCCCGTCGTACACACGAGCGCCTCGGGCGGCCCGTGCACCGCCGGCCGGTCGTGTCGGCACAGCTCGGCCCCGGCCACCACCACGGCCGCTCCGTCCGCGTCGGCCCAGGCCCGGCGCCCGCCGGTCAGCCCCTGCGCGGTCCGGACACACATCGCGTCACCATCGCAGCGGCGCAGCAATTCGTCGTGATCGGTGATCTCCCACACGGCTCGAATCCTGTCGGACGACGCCCCGGTGGATCGCCCCCGGGCTCGGGACCCCACGGTCCCGTCCGCCCGGCCGGTAACCGGCCGACCCCCGGCGGTCACTCACCCACTCGGGTGAATCCACGGTCCTCGCCGACAATCCATCACCGCTCGAATTCCCGCTGCTGGCAGCCCTTCACGGGTGCCCGGCGGGCGCCGCCCCGACCGGCTCCGGTTGTCGCATCGGCCGATTAGCCGTCTGCTGGTGAGCGGAGCTCCCACACGACGACCGCCGTGTCGCGACATCCCTGTCGCGGCGCCGGGAACAGGAGCGTTGGCTCGTGAAGACGAACGTCACCCCGCAGGAACTGATCGGCCGCAAGGTCGTCGATTCCGAAGGCAGCAAGATCGGGACCATCGGCCAGGTGTATCTGGACGACCGCACCGGCGAGCCGGAGTGGGTCACCGTCAAGACCGGCATGTTCGGCGGCCGCGAGAGCTTCGTGCCGCTGGGCCCGGCCGACATGCAAGGCGACGACCTGCGTGTGCCCTTCGACAAGGAACTCGTCAAGGAGGCGCCGAGCCTGGGCACCGACGAGCACCTGTCGCCGGAGGAGGAGGCTCGCCTCTATCGGCACTACAGCGTCACGCCGTCGACCGGCATGACGCGCACCGGGACCACCGAGGGCACCGGGACCGCCGGTACGGCCGGCGGAGCAGCCGGTGCCGCCGGCGCGGCCGAGACGCGCCGGCATCCGGACATGTCCAAGTCGCAGCTCGCGGGCTCGGACAACGGCTTCGAGGAGTTGACCGGCAAGCACGACCCGTCGGTGCGCACCAACGACCCGCCGACGCGGATCGGTACGCCCGCCGCGACCACGGCCGCGGCCTCCGGCACCGCGACCGGTCGGCCGGCGATGGAGGCGGACACCGCCAAGGCGGGCATGTCCTCCTCGACCACGACCCGTTCGACCTCGGCCGACTCGGGCACGGCCCGGGGCGCGGCGATGTCCGCCAAGGCCGGTTCCGACGACGCGATGACCCGCTCCGAGGAGCGGCTGGACGTGCACGTCGAGACGATCGAGGCCGGGCGCGCGGCGCTGCGCAAGGTGATCGAGACCGAGCGCGTGGACAAGGTCGTCCCGGTGACGCACGAGGAGTGGGAGATCGTTCGCGAACCGATCGACAACTCCAATCGCCGTGCCGCGCTGGACGGGCCGGACATGCGTGAGAACGCGCACGAGATCGTGCTGCACGCCGAACGTGTGGTCGTCCGCAAGGAGGTCGTCCCGGTCGAGCGCATCCGGCTCGTCTCCAAGAGGGTGCAGGGCGAGCAGCGGGTGACCGAGGAGGTCCGTCGCGAGCGGATCGAGTTGCACGACGGGGACAAGGTGCAGGTCCTCGACGGCAAGGGCGAACGGCTGGACAAGAACAAGAACACGAACATGTAGGGCCGTCCGGCCGGCTCCGCGAAGCCCCCGATCGTCTCCCGGTGCCTTTCTCCGGCGGCGTCCGGGGGCTTCGCCCCGCTCGGGGCACGGTTCGGGAAATTCGCGGGAAATCACCTCTTCCACCGGGCGTTACTCGCCAGTAGGGTCCGAGGCATGGACCTCACGGTGTTCGCCATTCCGGCCTTCACCCTGCTCATGGTCGTGGAATGGGTGTCGTACCGCTTCGCCCCCGACGACGACGAGCGCGGGTACGCGGTGAAGGACACCGCGACGAGCCTGACCATGGGTCTCGGCAGCATCGCGGCCGGGCTCGGGTGGGGGTTGTTGACCGTCCTGGCCTGGGACGGGCTGCACGAGCTGACCCCGCTGCGGGTGGGGAACACGTGGTGGGCGTGGGTGCTGGTGATCGTCGGCGTCGACTTCTTCTACTACTGGGAGCATCGCGCCGGACACGAGATCCGGCTGCTGTGGGCCAGTCATGTCGTGCACCACTCCAGCCGGCACTACAACCTCTCCACCGCGCTGCGGCAGACCTGGACCGGGGCGCACCACATCGTGTTCATCGGGCCGATGTTGCTGCTCGGTTTCTCGCTGACGATGGTGGTCACCTCCTTCTCGATCAACCTGCTCTACCAGTTCTGGATCCACACCGAGCGGATCGACAAGCTCTGGAAGCCGATCGAGTTCGTCCTCAACACGCCCTCGCACCACCGTGTGCACCACGGCTCGAACCGGCAGTACCTGGACCGCAATTACGGCGGCATCCTGATCCTGTGGGACCGCCTGTTCCGCAGCTTCGAGCCCGAGGGCGAGCCGGTGGACTACGGGCTCACCAAGAACATCGAGACGTACAACCCGCTGCGGGTGGCCTTCCACGAGTACGCGGCCATCGCACGTGACGTCCGGGCGGCGCGCGGCTGGCGGACGCGGTTCGGCCGGGTGTTTCGTGGTCCCGGCTGGCAGCCCGCGGTCGAGGCGGCCGAGCCCGCGAGCGTCGCCCGGGCGACCGCGTGAGGGCACGCGCCCTGGTCGCGGCGTACCTGACGCTCGGCGTCGCCGACACGGTGTTCGCCGCGACCGATGTCGACGGGCCCCGCTGGGTCACCAAGACGCTGCTGATGCCGGTGCTGATCGCCTTCGTGTGCGTGGCCGCCCGGCCCGGCGCCGAGCGCGTTCGGGGGCCGGCGATCGGCGCGCTCGTGGGCGGGTTCGTCGGCGACGTCGGGCTGCTCGTGGACCACGACGCGACCTTCATGGTCGGCATGGCCGGGTTCGCGGTCGGGCACGTGTGCTACCTGATCGCCTTCCGGCGCCTGGGCGGCACGTTCCGGGCCCGGACGGCCGTCGGATACCTGCTCGCGTGGGCCGCGATGATGGCGCTGGTGTGGCGCGGTCTGGACGACCTGCTGGTGCCGGTGCTCGGATACAGCCTGCTGCTCACCGCGATGGCGGTCGGGGCCGCGGGAGTGAGCCGGCGGACCGGGATCGGCGGCGCGTTGTTCCTGCTCTCGGACGCGGTGATCGCCCTGGGCATCGCCGACGTGGACCTGGTGCCGGGTCAGGACGCGGTGGTGATGCCCACCTACGTGGCCGCCCAGTTGCTCCTCGCGCTCACCTGGGCCGCCTGGCCGTTCGCCGGTCCGGGCACGAACGAGGCGGCGGACCGTCGGTCCACCGCCTCGTCGGGCTAAGCGTCAGTCGGCGTACCTCGCGGCCGCCGCGGTGTACTCCGGCTCCGGGTTCATCGCCGCGGCGAGTCGCAGGAACGGCGCGGCCTCGGCGCCGCGACCGGCCCGCTCCAGGGTCCGGCCGAGCGCGTGCGTGGCCCACGCGTCACACGGGTCCAGCTCGATCACCCGGCGCAGCGTCTCCTCGGCCCGGCGCAGTTGCAGCGAGAGGAAGTACGCCCGACCGGCCAGTTGCTGCACGGCCACGTTGTCGCGCTCCTCCTCGAGCACCGGCTCCAGGAGGCGCAGCGCGCCCAGCGGGTCGCGCCACTCGACCAGTGCCTCGGCTACTCGGTAGTTCTCCAGGGTCAGCGTCACGGTGGCTCCCTTCGCGATGCTCGTGACGGCGTCGGACACCCGGCAGAACCGAATACCCCGGCCAGGTATTCCGGCCGAGGCATCCCGGCGCGGTGGCGGGCGGGTCAGGCGCCCGGGACGAGCACCGCGCGGCCGTTGATCCGGCCGTGGTGCAGCCGGTCGTACACGTCCGGCGCCTGGTCGAGCGGGAACCTCTCCACGTGCGCGCTCACCGCGCCCCGCCGGGCCAGGTCGATCAGCTCGATCAGCTCGGCCCGCGTGCCCCAGTAGGGCGTGCTGACCGAGCACTCGAACGGGATCAGGCCGAAGCCGACCGGGAGGGTGCCGCCGCCGATGCCGACGATGGTCAGGTCGCTCTCCGTGGCCGCGCACTTCGCGGCCAGGTCGACGGTGGGTTGCACGCCGGCGAAGTCGAGCACGAGCTGTGCGCCGAGGCCGTCGGTGGCCTCCCGGACGATGTCGGCGGCCTTGTCGTCGGACTTGATCGCCAGGTGTGCGCCGGACGCCCGGGCCAGCTCCAGTTTGTCCTCGCTCACGTCCAGCGCGATCACCCGGGTGGCGGAGAGCGCGCGCAGCAGTTGCACGCCGATGTGGCCGAGGCCGCCGACGCCCAAGACCACGGTGGTGCTGCCCGCGTAGAGCTTGTCCAGCGAGCGCTTGATCGCGTGGTACGGCGTCAGGCCGGCGTCGGTGAGCGGAACGGTTTGCACCGGGTCCAGGTCGCCGATCGGCACCAGGTGGCGGGCGTCGTCGATCAGCACGTAGTCGGCGAGCGCGCCCGGCGCGCCCAGTCCCGGCGGCCGGATGCCCAGTTCGGCGGCGCGAGCGCAGTAGTTCTCCTTGCCCTGTGCGCACGCGTGGCAGGTGCCGCAGCCCCACGGTCCGTAGACGACGACCGCGTCGCCGAGTTCGACGCCGGTGACCCCGTCGCCGAGCGCGGCGACGATGCCGGCGCCCTCGTGGCCCAGGGTGAGCGGGGCGTCGGGACCGAAGCTTCCGGTGGGCTGACTCATCACGAAGATGTCGGAGTGGCAGACGCCGGCAGCGGTGACCTCGAGCAGTACCTGACCGGGGCCCGGTTCGGGCGCGGGGATCTCCCGCACCTCGACCGGCTTGCCGAACTCGACGTATTGGACGGCCTTCATGGGTTTCTCCCTTTCCGGCGTACCGGCCCCCAGTGATGACACGGGTGGTGCTCGGGTGGCACGGCGGGCCGGCGACGTCACTTGTCAGACTATTGTTCGCCAACCGAATGGATTACGGGGTGGGGGTATCCGCTGGGCCGGGCTACGGCGCGGTGTAGCCGCCGTCCACCAGGTGGTAACTGCCGGTGATGAACGCGGCCCGATCGGAGAGCAGGAAGGCGACCGGGTCGGCCACCTCGTCGACCGTGCCGAGTCGGCCCATCGGGTGCAGCCGGGCCAGCGCGGCGTGCGCCTCGGCGTCGGACTCCTCGAGCAGCGGGGTCTCCACGAAGCCCGGGCCGACCGCGTTGATCCGGATGCCGCGCTGCGCGTACTCGATCGCGGCGGTCTTGGTCAGGCCGAGTACGCCGTGCTTGGCGGCCACGTAGCCGACCGCGTTCGGGAAGCCGACCGAGCCCAGGATCGAGGCCATGTTGACGATGGCGCCACCGCCGGACTCCAGCATCGCCGGGATCTGCCGGCGCATGCCGTAGAAGACGCCGCTGAGGTTGATGTCGATCACCTTGCGCCAGCCGTCCGGCGGGTATTCGCCGGTGTGCGCGTGCGGACCGGTGATGCCGGCGTTGTTGACCGCGAGGTGCAGCCCGCCGAACGCCTCCACCGCCGCGCGCACCAGCAGCGCGCAGGACTCCGGATCGGCCACGTCCACGCGCATCCCCCGGGCGCTGCCGCCGGCCGCCTCGATCTCGGCGGCCACGCGGGTCGCGCCGACGTCGTCGAGGTCGGCGACCACCACGTCGGCGCCGTCGGCGGCCAGTCTGCGGGCGATGGCCGCTCCGATGCCCGAGGCGGCACCGGTGACGATGGCGGTCTTGTCGGCGAAGTCGGCGCTCATGCCTTCGATCCTGCGAGCGCCCGACCGTCGGCGCCCGTCGGACGGGCCCTAATGGGGGATGCCGCGGCGGGCCTCTAGAGGCCGCTCAGGGCCACATCCAGCCCGCGCCGGACGATGTCCGCCTTGATCCCGTCCGGGAGATGGGCCAGTTCGGTGTCGAGCAGCAGCACGCTCAGGCCGTGCACCGCGGACCACATCACCACGTCCGAGTACTCGCGCCGCTCGGCCGGCAGCCGACCGAGTTCGACCAGTTCGTCCAGCGCCTGCGACATCAGCGCGTAGGACTCCTCCGACTGGTCCGGCGTGCCGGGCAGCTGCCCCTCGGCCTCGCCCGCGGCCTGGGCCGCCTGCCGACGACCGACCATCGACTCGCCCTCGCCGGCCCCGTAGAAGATGGTCCGGAACAGGCCGGGCTCGGCGAACGCGAAGCGCACATAGCCGAGCCCCGCGGCGCGCAGCCGGCGCATCGCCTCGTCGCCCGGGTCCGGGCACGGCTCGCCGTTCGCCAACTCGGCCCGCATCGCCGCCGCGAGCAGCGCCAGGCCGCGATCCTTGACCGCCACGACCAGCTCGTGGTGGTTGGCGAAGTGCCGGTAGGCGGCGGTGGAGGACACTCCCGTCGCCCGCGCCGCCTCACGCAGCACGATCGCCTGCGGGCCGCCCGCCCGGGCCCGTTCCACGGCGGCCTCGGTCAGCGCGTTGCGCAGGTCGCCGTGGTGGTATCCGCGACGACCCGAGATGCCGGCGGCTTGCTCGCTTGCCATGGTTCTCCGTTCGATCCAACCCCATGTTGACACTGCGCACATTCAATGCCAAGTTATCAATGCCAACATTGTTATCGGCGTCAACATCGTTTTGCCCAACCCTGGCACCTCCGTCCCCCGGGGACCACATGGAAGGTCGATGATCATGCTCGAACGACTAGGGGATCTCGTATTCCGCCGGGCCCGCATGGTGCTCGTGGTCGGCGGACTGCTCTTGCTCGTCGCGGCCGGGGTGGGCTTCGGCGCCTTCGGCAAGCTCCAGTCGGGCGGCTTCGACGCGCCGAACTCGGCCTCGACGCGGGCCCAGGACGAGATCGAGGACACCTTCGGCGGCCAACCCAACCTGGTGGTCGAGGTACGCGCCAAGGACGGCTCCGGCGTCGACACACCCGCCGTCGCGGACGCCGGCCGCCGGCTCACCGCGGCCCTCGCCGCCGCGCCGGGCTTCGACCAGGTGGCCTCGTACTGGACCACCAATGCACCCGGCCTCAAGGCCGACGGGGGCCGCGGCGCGCTGCTCGTCGCCCATTCGGTCGAGGAAGACGTCAGCGAACTGCCCAAGAGCGCCCAGTTGCCCCCGGACAGTCCGCTCAAGGTGCGCATAGGCGGCGACGCCTCGATCGGCCCGGCGGTCAACGGCCAGGTCGGCAAGAGCCTGGCGATCGCCGAGTCGATCGCGGTTCCGCTGACCCTGCTGCTGCTCGTGCTGGCCTTCGGCAGCCTGATCGCCGCCCTGGTCCCGCTGGTGATCGGCTTCATCGCGATCATGGGTACCTTCGCCGAGCTGTACGTCCTCGGCAGCCTCACCGACGTCTCCATCTTCTCGATCAACCTCACCACCGCCCTGGGCCTGGGGCTGGCGATCGACTACGCGCTGCTGATCGTGGCCCGACACCGCGAACTGCTGCACGCCGGCCACGACCTGCACGACGCGGTGGTCGGCACGCTGCGCACCGCGGGTCGCACGATCCTGTTCTCCGCCGCGACGGTGGCCGCCGCGCTCGCCGTGCTGCTGGTCTTCCCGCAGTACTTCCTGCGCTCCTTCGCCTACGCGGGCATCGGCGTGGTGGCCATTTCCGCGCTCGCCGCGCTGATCGTCGCGCCGGCCCTGCTGACCGTGCTCGGGCCGCGCGTCGAGTCGATGCGGATCAAGGGCGTCAAGGGGGTCCAGGGCGCGGAGGCACCGATGTGGTCGCGGCTCGCCGGCTTCGTCACCCGCCGGCCCGCGCTCACCGCGCTGCCGGTGGTGGCGGTGCTGCTGTTCGCCGCGTCGCCGCTGCTCGGGGTCAAGTTCGGCACGCCCGACGAGCGGGTCCTGCCGACCAGCACCGAGGCCCGCCAGGTCGGCGACACGCTGCGCGCGGACTACAGCCTCGACGACACCCGCACGCTGGACGTGGTGCTGCTCGGCACCGGCGCCGAGGCCCCGGTGGACGGCTACGCCGCGCGCCTCGCCGCGCTGCCCGGCGTCACCCGGGTGGACAGCGCGGGCCCCGACCGGATCCGGCCGAACGCCCGCCTGCTGTCCGTGATCACCACACTGCCCGCCAAGTCGGACGCCGCGCAGGACCTGGTCCGCGACGTCCGCTCGATCCCGGCGCCGGAGCGCACCGAGGCCCTGGTCGGCGGCACGGACGCGCGCCTGGTCGACACCAAGACCTCGATCGGCGACCGGCTGCCGCTGGCCTTCGGGCTGATCGTGCTCAGCACGTTCGTCCTGCTGTTCCTGTTCACCGGGAGCATCCTGCAACCGCTGCGCGCGCTGCTCCTGAACGGAATCAGCATCGTGGCCGCGGTCGGCGTCACCGTGTGGGTCTTCCAGGACGGGCATCTCTCCGGCCTGCTGGGCTTCACACCGCTGCCCATGGACACGTCGATGACGGTGTTGTTGTTCTGCATCGCGTTCGCCCTGTCCATGGACTACGAGGTGTTCGTGACCAGCCGGATCAAGGAACTGCACGACGCCGGCGAATCCGACGAGGACGCGGTCCGGCACGGCCTGGGCCGCACCGGACGGATCGTCACCACCGCCGCCGCGCTGCTCGCGGTGACCTTCGTGGCCTTCCTGACCAGCAGCGTGAGCTTCCTGCAGTTGTTCGGCTTCGGCGCGGCGCTGGCGATCCTCCTGGACGCGACCCTGGTCCGCGGCGTGCTGGTGCCGGCCGCGATGCGCCTCCTGGGTCGGCACGCGTGGTACTCCCCGCGGGTCCTGCGCCGGCTGCACGACCGGGTGGGCCTGCGCGAGTCGGCCGCGGAACCGGCGGAGTCGGCCGCGCCGCCGGCCCGGTCGGGTAGCGCGGACAGGGTCGACGAGCACGTGGCCGACGGCGTGCGCTGATCCCTCGCGCCGGTCGTCGTACCGGACACCACGCCGGTCGCCGACGACGGTCGTCCACCACGGTCGTCACGCGAAAAGGGGCCGCCCCCGGGTAGTACTTCCCGGGGGCGGCCCCTTCGTCGTGTGCGGTCTCCCGCGGCCGACTACTCCTTGGTCAGGTTCGGGCCCGAGCCGGTCGCCTCGATGGGCGGCGCGTCCGGCAGCGGGGCCTTCTCCATGCCCTCGAAGGTGAACTGCTCGTCCTTGCCCTCACCCTCGGTGTCGACCACGATGATCGACCCGGAGCGCAGCTCGCCGTAGAGGATCTTCTCGGAGAGGTTGTCCTCGATCTGGCGCTGGATCGTCCGCCGGAGCGGACGGGCACCCAGCAGCGGGTCGTAGCCCCGCTTGGCGAGCAGGGCCTTGGCGGCCGGACGGAGCTCGATGCCCATGTCCCGATCGCGCAGCCGCTCGTCCACCTTGGCGATCATCAGGTCGACGATCTGGATGATGTCTTCCTCGGAAAGCTGGTGGAAGACGATCGTGTCGTCGACACGGTTGAGGAACTCGGGACGGAAGTGCTGCTTCAGCTCTTCGTTGACCTTCGCCTTCATCCGGTCGTAACCGGTCTTGACGTCGGACGATCCGGAGAAACCGAGGCCGAAGCCCTTCGAGATGTCCCGCGTACCGAGGTTGGTCGTCATGATGATGACGGTGTTCTTGAAGTCCACCACCCGACCCTGGGAATCGGTCAGGCGACCGTCCTCCAGAATCTGCAGCAGCGAGTTGAAGATGTCCGGGTGGGCCTTCTCGACCTCGTCGAACAGAACCACCGAGAAAGGCTTGCGGCGCACCTTCTCGGTGAGCTGGCCGCCCTCTTCGTAACCCACATATCCGGGCGGCGAACCGAACAGCCGGGACACCGTGTGCTTCTCGGAGAACTCGCTCATGTCGAGCTGGATGAGCGCGTCCTCGTCGCCGAAGAGGAACTCGGCGAGCGTCTTGGACAGCTCGGTCTTACCGACACCGGACGGGCCGGCGAAGATGAACGAACCACCGGGACGCTTCGGGTCCTTGAGTCCGGCGCGGGTGCGCCGAATGGCCTGGGAGAGCGCCTTGATGGCGTCCTTCTGGCCGATGACCCGCTTGTGCAGCTCGTCCTCCATGCGGAGCAGACGGGCCGACTCCTCCTCGGTCAGCTTGAAGACCGGGATGCCGGTGGCGGTCGAGAGGACCTCAGCGATCAGTTCCTCGTCGACCTCGGCCACGACGTCCATGTCGCCGGCCTTCCACTCCTTCTCCCGCTTCGCCTTGTCGGCGAGCAGCTTCTTCTCGCTGTCGCGCAGGGACGCGGCCTTCTCGAAGTCCTGCGCGTCGATCGCGGACTCCTTGTCCCGACGCACGTTGGCGATCTTCTCGTCGAACTCGCGCAGGTCCGGCGGTGCGGTCATGCGCCGGATGCGCATCCGCGAGCCGGCCTCGTCGATGAGGTCGATCGCCTTGTCCGGCAGGAACCGGTCGGAGATGTACCGGTCCGCGAGCGTCGCCGCGGCCACCAGGGCCTGGTCGGTGATCGACACGCGGTGGTGCGCCTCGTAGCGGTCGCGCAGACCCTTGAGGATCTCGATCGTGTGCGGCAGGGACGGTTCCGCGACCTGGATCGGCTGGAACCGGCGCTCGAGCGCCGCGTCCTTCTCCAGGTGCTTGCGGTACTCGTCGAGCGTGGTCGCGCCGATCGTCTGCAGCTCACCTCGCGCCAGCATCGGCTTGAGGATGCTCGCCGCGTCGATCGCGCCTTCGGCCGCACCCGCGCCGACGAGCGTGTGCAGCTCGTCGATGAACAGGATGATGTCGCCTCGGGTGCGGATCTCCTTGAGCACCTTCTTCAGCCGCTCCTCGAAGTCGCCTCGGTAGCGGGAACCCGCCACCAGCGCGCCGAGGTCCAGCGTGTAGAGCTGCTTGTCCTTGAGCGTCTCGGGCACCTCGCCCTTGACGATCGCCTGGGCCAGGCCCTCGACGACGGCGGTCTTGCCGACGCCGGGCTCGCCGATCAGGACGGGGTTGTTCTTGGTGCGGCGGGACAGCACCTGCATGACCCGCTCGATTTCCTTCTCTCGCCCGATGACGGGGTCGAGCTTGCCCTCGCGCGCCGCCTGGGTCAGGTTGCGCCCGAACTGGTCGAGCACGAGGGACGTCGACGGAGTCCCCTCCTGGCCGCTTCCGCCCGGAGCGGCGGATTCCTTGCCGCTCGAGTAGCCGGAGAGCAGCTGGATGACCTGCTGGCGGACCCGGTTGAGGTCGGCGCCGAGCTTCACGAGGACCTGGGCGGCGACGCCCTCGCCCTCGCGGATCAGGCCCAGAAGGATGTGCTCCGTGCCGATGTAGTTGTGGCCGAGCTGGAGCGCCTCGCGAAGCGACAGCTCGAGGACCTTCTTCGCACGGGGCGTGAAGGGGATGTGACCGGACGGAGCCTGCTGGCCCTGGCCGATGATCTCCTCAACCTGCTGACGCACTGCCTCAAGCGAGATGCCGAGGCTCTCCAGGGCCTTCGCAGCGACGCCCTCACCCTCGTGGATGAGGCCGAGGAGGATGTGCTCAGTACCGATGTAGTTGTGGTTGAGCATCCGGGCCTCCTCCTGAGCCAGGACGACAACCCGCCGCGCGCGGTCGGTGAACCTCTCGAACATCGTTATCGCTCCTCAGAGCGGTCGTGCAGATCGGGGACGGTCCCCTCCCTGTCCTTCCGCATGCTAGTCCTGCACGCAGGACCGCTCGATTCGTCCGTGAAGACGTGCGACCCACGTGTTGCGGACCGCGTTGGACAACTAGTCAAACCCGATGGTGCGTGTCGGTGTTCCCGCCGGCCACGTCCTGAGGCCGATTCCGAGTACGCCAGAAGCGAACGCGGTATTTTCCGGCACCGGTCCGACCCGGCGCGAGCCCGGATTCCGCCTCCCCGTGTCCCCTCCATGTTCGGGTCATACCCCGGACGACACCTGCTGTATACCGGCAGGTCACGACCGGTGTACGGGCAACCGCGCGGGCGCCGGGGAAGGGCCGGCGCGGCCGTCCCTCGCATTGCGTCACTCATTGCGGCTGCCATATCACCTTTCGTAACCTCGCTGTCGTCCCGGAGTTGAACACGTTATGGCAGCCACGCTTGTTTTCGCGTCCCGTTCGGCGCCCGTCGTACCCGGCCCGCTGGACGAGGCCCTCTGGTACGCGCGCGCCCTCGGATGGCCGGCGGGTCCGGGATCGCTCGACCCGGCGCACGAGAGCGCGGCCGCGACCACCGATCCGCGCGTGCTCGCGGGCCACTGGGCGGCCACCCCGTCGGCCCCGGTCCGGCTGGCCGCGGGGGTGCGGTTCGACGTCCTGGACGTGCCCGGCGCGGCCGGTGTCCGGGCCCTGGACCGGGCCGAGCGGCTCGGCGTCCCGATCGGGCCGGTGGCCGCGACCGGGACCGGCCGGATCCAGTTCTTCGTGGCCCCGGGGGTCGCGGGCGACCTGCCCGCGCTGCTGGACTGGCTGGACTGGGCCGATCTGGACCTCGACCTTCGCGCGTACGGCGAGGGCGACACGGTGGCCGCGCCGTCGCCGTGGCCGGCCACGTGGCGGGCACCGTGGCCGCGGTCGTGGGAGCACGCGCGCTGGTTGCGGCCACCGGTCGACCCGGGCCGGGTGTGCCCCGCCGGGGACCTCGCGGCCCTCGGCGCGGTGCTGCACGTGGACGTGCGTTTCCCGGACGTGACCCGGCTGCTGAGCACGTTGGCGCACGCGTGCCAGCACGTACGGCTGTTCCCGAGGCCGCGGGCGACCGAGCCCAGGCCGCTGACCCACCACCGCCCGGCGCCGGCCTGAGGCCCGGCCGCGACGACGCCGACACCGATCCCGGCCCCGGCCCCCGGACCCCGGAAAACGACATGAGCGGTGCCCTCCCCCGAACGAATCGGGGGAGGGCACCGCTCGATGATGGCGTCGACGATCAGGCGTGGGCCTTCTCGTAGGCGTCGCGAATGTTGCCCGGCACGCGACCGCGCTCGCTCACGTCGTAGCCGTTCTCCTTGGCCCAGGCGCGGATCTTGGCGGTGTCGCCGGAGGCGGCACCACCCTTGACCACCTGGCGGACGCCGCGGCGAGCGGCGACCCGGCCACCGGTCTTACGGCCGGCCTCGACGTAGGTCGTCAGGGCCGCGCGGAGCTGCTCTGCGTGCGTGGCGCTCAGGTCGATCTCGTAGGAGACACCGTCGAGCGCGAACGTCACCGTCTCATCGGCCTTGCCGCCGTCGAGGTCGTCAACGAGAAGAATCTGGACCTTCTGTGCCACCAGGATTCCCTTTCATCGGGAGGGTTCACAACCAGCTCAAGAAAAGGAAACCGCTTTCTGCGGGAAAATACAAACCCACCGGCGCGGAACCCGTCGAGTCGGCAATACGTTACCGGGTTTGTGGTTGCGACTTCACCGCACACCACACCGTCACGGGCAAGAAGCGTCAAGAGGTTCGCCGGCGCGGGGCACGCGATCTCCACCACACTCGCCCGGTCTACGCGGATCGAGATCACTGCCAGAGATGGAGCAGCATCCGCGTGTTGCCAAGGGTGTTGGGTTTGACGCGTTCCAGATCCAAAAACTCGGCGACACCCTCGTCGTACGAACGCATCAGTTCACTGTAGACATCGCCGTCGATCGGTGTCTCCTCGATCTCGACGAAGCCGTGCTTCGCGAAGAAGTCGACCTCGAAGGTCAAGCAGAATATCCGTCGAACGCCGAGCCAACGCGCGGTCTCCAGGAGTTTGGTGAGCAAGAGGTGACCCACTCCGGAGCCGCGGCACACGGGATCCACCGCGAGAGTGCGTACCTCCGCCAGGTCTTCCCACATCACGTGCAGCGCCCCGCACGCGACCACCTCACTGTCCGCGTCCCGCTCCGCGACCCAAAACTCCTGAACATCCTCGAAGAGGGTGACAGTTGGTTTGTCGAGGAGGATACGCAGCCCCACGTACCCATCCACAAGGCGACGAATGGCCCGCACATCGGACGTTCTGGCACGTCGGATCGTCACTTCCATGGGCTGACGCTATCGCGATCACGATAGGCATCGCCGCTCCGCCCTGTTTACCACCGATCTGCCCGGGTGGTCGCGGAAACACCCGGACCGACGGCAGAGGTCCGGGCGGGGTTTCCCACCGCCCGGACCTCTGGTTCTTCATACATCCGGCACCGATACCGACGGACCCAGTCCACGGATCGTGGAGTGATCAGGCCGGATATGGACGGATTCCCCCGGTCATTCCCGGGTCCCGGATTCGGCCACGCGCGTGCTCGCACAGGCCGCTTCGGCATCGTCGCCGCACGCGTTGCCGATCACCGGCTTCGCACCCGGTGCGCTGACGAAACTCGAACGAGCGGTCATCTCGGATCCCGCCGCGCCTTCCGGAACCTTGAACACGAGAATCAGGGTGATCGCGGAGCCGGGCTTGATCAGGCCGGTCTTCCACACTCCGGTCGCGGTGTCGAATTCACCCTGCGACGGCTTGGATTCCACCGGTTTCACGCCCGCGGGCAACGCGTTGCGCACGATCGCGGACTTCGTCTCGGCGCTGCCGGAGTTCAGCACGGTCACCGTGTGGGTGACCGTGTCACCGGGCTTGGCCTGCGCGCGGTCGGCCGTGCGGCGCAATTCCAGCCTCGTCGCCGAGGCCGGGTCGACCGGCGGGGCGGGCGGCTTGTCCGGCGTCACCGGCGGCGGAGCCTTCGGGGCCGGCGGCTGAATCGGCTGCGCCACCGAGGTCGTGTCGGTGCCGAGGTCGGCGAGGTCGAGCAGGTCCGGCAGGGTCACGCCCGGCGGCAGCGTCGTGCCCAGGGAGGTCCCCAGGCCCGAGAGCGTGCTCTGCACGCCCATCCCGAGCGTCTCGCGCATCCGGTCGAGTCGGGCGCGCAGTTCGGCCATCGCGTCGTCGAGCGCGGTCATCCCGGACAGCGGCGGGGGCACCCGCGAGGACGACCACAGCGTCCACCCTTGGGAAGTCCCGTACGACACGCCCGACGAGGTCGTGTACGAGGTGCCGTACGACGTCTCGACCGGTTGCGGCAGGAGCTGCGGCACCGCGGTCGCCTGGCCGGCCGCGGCCAGGTTCGCGCCCAACGCGGCGGTCACGCCGACGGTGACCATCGCGAGGGCGTGCCTCGCTCGGGTTTTCGCTCGCATCATGTCGGCCCACTTTCCGTTCCGCTGTGCAGAAGTCCGCATTTTCTTACGTAGATCATTAATACGATTACGCAGAGTTGCGCCCCGGGGGCACTGCGGCTGCGCCGAACGAATTAACAAGACCTCCGGTCAGCCCAGGAAAGTCCCGAAGTCGCGGCCGATCCGGCGTTCCAGGCGGGTCGACTCACGGCAGCGCGACCCGCAACGCGTCGCGCAACGCCTCGATCTGTTCCGGGGTCATGCCCTCGACGAAGTGCACGAGAGCACCGGCACGACTGTCGCCCGCCGCCCAGTCGGCGCGCATCAACTCGGCGGTATACGCGTCGCGCGAGCGCACGGCTTCGTACAGATAGGCCCGACCGGCCAAGCGGCGGCGCAGCAAGCCCTTGCGGAAGAGTTTGTCGAGCACGGTCATCACCGTCGTATAGGCCGGTTCACGATCCGGCAGCAGCGCCTCCTGCACCTCGCGCACCGACGACGGGCGATTGAGCCACCAGACGCGGAGCATCACCTGGGTTTCGAGTTCACCGAGACGATTCATGGCGGGCCCTTCGTGAAACCTGGTCGCGCGGTGAACTGCGTCACGCTCGTCGCGCGATCTCCTACGCGGCATCGTAGACATGGATTCGTCCGGATTTGTCGCAAGCGATGATCCGCGCTGCCCGGGAGCGCACTGGGATTACTACGCGGCGTCGTAGTGGCCGCTCCGTTACGACTTGGTCTATATGCGGCGGATTGCTACCACTGATCCCGGCCTTGTCGTCGAAACCCCGAGGTATTCGTGCCGCTCTCCCCCGAAGCTCCGTCCACGCCCACGCCCACATCCGGGCCGATCGACCGCGTCGCGCGGCTCAAGGGCCTGCGCCCGAGTCGCTCGGTCACCGTGGTCTCGGGCCTCGCACTGTTGGCCGTCGCGGTCACCACCGGCGTCCAGACGGCGGGTTCGGGAGCGGGCCGGGAGCACGCGGCCGGGTCGGCGAGCGCCGATCCCGGCACGGCGCAGCGGCTTGCCGATCGTGGTGCGGACGTCGCGGCGCGCTCCCAGGAGCGCGCGGCGCTGAGCGCCACCGGGGAGCAGGCCAAGGAATCGGCGGCCTCGGACGCGGCCGCACGAGCGGAGGCGGAGCGGGCGCAGGAACTCGAACGCGCGCAGGAGGCGGAGCGGGAGGCGGAGCGGGCCCGCGAGGCCGAGCAGGCCCAGGAGGCCGAGCGGCAGGCGGCGGCGCGGGCCGAGGCCGAGCAGGCCGAGGCCGAGCGCGCGAAGGCCCAGCGGGCCGCCGGATGGGTGCTGCCGACCTCGGACTACACGCTGACCGGCCGCTTCGGCAACAGCGGCTCGCGTTGGGCGCACACGCACACCGGGCTGGACTTCGCGGCGCGCGCCGGTACGCCGATCAAGGCCGCCGCCGCCGGGAAGATAGCCTCCGCCGGCAGCGCGGGCGCGTTCGGCAACCGGATCGTGATCACCCACCCCGACGGCACCCAGACCTGGTACTGCCACCAGTCGCGATTCGCGAAGACCTCCGGCTCGGTGACGGCGGGCGAGGTGATCGGCTACGTCGGTACCACCGGCAACTCCACCGGCCCGCACCTGCACTTCGAGGTGCACCCAGGCGGCGGCGCGGCCGTGGACCCGGGCTCGTGGCTGGCGAAGAAGGGCGTCAAGCCCTGAGCGCCGTTTCGGCCGGCCCGCTCAGCCCCTGCGGGCGAGCGAGTCCAACCAGTCCCACCAGCCGCCCTCGGCGATCAGCCCGGCGAGCTTGGCGTAGCCGACCGAGTCGCAGTGCGCCCCGTCGCCGTACGCCTCGATGCTCGCCCACCACTGCGGGTCCTCGCGCAGCACGCGCTGGAGCGGCACGAAGGTGATGCCGCGCGCGGCGCAGGTCTTCGCGTACGCCTCCTCCAGGACGAGCGCCTCCTCGCCGTCGTTCGCCTCGCCGGGAACCGGGGGTGCGCCGACGACCAGGCAGGTCCAGCGGGCGCCGGTGGCGGTGTCCAGTATCGCGTCGAGGTTGGCGACACTGTCGGCATGCTTGACCCGGCGGCGGCCGTGCTCGACCTTGACATCGTTGACGCCGAACGCGAACACCATGCCGGTGCCGTCGGCGTGCCGCATGCGCGGGACCGCCTCGCCGTACCAGCGCTCCGCGACGTCGGCCGAGGTCTCCAGTCGTACACCGAGGTTGTACGCGGTCAACTGTCGGCCCCGGCGGCGGGACTCGGCCGCGAGGCGACCGACCCATCCGCCGCCGGAGAGGTCGCCGACGCCTTGCACGAACGAGTCGCCGGCGACGCAGATCCGCAGATCGGGGGCTGCTTCCATGCGGCCGACCCTATGCGTACGAACGGGTGACGCGCCCGGAAATGGGACAGGAGCCCCCTCGGGAGCGACGATCCGTCACCGAGGGGGCTCCGCCGCGCCGTCCGGCGGGTCAGTCGGTGGTCGGCTTCACCAGCGGGAACAGGATCGTCTCGCGGATACCGCGGCCGGTGAAGGCCATGATCATCCGGTCGATGCCCAGGCCCAGGCCGCCGCTCGGCGGCATCGCGAACTCCAGCGCGCGCAGGAAGTCCTCGTCGATCCGCATGGCCTCGACGTCACCGCCCGCCGCGAGCAGCGACTGCTCGGTGAGCCGGCGGCGCTGCTCGACCGGGTCGACCAACTCGGAGTACGCCGTGCCCAGTTCCATGCCGAAGCCGATCAGGTCCCACTTCTCCGCGACGCCCGGCACGCTGCGGTGCTGGCGGGTCAGCGGCGAGGTCTCGATCGGGAAGTCGCGCACGAAGGTCGGCTCGGCCAGGGTGTGCTCGACCAGCGCCTCGTAGATCTCCTGGACCAGCTTGCCCTGGCCCCACGCCTTGTCGTACTCGATCTCGCGCGCGTCGGCGAGCTTGCGCACGGTCTCGATCGGCGTCTCGGGGGTGACTTCCTCGCCGACGGCCTCGGAGACCGAGCCGTAGACGGTGATCTCGCGCCACTCGCCGGAGATGTCCACCTCGCGGTCGCCGTAGCGGAAGGTGTGCGTCCCGAACACGGCCTGCGCGACGTGCTGGTAGACCTCGCGGGTGAGGGTCGCCATCGTGTTGTAGTCGCCGTACGCCTGGTAGGCCTCGAGCATGGTGAACTCGGGGTTGTGCGTCGAGTCCGCGCCCTCGTTGCGGAAGTTGCGGTTGATCTCGAAGACCTTCTCGGCGCCGCCGACGACCAGGCGCTTGAGGTACAACTCCGGCGCGATGCGCAGGTAGAGGTCCATGTCGTAGGCATTGATGTGGGTGACGAACGGGCGCGCGGTGGCGCCGCCGTGCACCGGCTGCAACATCGGGGTCTCGACCTCCAGGAAGTCCCTGGTGTCGAACCACTCGCGGATCGAGCGCACGATCCGGCTGCGGGTGCGCAACATCGCGCGCGACTCGTCGTTGACGATCAGGTCGACGTAGCGCTGGCGGACCCGGGCCTCGGGGTCGGTCAGGCCCTTGTGCTTGTCCGGCAGCGGGCGCAGGCACTTGGACGTGATCGCCCACGTGTCGACCATGATCGACAGCTCGCCGCGGCGGGACGTGATCACCTGGCCCTCGACACCGACGTGGTCGCCCAGGTCGACGTCGCTCTTCCAGGCGGCGAGCGACTCGGCGCCGACGCCGTCCAGCGAGACCATCACCTGGATGTCGCCGTCCCCGTCGCGCAGCGTCGCGAAGCACAGCTTGCCGCCAGTGCGGTAGAGCACCACCCGGCCGGTGACGCCGACCCGGCGCCCGGTCTCCACATCCGCCTCGAGACCGTCGAACTCGGCACGCAGCGCGCCCACCGTCGTACTGCGGGGGAACCCGACCGGGTACGGGTCGGTCCCCTCGGCCCGAAGCCGATCGAGCTTGTCGCGGCGAACCCGCATCTGCTCGGGAAGGTCGTCGATCTGCGGCTGCGCTGCGCTCTGCTCGGTCACGGGACAAGGCTACCCATGGCCAACCGACTCCCCGAACCGATATCCGCCCGGATGGGAAGCGGGGTCCCGGTCAGCCGGTGCCGGTCTGGAGGATCTCGGGAGCCGGGAGTTGGCCGAGGGGGCGGCCCTGGCGGCGGTGCGGGATGACCGGCGAGAGGGCCGCGCGGATCGGGCCGACGTCGAGGGGCGGGACGGCGGCCGGCGCGGGATCGGGGGCGGGTGCGTGCGTCGCGTTCGGGTTCTCGGCGTCGCGGTCGGTCGCGACCTCGGCGCCCTCGGGCTCGGGCGACGCGGGTGCGTCGGGTGCGAACCCGTGCCCGTGCTCGGCTTCGGGCCCGGCCTGGGCTTCGTGCTCGGCCTGGGGTTCGTGCTCGGCCTCGGACGGGTCCTCGACGGCGCGATCGACGATCTCGGCGGTACCGTCCGTGACATCCGTACCGTCAGCCGGCTCCGCGCCGTTGGCGACATCCGTGGTGGCCATGGCGTCGTCCGTCGCCTCCGGACCGGTCTGGTCCGCGGCCTGCGCGACGGGTGCTTCGGCGAGAGTCGGCCGGGGCTCGGGTTCGCTTGCCGCAACCGGCACCGGTGTCGGCTCCGGGGTGCGGTCGCGTTTGTGCTCGGCCGGTGTCGGCGATGGTGGGGCGGGGCGGGGGCGGGTGGGGATCAGGATGTCCAGGGGGTCGGTGCGGACGGCTCGGGCGGCTTCGGCGGTGGCTCGGCGGTGGGCTCGGGCGGCGAGGCGGTGTTCGAGGTCGGTCTCGGCCAGGTGTGTGCAGCGGCGGAGCAGGGCCGCGCGGCTCGCGCGTTCGCGTTCGCCGCACGGCAGGTCGAGGGTGGTGCGCAGGGCGGCCAGGTCCTCGGCCGAGGGGACGTGCGCGATCTCGTCCACCGCGTTGCGCAGGCAGGACAGGAAGCCGGCCGCGCTCCCGGGCAGCGCGGCCCGATAGCGCCGCAGTTCGGCCGTCATGAACGCGCGCAGCCGTTCGCGCTCGTCCTGCGCCTCGCCGATCGCCCGGCCCAGCAGCCAGAAGTCGACCGAGTCGCGCCCCCCGCGCAGCGCGACGGCCAGCGCGCGACGCAGCACCCGCACCTCGTGCGCGCTGAAGGCCATCCCCTGGTCACCATGTGGCGTCGGCATACCACGCACTGTATGCGGAGAGGTGGACAATCCGGCTTATTTGATGCGTGTGTTTTTCCGACTTGGAGCCGACCGCGAGGCCGGCTCCGATCAGACCGCCGCGTTGCGCTCGTAGACCATCCGCAGGCCGATCAGGGTCAGCCACGGCTCGTGCACATCGATCACCGAGGCCTCCCCCAGCACCAGCGTCGCCAGTCCGCCGGTGGCCACCACGGTGACCGCGTCCGGGTCGTCCGGGGACAGTTCGGCCGCCATCCGCTTGACCACGCCGTCCACCTGGCCGGCGAAGCCGTACAGGATGCCCGCCTGCATCGCCTCGACCGTGCTCTTGCCGATCACGCTCCGCGGGCGCATCAGCTCGATCTTGCGCAGTTGCGCGCCGCGCGCGCCCAGCGCGTCCACCGAGATCTCGATGCCGGGGGCGATCGCGCCGCCGACGTACTCGCCCTTGGTGCTGACCGCGTCGAAGGTGGTCGCGGTGCCGAAGTCGACCACCACGCACGGGCCGCCGTACAGCTTGACCGCCGCCAGCGCGTTGATGATCCGGTCGGTGCCGACCTCCTTGGGGTTGTCCATCAGGACCGGCACGCCGGTCTTGACCCCGGGCTCGACGACGACCGTGGGGATGTCGCCGTAGTAGCGCCGCACCATGTCGCGCATCTCGTGCAGCACGGACGGCACAGTGGAACAGATCGCGATGCCGTCGATGCCGTCGGCACCGATCAGCGGGTGCTGGCCGAGCAATCCCGCGAGGACCACCGCGAGTTCGTCGGCGGTCCGCCGGGCCTCGGTCGAGATGCGCCAGTGCTCGACGATCTCGTCACCGTCGAACAGGCCGAGCACGGTATGCGAGTTACCGACGTCGATGGTGAGCAACATCGTGGGCGTCCTTGGTGTTCTGGCTCGGGCCGTGGGGGACGGAGCGCGGCTTCGGGAAGGAGAGGGGCGGCGGGGCGGGGACGGCTGATCCGGTGAACGGTACCGGTCGCTCAGGCGCGCAGGTCCACGCCGACGTCCAGGATCGGGGCGGAGTGGGTGAGCGCGCCGACCGCGAGGTAGTCCACGCCGGTCTCGGCGACCACGCGGGCGGTCGCCAGGGTGAGGCCGCCGCTGGCTTCGAGTCGGGCCCGGCCCGCGACCAGGGTCACCGCCTCGCGCATGCGTTCGGGCGTCATGTTGTCCAGCAGGATCAGGTCGGCGCCCGCGTCCAGCACCGGCGGGATCTGTTCGAGGTGGTCCACCTCGACCTCGACCGGCACGTTCGGGAAGGCCGCGCGCACCGCCTTGAAGGCCTCCGCCACGCCGCCCGCGGCGACCACGTGGTTGTCCTTGACCATGGCCGCGTCGGACAGCGACATCCGGTGGTTGACCCCGCCGCCGCAGCGCACCGCGTACTTCTCCAGGGCGCGCAGGCCCGGCGTGGTCTTACGGGTGTCGCGGACCGAGGCACCGGTGCCCTCGATCGCGTCGACCCACGCGCGGGTGGCGGTGGCCACGCCGGACAGCCGGGACAGCAGGTTGAGCGCGACCCGCTCGGCGGTGAGCAGCGCGCGGGTGCTCGCCTCGGCCGTGAACAGCACCGTGCCGGGCGTCACCGCGTCGCCGTCCCGGACGTGCCGGGCGACCACCAGGTCGGCGCCGCAGACCAGTTCCAGGACCGCCTCGGCGACCGGGATGCCCGCGACCACGCCCGACCCGCGCGCGGCGAACTCGGCCTGGCCGCGCGCGTGCTCGGGCACGGTGGCCACCGAGGTGACGTCCACCCCGCCGTCGAGGTCCTCGGCCACGGCGGCGGTCACCAGCGCGGCGACGGCGAGCGGGTCGAGCCCGGCCTCGGCCAGGCGCGACGTGAGATCGGCGGACAGCTCGACGGTGGTCACGGGGTCGACTCCTCGGATTCGTAGGCCTGGTAGGCGACGTGCAGGGCGCCCTCGCGCAGCGACGTGACGAGATTCCCGCGCCACGCGGTGTCGTCGCGGTCGGGATGATCCTCGCGCCAGTGGCAGCCGCGCGTCTCCTCGCGCAGCAGCGCGGCACGGGTGAGCGCGCCGGCGACCAGGTGCAGGTTGGTGGTCTCCCACGTCTGCGTGCACGGGTCGGTGCTGGTACGACCGGCCAACGCGGTCAGCTCGGCCTCGGTGCCGATCAGCCCGGCCGCGTCGCGCAGCACCCCGGCACCGGCGGTCATCGCCCGCTGCAGGCGCAGCCGCGCCGCCTCACCGAGCAGCCCGGTCACACCGCTCGGCGCGACCGGCTCGGCGAACGGCGGCATGTCCCGGGCCAGGTCGGCCGCGATCCGCTCGGCGAAGACCAGGCCCTCCAGGAGCGAGTTGGACGCGAGCCGGTTGGCGCCGTGCACGCCGGTGCACGCCACCTCTCCGCACGCGTACAACCCCGGCACGCTGGTCCGTCCGTGCAGGTCGGTCCGTACGCCTCCACTCGCGTAGTGCGCGGCGGGCGCGACCGGAATCGGCTCGGTCACCGGGTCGATGCCGTGCGCGCGGCACGCGGCCAGGATGGTCGGGAAGCGGTGCTTCCACATGTCCGCGCCGAAGTGCCGACCGTCCAGGTACATGTGCTCGGCGCCGGTCTCGGCCATCCGGCGCATGATGCCCTTGGCCACGATGTCACGCGGGGCCAGCTCGCCCAGCGGATGGCGATCCGTCATGAACCGGATGCCGGCCGCGTCCACGAGATGGGCACCCTCGCCGCGCACGGCCTCGGAGACCAGCGGCTGCTGGCCCTCGGCGCCCGGGCCGAGCCACAGCACGGTCGGGTGGAACTGGACGAACTCCAGGTCGGTGACCTCGGCCCCGCCGCGCAGCGCGAGCGCGACCCCGTCGCCGGTGGACACCGAGGGGTTCGTGGTGGACGAGAAGACCTGGCCCATGCCGCCGGTGGCGAGCACGACGGCCCGCCCCACGGCGGCGCCGACCCCGTCCCGCGCGCCCTCGCCCATCACGTGCAGGGTGACCCCGCACGCGCGCCCGGAGGCGTCCTTGAGCAGGTCGAGCACGAGCGCGTTCTCGATCACCTCGATGTCCGGCGTGGCCCGCACCGCGGCGACCAGCGCGCGCGATATCTCCGCACCCGTCGCGTCGCCGCCCGCGTGCGCGATCCGGTTGCGCAGGTGACCACCCTCGCGGGTGAGCAGCACGTCCCCGTTCGGGCCCCGGTCGAACTCGGCGCCGGTGTCGATCAGTCGGCGCACCGCGTCCGGGCCCTCGGTGACCAGCACCCGGACCGCGTCCTCGGCGCACAATCCGGCACCGGCCACGAGCGTGTCGCGCAGGTGCTGTTCGGGGGTGTCACCCTCGCCGAGCGCGGCCGCTATCCCGCCCTGCGCCCAGCGGGTGGAGCCCTCGTCGAGTTGCGCCTTGGTCACCAGCAGAACCCGGCCGGCCCGGCGCGCGCGCAGCGCGACGGTCAGGCCGGCCACCCCGGAGCCGACCACGATCACATCCGCGCGCACGGTCCACCCGGGATCGGGTGCGGCCAGGCGCGCGGGCATTACGGGCGTGTTCATTGCGCGGCCCGCGCGGGGACCACCCGGTCGCCGCGCACCGTCTCGCCGCCGGGCAGGGCCTCGGCCGGGTCGTGTCCGGTGCCGGTGATCGTGTTGGCCGCGTCGACGAACACCACCCGCGGCTTCATCGCCCGCGCCTCGGCGTCGGTGACCTGCGCGTAGGCGATGATGATCACCAGGTCGCCGGTGTGCACCAGGCGTGCCGCGGCGCCGTTGATGCCGATCACGCCGGTGCCGCGCGGGCCGGCGATCGTGTACGTCTCCAGGCGCGCGCCGTTGTCGATGTCGACCACGTGCACCAGTTCGCCGGGGAGGATGTCGGCGGCTTCGAGCAGATCCTCGTCGATGGTGATCGAGCCGACGTAGTGGAGGTCCGCCTGCGTGATCGTCGCGCGGTGGATCTTGGACTTGAACATCGTGCGCATCATGACCGGGGGACTCCCGTGATCGTCAGGCGGGCGTTGTCGATGAGCCGGGTGGCGCCCACGCGGGCCGCGATCGCCAGGATCGCCGGGCCGGCGTGGTCGGCGGCCACCGGGGTGAAGTCGTCGATGTCGACCAACTCCACATAGTCGGGTTCCAGCACGGCGCGCAGCACGTCCTCGGCGGCGGCGCGCACGGCGCCCGCGCCCTCGCCGGCGCGCCGGGCGCCCGCGTCGAGCGCGCGGCTGAGCGAGAGCGCGTTCTCCCGCTCGGCCTCGGACAGGTAGCGGTTGCGGCTGGACCGGGCCAGCCCGTCGGGTTCGCGGACGGTGGGCACGCCCACGATCTCGACGGGGAAGTTCAGGTCGCGCACCATGCGCCGGATCAGCGCGAGTTGCTGGGCGTCCTTCTCACCGAAGAAGGCGACCCTCGGCGCGGTCAGGTGCAGCAACTTGGCGACCACGGTGAGCATGCCGTCGAAGTGGCCGGGGCGGGAAGCGCCTTCCAGGACCGCGCCGGTGGGCCCGGCGGTGATCCGCACCCGCGGCTCGCCGCCCGGGTACACCTCCTGCACCGACGGCGCGAACACCACGTCGGCGCCCGCCTCCTCGCTCAGCTCCAGGTCGGCGTCCAGGGTGCGCGGGTAGCGGTCCAGGTCCTCGCCCGCGCCGAACTGGAGCGGGTTGACGAACACGGTGACCACGACGTGGCCGCTCGGGCCGACGAACTCGCGCGCAGCGCGGATCAGCGCCGCGTGGCCCTGGTGCAGCGCGCCCATCGTCATCACCACCGCGCGCAACCCGTACGGCCGGGTGTCCTCGGTGAGTTCGGCCGCGGTCCGGGCCAGGCGCACGGCGGTCACGGTCGGCCGCCCTCGGCCAGCACGCCCAGCAGCGCCTCGGCCGCCTCGGCCTTGAGCAGGCCGGCGTTCAGTGCGCGGTCGGCGGTCAGCCGGGCCATCGCCACGTAGGCGGCGAGTGCCTCGGGTGAGACCCGGCGCAGCTCGGCCACGTGCGCGGCCACCGTGCCCGCGTCGCCGCGCGCGACCGGGCCGGTCAGCGCGTGATCGCCGGATCGCAGCGCGTTGTCCAGGGCGGCGCCGAGCAGCGGTCCGAGCATCCGGCCCGGGGCCCGCACGCCGGCCGCGCCGAGCAGTTCGATCGACTGCGCGACCAGGGTGACCAGGTGGTTCGCGCCGTTGGCCAGGGCCACGTGGTAGAGCGCGCGGTCGCGCTCCTCGATCCACTCCGGCTCACCGCCCATCTCCACCACGAGCGCCTCGGCGACCGGGCGCAGCGGCTCGGGCGAGGTGACCCCGAAGGAGCACCCGGCCAGTCGTTCGAGGTCGATCGTGCTGCCGGTGAAGGTCATCACCGGGTGCAGCGCGAGCGGCAGCGCGCCGGCGCGGGTGGCGGGCTCCAGGACATCGACGCCGTAGCGGCCCGACGCGTGCACCAGGAGTTGACCGGCCTTGATCGCGCCGGTCTCGGCCAGGCCGTGCACGAGCGCCTCCAGCGCGTCGTCGGGCACGGTCAGCAGGGTCAGGTCGGAGGCCGCGATCACCTCTTGCGGGGTGACCAGCGGGACGCCGGGGAGCAGGTCCTCGGCGCGGCGCCGGGAGGTCTCCGAGACACCGGAGGCGGCCACCACCGAGTGCCCGGCGAGGGCGAGGGCGGCGGCGAGGGTCGGGCCGACACGGCCGGCGCCGACGACTCCCACGCGCAGCCGCGCGGGGCGGTCGGCGGGGTCGGGCGAGCGGCCGTGCGGATTCGGACGTGCGTTGATGTCGTTGTTCACGCGAGCGAGCCTTCCGTTCCAGTCCGCGGCGGGTACCGGACGAGTACTGGCCCGATCAGGGTACTCACGCGCCGGGCGGGCCGGTCCCCGGGTTGGTCGGCAGGCCGGTCCGCGGCACGCCGGGCGGCTGCCACCGATACCGGGAGGAGCCGGCCTGGTGGACGACCCGTCGCACGACCCGGTGGCGGATCAGCTCGGGGCCGCGCATGCCGATCGCGCCGAGCGCGGTCAGCACGAGGCCGGTCAACAACATCGTGCCGGTGACCACCCGGGCCACCCGGACGCTGCGTGGGCCGCCCTGGGTTTGCAGCGAGTAGGCGGAGGAGGACTGTCGGGTGTCGGGGGCGGTCGGTTGCGCCGACGTGGCGGCGCTACTGCGCTCGGGTGACGGCGAGGAGGTGGAGCCGACGTCCAGGGCCCCGGCCGCCGCGACGATTCCGATCGCGGCGACCGCGAGCGCACAGCGTCGACCCGCGCGTATGACCAGTTGACGGCTTCCCATGGGGAGCCTCCCGGAGACCGGTGACGATTGACCAGGTGCGAGGGTTCGGCCCTCTTCTTTCCCTGAGTCGGTCGCTTATGTGTCCCCTTTTGACCGCGATCGCATGCCTCGCGGCCGGCTAAGGGCGCGAGGGCGGCCCTGGCGGACCGCTCGCGTGCCACCGCAGAGACCGGCCGCTTCGGCCGGATCACGCCCGGTCACCGTCGGTCACTCCCGGGACGGCAGGTCGGCACCGCCCCCGGAGCGGACGGATCCCGGGATCCGTCCGCTCCGCACCGCCGGACCGGAGGGGAACCCGGTCCGATCCGAGTCCACACCGCCCCCGGACGGGACCCGGGACCTGTCCGGAAACCGGCCCTAGCCGAGCCGGACCGGCAATCGGGTGAGCGCGTTGTTGAGGTTCGAGCGCAACCGTTCGGGCTCGCCGGTCGCCTCGATCGTGGGATAGGTCGCGAGCAGCTCCTCGAAGAACACCCGGCCCTCCAGGCGCGCGATGTGCACGCCCAGACAGAAGTGCTCGGCGAAGCCGAACGACAGGTGCGGGTTGGGCCTGCGGGTGATGTCGAAGCGCTGCGGGTCGGCGAAGACCTCCTCGTCGCGGTTCGCCGAGGTGTAGTACATGGCCACCTTGTCGCCCGCCTTGATCGACACCCCGCGCAGCTCGGTGTCCCGGGTGGCGGTTCGGCGGAAGTAGTGCAGCGGGTTGGCCCAGCGCAGGATCTCCTCGACCGCGCCCGGCACCAGGGCGCGATCCGCGCGCAGCGCGGCGAGCTGGTCGGGATGGCTCAGCAGCGCGTGCAGTCCGGCGGACAGCATGGTCTTGGTGGTGTCGTTGCCGGCGGTGACCAGTTGCACGAAGAACTGGCCGAAGTCGAGGTCGGTCATCATCCGGCCACCGAACTCGGACTCCAGGATCAGCGAGGTGATGTCCTCGCGCGGTTCCTCGGCCCGGCGCCGCGCGGCGAAGCCGATCGCGTAGCGGGCCATCTCGATCGCCGCCCGGCCGCCCTCGCCCGCGGTGTTCCGCTCGGCCAGCTCGTGGATGTGGTCCCAGTCCGCCGCGGGCAGGCCCATCAGCTCGCCGATCACCTGGGTCGGCAGGCCGGAGGTGACGTCGTGCACGAACTCGACGTCGCCGGTGCCCACGCGCGCGAAGATCTCCCGGCAGATGGTCCGGATCCGGTCCGCCATGCCGCCGACCACCTTCGCGGTGAAGGACTTCACCAGCGGCTTGCGGTACGCGCGGTGGCGCGGCGGATCCATCGACAACAACGTGCCGCGCAGGGCTTCGAGCCGCTCGGGTTCGAGGTCCTCCAGGATGATCCCGCCCGCCTCGGCGGAGAAGATCGCCGGATTCTGCGACACGTACTCGACGTCGGCGTGCCTGAGCACGGCCCAGTAGCCCGGTTGCCCCGGGATGTCCTGCCAGTACACGGGATCGGTCCGGCGCAGCTCGGCGAACAGCGCGTGCGGCGGCCCGTCGAGATACCCCTCGGGGCTGTAGAGGTCGGGTCGGATCAGGTCGGGCGTGCTGGTCATGGCGTCTCCCTCGCAACCGCGGATCGCACGTCGTCAGCCCACGAGCACGTTCGGCCGACCGAAGCCCTGCGCCTCGCACAGGGCGTAGTAGGCGCGCAGCGTGCCGGCGCCGTCGGTGACCGAGGTGATGTTGCCCTCGGCGTCCAGGTTGAGGTTGGCGCCGTACATCTGGAACCACACCCGGGTGTCGGGCTCGACGCAGGTGAGCGTGTGCACCGAACCGGCGGGCTCGTACAGGAACGAGCCGGCCCGGTTGACGTAGTCGTACTCGGCGTACTTCCACGCGCCGGACGTGGTGTAGCCGTAGACCGGGCCGGTGTGGCGGTGCGTCTCGACGGCGAAGCCGGGCTGGAAGATGTTCTCCACGATCCAGAGGCCCTCCTCCTCCTTGACGCACAGCACCTTGAGCTTGTTGCCGTCGCCGATCTCGACGAACGGCAGGTCCTCTGCCCCGATGTGCACGGCGGGGCGGCCGGCTGCGGTGGTGGTCATGCGGGTTCCTCCCGGAGGCGATCACTGCTCCTGTAACGGTGTAACAGCATGCCTCAAGGATCGGGGAGTTTCGAGGGTCGCGTGGGATGGGCAACACCATCGATCGCACACGCGGGGGGATGGAGATGGGGAGCGGGAGATGGGACAGCTCGACGGGAGGGTCGCCGTGGTCACCGGCGGCGCCAACGGGATCGGCCGCGCGTGCTGCGAGCGGTTCGCCGAGGAGGGCGCCGACATCGTGGTCGCCGATCTTCTCGACGAAGCCGCGATGGACACCATCGAGGCGGTCGAGAAACGTGGCCGGCGGGCCACCTACATGCACACCGACGCGAGCAGCCCCACGGACACCGGGACGGTGATGCAGCACGCGATCGACACGTTCGGCGCGATCGACGTCCTGGTCACCGCCGCGGGCATCAGTACGGCCGACTACGTCAGCGGGCGGCCGAGCAACCGGGCCGCGGTCGAACGCGACCCGATCAAACGATTCGTGGACAGCCCCCTGGCCGAGTGGCAGCGCGTGCTCGACGTGAACCTGACCGGCACGCTGCTGGCGGTCCAGGCCGCCGCGCGCTGGATGGTGGCCGGCGGCCGGCGCGGCTCGATCATCACCATCGCGTCGATCGCCGCGAAGCACCCCGAGGCCGGCTCGGCGGCCTATTCGGTGTCCAAGGCCGGCGTGTGGATGCTGACCAAGCAGGCCGCGCTCGCGCTCGGACCGGCCGGGATCCGGGTCAACGCGATCGGACCGGGCTTCATCGAGACCAACATGACGGCGGTCCTGCGCGGGATGCCCGAACTGGAGCAGCGCCTGCTCGGCAGCGTGCCGCTGGGCCGGATGGGCAGCGCCCGCGAGGTGGCCAACGCGGCGCTGTTCCTGGCGAGCGACCAGTCGTCCTACTTCACCGGCGAGATGTTGCACCCGGACGGCGGCTTCTACACCGACTGATCCACCGATACACCGACAGATCCACCGATCGACCGGCCGACGCGGGCCGGCCGGACACCGAACGCGGGTCGGGCGATCGCCCGACCCGCGTTCACGATCCCGGACACAGGTCCTCGGGACGGGTGCCAGGCCCTGTCCCGGCGGATCCTGGTGGGTCCGCGCCGCCTGGCACCGCGCCTAGCGGCCCCGGGCCTTGACCAGGCCCGTCTCGTACGCGAGCACCACGACCTGGACCCGGTCGCGCAGCCCGAGCTTCATCAGGATGCGGCCGACGTGGGTCTTGATGGTGGCCTCGGACAGGAACAGCCGCTGAGCGATCTCCGCGTTGGACAGGCCCTGGGCGACCAACATCATCACCTCCAGCTCGCGCTCGGTGAGCGCGTCCACAACGTCCGGCCGGGGTTCGTGGTCGCTGGGCAGGATCGGCGCGAACCGGTCGAGCAGACGCTTGGTGGTGCTCGGCGCGACCACCGCGTCACCGGAGGCCACCGCGCGGATCCCGGACAGCAGTTCCGGCGGCGGCACGTCCTTGAGCAGGAAGCCGCTGGCCCCGGCCTTGAGCGCGGCGAACGCGTACTCGTCCAGGTCGAAGGTGGTCAGCATGAGCACCTTGGGCCGGGCCCGGCCCTCCGGCAGCACCAGCGCGTTCTCACCACCCTCGGCACAGATCCGCCGGCATGCCTCGACCCCGTCCATCCGGGGCATCCGCACGTCCATCAGGACCACGTCGACGTCCACGTGCCGAAGCTTGTCGAGCGCCTCGACACCGTCGCCGGCCTCGGCGACCACGCTCATGTCCGGCTGCGCCTGCAACACCATGGTGAAGCCGGTCCGCAGCAATTCCTGGTCGTCGACCAGCATCACCTTGATGCTCACTGAGCTCCTTGAAGAGTCGTCCTGTTGGGCGTGCCGGAGGAGACGGACGAGGAGTCGGGGCGGCCCGAGTAGGGCAACATCGCGCTGACCGACCACCCTCCGCCGACGCTGGGCCCGGTCCGCAACCGACCACCCAGCATCGCGACCCGCTCGCGCATACCGACCAGGCCGTGGCCCATGCCGTCGCCGGGAGCCGCGGCGCCCCGCCCGTCGTCGCTGATCTCCATCTCCAGGCCATCTTCCCCGTAGCCCACACCGACCGTCGCGGTGGCATCGGGGCCGGCGTGTTTGCGGGTGTTCGTCAGTGCCTCCTGGACGATCCGGTACGCGGTCAGCGCGACGCTCTGCGGCAGTTCGACCGGCACCCCCTCGACCCGGAGCTCGACGTTGAGACCGGTGGTGCGCACCTGCTCGACCAGTTCGCCGAGTTGGTCCACGCCCGGCTGCGGTACGTACGCGTCGGTCTCGGCCTGCGAGCGCAGCACGCCCAGCAGCCGACGCATCTCGGCCAGCGCCTCGCGTCCGGTCGCCGCGATCGTGCCCAGCGCCTCGCGGGCCCGGTCCGGCGACGAGTCGATCGCGTACGCCGCGCCGTCGGCCTGCACCACCATCACCGACACGTTGTGCGCGACCACGTCGTGCAGTTCGCGCGCGATCCGGGCCCGCTCGGCCGCCGCGGCGATCTGCGCCTGCTGGTCGCGCTCGAACTCCAGCCGGGTGGCCCGCTCCTCCAACTCGGCGTAGAACGCCCGGCGGGTGCGCATCGAATCGCCCAGCACCCACGCGATCGCGAGCAGCACCACGAGGAAGCCGAAACCGATGACGTTGTCGCGGAACGAGGAATCGCTCGATTCCGGGAAGCGCGCGAGCAGGATGGCCGGCCCGAGCAGGACCATCGCGAGCCCGATGCGCGAGAGCCATCGCGGGCCGGACTTGGCAGCCGTGTACAGCGCGACGAGCATCGCGTAGTTGGCCGAGGTGAGCGTGCCGTCCCAGACCAGCTGCATCAACCCGCCGACCACGACCATGGCGGTCGCGGTCAGGGGCCGCACCCGGTGCAGCGCCATGCCCAGGCTGAGCAGCATCACGATCACGAACCACCACCAGCGCGGAGCGGGTGCGGTGGTGTCCTCGAAGACCTGCAGCAGTGCGAGGCCGAGGATCGGAATCGTGCACACCGAGTCGACCCACAAGGGGTGCGCTCGCAGCCACGCGTAGATTCGTTGCACACTTCGACGCTACGCGGCACCGGGTCGTGCGCGCGTCAACCGACGTACCGAATCGGTCCTCCGCCACAAGTCGCACCCGGCAATGCGGCAAGCACGCCCGGAGTGCCGTCCGGACGGCTCAGGAGCCCTCCCCCGGGCGTACCGGCAATCGGGCCCGGACCTGCCAGCCGCCGCCCGACCGGGGTCCGGTCTCCAACCGACCGCCGAACAGCGCGACCCGCTCGCCCATGCCGACCAGACCGTGGCCCATCCCGTCGCCCGGGGCCGCCGCGCCGCGGCCGTCGTCGCCCACGTCCAGTTCGACGTCCTCGCCGAGATAGCGCAGCCGCACCATCGCCTCGGCGTTCGGCCCACCGTGCTTGCGGGTGTTGGTCAGCGCCTCCTGGACGATCCGGTACACGGTCAACGCGACGCCCTGAGGCAGTTCGACCGGCACCCCCTCGACCGCCAGACCGACCGGCAGGCCCGCGCTGCGCACCCGCTCCAGCAGGTCCTCGAGCTGCTCGACGCCCGGTTGTGGGACATACGCGTCGCCCTCGTTCTGCGAGCGCAGCACGCCCAGCAGTCGGCGCATCTCGGCGAGCGCCTCGCGCCCGGTGGCGGAGATCGTGCCGAGCGCCTCGCGGGTCAACTCCGGCGCTCCGTCCAGCGCGTACGCCGCGCCGTCGGCCTGCACCACCATCACCGACACGTTGTGCGCGACCACGTCGTGCAGTTCGCGCGCGATCCGGGCCCGCTCGCTCGCCGCCGCGATCTGCGCCTGCTGGTCCCGCTCGCGCTCCAACCGGTCGGCCCGGTCCTCCAATTCGACGTAGTACGCCCGCCGGGTGCGCATCGAATCGCCCAGCACCCACGCGATCACGAACGGGCCCATCAGCAGCAGCGTGAAGAAGACGATGCCGGTGGTCGGTACATCCGGGTTGTCCCACCAGCGCAACATCGCCGCGATCGGCGCGAGCACCCCGCCCACGAGCGCCGTGCGCGACGCCCAGCGCGGGCTGTACGCGGCCGCGCTGTAGGCGATCGCGGGCATCGCGAGCGCCTCCAGGCCCGGCGGTATGTCGTCGAAGAGCTGGAAGATCCCGATCGCGACGGTGACCACCAGCGCGAGGGTGGGATTGCGCCGGCGGATCAGCAGCACGATCGACATCGTGCCGAGCGCGATCAGATGCGGGACGTCGGGCGGCCCGGGCTGATCGATGATCACCTCGAACAGGCCGAACATGAGCAGCAGCAGCGCCCATGCTCCGTCCACGAGCAGGGGGCGTCCACGGAGCCAGGCGTACAGGTGATGCACACAGGCAGGGTAGACGGGCACATCCGTTCGCTCGCACTCCGGACGGACCGGCACAGAACCGACCTCGGTCGCACGGGCGCGATCCGGGGCCGGTACCGTCGGGTGCGATGGAACGACGGCTGACCTGGAAGGAAGCCACCCGTCGGGCGTTGTACGGAGCCGAGGGCTTCTACCGCCGGGCCGAGGGCCCCGCCGGCCATTTCCGCACCTCGGTACACGCCTCCCCGCTGTTCGCCCGCGCGCTGGCCGACCTGGCCCGGACCGCGGGCCTGGACACCGTCGTGGACGTGGGCGCCGGGCGCGGCGAACTGCTGATCGCGCTGTGTCGGATCGCGCCGCACCTGGAACTGATCGGCGTGGACGTCGCCGACCGGCCGGAGGCCCTGCCGCCGTCGATCGCCTGGGGGCCGGAGATCCCACCGGGCCGAACCGCGCTGCTGATCGCCAACGAGTGGCTGGACAACGTGCCGGCCGACGTCGCGGAGGTGGACGAGCACGGCGTGCCCAGGCTGGTCGAGGTGGACGTGCGCTCGGGCCACGAGCGGCTCGGCGCGGTCACCGACGACCGGGACGCGCGCTGGCTGGACCGCTGGTGGCCACTGGTCGGCGCGGAACCGGGCGCGCGCGCGGAGATCGGCGACCCGCGGGACCTCGCGTGGGCGGGCGCGATCGAGCGGCTGGAGCGGGGGGTCGCGGTGGCGATCGACTACGGGCACCTGGCCGACGGGCGCCCGCCGTACGGCACGCTCGCCGGGTATCGGCAGGGCCGGCAGGTGCCGCCGGTTCCGGACGGCACCTGCGATGTGACCTGCCATGTCGCGATGGACGCGGTGGCCGCGGCGGGCGAGGCGGCCGGGGCGCGCGACACGGTCCTGACCACCCAGCGACACGCCCTGCGCGCGCTGGGCGTGGTCGGCCACCGACCGCCGTACGAACTGGCCCGCACCGATCCGGTCGGCTACCTCGCCGGCCTGCGCGACGCGGGCGAGGCCGGCGAACTCACCGCGAAGGGCGGCCTCGGCGACTTCCACTGGCTGGCCCAGGGCGTGGGCATGAACGTCCCCGCCCGCCTCCGCCCCTGACCGGCCCCGAGACCGCCCGACTGCGACCCCTGAGAACCAACCGAATCCAGCCTGCCCGGCACTGGAAGCCAACCGCATTCAGCCCGGCCGGCGCTTGCGGCCACCCCTCGGCCCGGCCGGCGCTGGAAGCCAACCAAATCCAGCCCGGCCGGCGCTCGAGGCCAATCTCAGCTGTTACCGAGCGCACCCGCCGCCCGAAGCTCGGCGATCCTGGCCTCGTCGTACCCGAGCAGGTCCGCCAGAACGGCCGCGCTGTGCTGCCCGACCGTCGGCGCCCGCTCCGGCACCGGCAGCGTCTCGCCGACGAACTTGATCGGCGACGGGAGCTGCTCCGCGCCGAGCCGATCCTGGCCGATCCACGGGAACCGGTGCTGGAACTGCGGGTCCTCGGCGATCGTCTGCGGCGTGTTCACCGGCGCGATCGGCGTGTTCGCCTCGTTGCCGAACTCGATCCACTCCCGCGCGGTGCGCGTCGCGAAGATGTCCCGCAGGATGCCTCGCAGCTCGACGTTGCCGACCGCGTGGTCCGCGTACTTGGAGCCCGGCCAACGCTCGAACAGGTCGGCCCGGTCCACCGCCTCGCAGAAGTTCTTCCACAACGACTGCTCGGACGCCATGAACAACACGTGCCGGTCGTCCTTGGTCGCGTAGATCTGGTAGCGCACGCCCTTCTCCATGCCCCCGGTGCCGGGCGCGCGGCGCTCGTAGTCGTCCGACTTGTTGCCGGTCACCTCGGACTCCGGGCGCTCGTACGCCTTCCAGGTCTCGCTGCGCAGCCAGTCCATCGACGCGGCGGCGTCGGACTGGGCGATGTCGATCACACTGCCCTCGCCGGTGGCCCGGGCCCGGATGATGCCCGCGAGCACACCGAGCGCGCCGAACATCGGGCCGGCGTGGATGCCGATCGAGGCGTGCTCGGGCAGGTACGGGAAGCCGTCCTCGTCGATCGCGGGCTTCACCACGCCGGCCCAGGTGTCGTAGGCGACGCCGTGGCTGGGCATGTCCCGGTACGGACCGGTGGCGCCGTAGCCGGAGATCGTGCAGAACACGATCCTCGGGTTGATCTTCCTCAAGTCCTCGTAGCCGATCCCGCGCCGGGCCAGACCGCCCGGCCGCATCGCCTCGATCACCGCGTCGGCGTCCTTGACCAGGGCCTTGAACGTCTCGATCGCCTCGGGCTTGCGCAGATCCAGGACCAGGGACTTCTTGCCCCGGTTGACGTGGAGGTGCATCAGCGACGAGCCCTCCACGATCGGCCACGTCATGTCCCGGATGTAGTCGCCCTGCGGCGGCTCGATCTTGATCACCTCGGCGCCCAGGTCCACCAGCGACGAGGTGATCGCGGCCGGCCCCAGCATCGAACACTCGATGATGCGAACCCCCGCGAGCGGGGCTCCACCCTTCGACTCGACCTGACTCATCGCTGCCTCCCTGCGAATATGACGATGCGTCAGATATTAACCGGCGCCCTCTCCGAGGGAAGAGGCGGAACCTGACGAACTGTCAGATGCGTTGTGGATCCAGCGTTCCGCGCCCGCGCCGCGGCGTCCGACGCGCGAGCGCTCGGCCTGTTCGGCGACCATCGTGTGCGCCTCGGCCGCGTCCCGTCGGGCCGCCTTGACATGCACCGGGCCAGGCGTGGAATCCAGGTGCACGGTGGCCAGGCCGAGCCGGCGCTCCCACGGCCCCTGGGTCCGCCGTACGCTCTGCACCTTCGCGTGCGGGATCACGTCCAGGATCCGGTGGAACCGACCGCTGCGGGCCACGAACACCTCGGCGTCCGCGCCGTAGGCGTACACCGACCAGCCGACCGGGTCGTGCCAGCGGGCCCGGCGCGGGGCCGGGATCAGCTCGATCGCGTCGACGTGCACACCCGGCAGGACCTGCCCGAGCAGGCCGTGCGCGACCGCGCGCGGCGCGACCGGCAGCAGGATCGTCTCCTTGGCGTCGGCGTCCTTGCCGCCGTAGCCGGCCACGTTGATCTCGACCCGCACCCACCCGCGCAGCCGCCACAACCACGGCTGCACGATCCGCACCGCCTGGACCCGGCCCGGCGGAACCGTCTGGTGCCGCTGTTCGAGCAGGCCGTGCCGCAGTCGCAGGCCGTCCGGCGAACCGGCCACGGTGAAGTCGAAGTTCCGGATCACCCGTCCCGCGGTGAACTGCCAGGCGGCCAGGAACAGCGGCACCGAGCCGAACACGAACGCGGGCGCGTGCAGCGCGAAGGCCAGCACCACCACCGCCACGCTGGGCGCGAGCGCGGCCCAGGTGCCCACCGACAGCAGCACCGAGCCGACCACCGCCGACAGCGGCACCGACACCAGCGTCTGTTCGGGCGCCTCCCCCACGTCCGGGCGCACCCCCGCGGCGCGCGCGAGCAGTTCGGCGCGCAGCCGCTGCGCGTCCGCCTCGCCCAGGTAGGACAGGCTCGCCTCGGCCCGTTCCCCGCCGGCCACCTGGAGTTGGAGCTCGGCGAGACCGAACAGCCGGGCGGCCAGCGGCCGGACGATGTCGACCGCCTGGAGCCGGGACAACCGCACGTGCCGGGTGCGCCGGAACAACACGCCGGAGTCCAGCCGCAGGTCGTCGCCCTCGATCCGGAACGTGGTGAACCACCACGAGACGTATCCGTACCCGAACGCGAGCGGCACCACCACGCCCAGCCCGATCATCAGGCGGCTCGGGGTCGCCCACCCGGAGTTGACGTTGTGGACCACCACACCCAGGCAGGCCGCGATCACCACCCAGCCGCGCGCGGGCGGGGTCAGCGGGTGCAGGCGGCGCGGTTCGCCGGGGTGCTCGACCGGCCGTTCGACCCCGGTGCTCACAGCCCCGCCGATCGGGCCTCGCCGAGCGCCGCGAGCCGGTCGCGCAGCCGCGCGGCCTCGGCCGGCGGCAGGCCGCGCACGACCGCGTCCGAGGAGGCCGAGGCGGTGTGCAAAGTCACCGTGGCGATGCCGAACCGGCGCTCCAGCGGACCCGCCTCGACGTCCACGAACTGCATCCGCCCGTACGGCACCACGACCAGGCGGCGAAACTGCACGCCGTGCGCGATCAGCAGGTCGTCGGCCCGCTCCGCGTAGCGCCACGAGCGCTGGTTGCGCCGGATCGCCGGGAGACCCCAGGCGGCGACCCCGACGCCGGCGAGCGCGAGCACCGCGCCGACCCACCACGCGACGAGCCACGCGAGCAGGCCGCCGCCGACCAGGGCGAGCAGCGCGCAGGCGCCGACCAGCAGGGCGCGGCGCATGCGGTAGAGCTGTTCCGAGACGGCACGCCAGTCGAGATCGGGCGGAGCCAGGGCGTCATCGGCCGGTTTCATACGGGCAACCTTCCCAGGTGGGCATACAAGGGTGCGAAGGAGCACACCACTACTGGCAGACTCAGGGTCCATGACCGCCAGGACCGTGGGCGTGGGTATCGGCGCCGACCAGCTCGACACGACCGACATGGTGCTCAACATCGGGCCCCAGCACCCCTCCACGCACGGCGTGCTGAGGCTGCGACTCGTACTCGACGGCGAGCGGATCGTCTCCGCCGAGCCGATCGTGGGCTACATGCATCGCGGCGCGGAGAAGCTCTTCGAGGTGCGCGACTACCGGCAGATCGTGATGCTGGCCAACCGGCACGACTGGTTGAGCGCGTTCGCGAACGAGCTGGGCGTGGTGCTCGCCGTGGAGCGCATGCTGGGCATGGAGGTGCCGCAGCGCGCGGTGTGGGCGCGAACCCTGCTCGCCGAGCTGAACCGGGTGCTCAACCATCTGATGTTCCTCGGTTCGTATCCGCTGGAGCTGGGCGCGATCACCCCGATCTTCCACGCGTTCCGCGAGCGTGAGGAGATCCAGGCGGTGATGGAGGAGATCTCCGGCGGCCGGATGCACTTCATGTTCAACCGGGTCGGCGGGCTCAAGGAGGATCTGCCGGCGGGCTGGACGGGGCGGGTACGGCACGCCGTGGCGACCGTGCGCACCCGGCTGGCGGGCCTGGACGCCCTGGTCTCCGGCAACGAGATCTTCCGCGCCCGCACCCGGGGCGTGGGCGTGTTGTCGCCTGCCCTGGTGGCCGCCTACGGGGTCAGCGGGCCGATCGCGCGGGCCTCCGGGGTCGACTTCGACCTGCGCCGGGACGAGCCGTACCTGGCCTACGGCGAGCTGGCCGACGTGCTGCGCGTGGTCACCCGCCGGGAGGGCGACTGTCTGGCCCGGTTCGAGTGCCTGCTGGAGCAGGTACACGTGAGCCTGGACCTGGCCGACGCGTGCTGCGACCGGCTCGACCGGCTCCCGCAGGGTCCGGTGAACCTGCGGTTGCCCAAGGTGCTCAAGGCGCCCGAGGGCCACACCTACGCGTGGACCGAGAACCCGCTCGGCCTCAACGGCTACTACCTGGTCTCGCGCGGCGAGAAGACCCCGTGGCGGCTCAAGCTGCGCTCGGCGTCCTACAACAACGTGCAGGTGCTGACCGAGCTGCTGCCGGGCTGCCTGATCGCGGACATGGTGGCGATCCTGGGGTCGCTCTTCTTCGTCGTGGGCGACGTCGACAAATGACGGCCGGGACACCGGTCGGCGCTCCTGGGGCAGGCCCCACGGGCGCCGGCCGGGTCAGGCGTGCTTTCGGACGTCGATCCGGGGGATCTCCTCGGTGTCGTCGTGCGCGGTGAGGTCCACCGGCAGCGGCTTGGGCCGCGGCACACCCGGACGGCTCGGGTCGGACTCGTCGGGCGCGAACCGTACGCCGTGACCGCGGTGCACCGGAGCCGGCTGTGCGGCGGGAGCCTCCTCGGCGCGCACCGGGTCGGCGAGCCGATCCGCCTCGATGTCGTCCTCGACCGGGCCCGGGGCAAAGGTCGCCTCGGCCGGCTCGACCTCGTCCTCGTGCGGGCGGCCGGCGACGAGCGCGTCGTAGCGCGCGTCGGAGCCGAACAGCTCGTCGGTCAGGAAGCCGGTCGCCTCGGGCTCGGCCAGGGCGGCACGCGGCGCGAAGAAGTCGAACCGGCCGGACGCGCCGGAGTCGGCCACGCGGCGGGTCACCTCCAGCACCTTGTCCCGCACCATCCGGGTGACCTCGGCGGTCTCGGAGTCGGCCGACTCCGCCACCTCGGCCGGCGCGGCCGAAGCGGCGACGGGTGCGGCCTCGGTCACCTCGACGGCGGGTCCACTCGCCTCGGCGGGCGCGGGCGCCTCGGCCGGTGCGGGCGCGGCGACGGGTGCGCTCGCGGAGCGGGTGGGGGCATCCTCCGTCGCGGTCGCCTCGGCGGCGACCTCGGACTCGGCCGGCGTCTCCGGCGTGCGCTCGGCGGTCCGGGTGAGTTCGGTGGGCGGCGCGATCGGCGAGGCGGGTCGCGTGACGGCGGCCGGCGCGGTCTCGGGTGCGAGGGGAGTAGAGGGGCGTACCGGGATGGGCTCCGGGGCCGCGGCGCCCGGGGCCGTCTCGATCGGCGCGACGGGGCGCCCGGTCGGCACCGGCTCGCGCACCGTCGGCGCGGCCTCGCGCGGCGTCTCGGCGGCGCGCGCCGGGCTCGGCCGCACATCGGCCGTGCGGCGCTCCTCGGCGCGTACCGGCTCGCGTACCGGCGCCTGCGGCGCTTGCGGTGCTCGCGGCGCGTGCGTCGGCTCGGCGGGCCGCGGTCGCGCGGACGGGCCGAACACCGAGGCCGCGTAGGCCGGAACCAGGTCCGGTGAGGACACCGGTGGCCGGCGCACCGCCGGAACGATGGACGGAGCCGTCGGACGCGCCTCGCCGGCTCGGCGGTCCAGCAGGTCCAGGACCGCCGCACCGCGCGCGAACAGGTCCGGGGTCAACGGCTGCGGACGCGACACCAGGTGGGCGGCGGCCGATGCGCCGGCCCGTTCCAGGGCGAGTTCGTGCTCGCCGGCCCGCTCGATCGCCGCGCGTAGCTCGTCGGCCATGCGTTCCCGCTCCCGACGCCGCGCGATGGCCTCCTCGGCCGACCGCCGGTGGTGTGCGGTGCTTCCGCGGACCACCCACGCCAGGGCGCCGGCGGCGGAGGACACACCGAGCAGCACGGCGATTCGAAGTGTGGTCGCACCTCCCGCGACGACCGCCAGGACGACGGCGACGAGCGCCGGCGCGCATATGGCGGCAAGCAGGGATATGCGTGTGGCGGTCGAGACCGAGCGATGGCGTCCACGTGGCATGCAGCAGACGTTAGCGCGCATACGGCGTTCATCTTGGTGCGGGGGTTGCCGTTGGTGCGGGTTTTTTGCTTTCCGTGGTGGGAACTTGGCCGGGTCGGCCTCGAACACCGGTCGGGCCGAATGCGCGCCGGCCTTCGGCCGAATCGACCCCAAACGCCGGCCGGGCTATTGAACTGCCCGGCCGGCGTGGAGTGTTGCGCCGATATCGCGGAATTCGCCGCGCGGATCAGATCAGGTTCTTGGACTTCAAGTAGGCCTTGGCCACATCCGCCGGCTTCTTGCGGTCCTCGTCGACCTGCTTGTTGAGTGCGGTCAGGTCCTCGGTGGTGAGAACGGGGGCGAGCTTGTCGACCAGCGGCAGAATCTTGTCGGCCTTGCCGGAATTGACCACCGGAATGACGTTGTCGGCGTTTTGCAGCTTCTTGTCGTCCGTGAGGACGACCAGACCGAACTGGTCGAGCGTGGCGTCCGTCGAAGTGGTCAGGACCAGTTGGTCCTTGCCGTCCTTGACCGCCTGCTTGGCGGCGGTGGTGCCGACGCCGAGCGGGTCCACGTTGCCCACCTTGATGCCGTACGTCTTCTCCAGGCCCGGGGCGCAGAACGGGCGCGTCTTGCACTCCTCGCCCGCCGCGATCTTCACCTCGACACCCGCCTTGCCCAGATCGGAGAGGGTCTTCAGGTTGTACTTGGCGGCGAAGTCCTTGGTCACCGCGAACGCGTTCTGGTCCACCGCCTGCGACGCGGTACCGGACTTGAGCCCGGCCGGGCCGGCCAGCGTGTTCAGCGCGGCCACCGTCGCCGCGACATCCGGGGAGGCCACCGGCGCGGCGTCCGGGCCGTTCTTCTTTCGGTTCAAGAACTCCGCCATCGTCGCCGCGTACTCCGGCACGACCGCGATCTTGCCCTTCTCCAGCTCGGGTTCGTAGAGCTCACGGTTCTTGACCGTCTTGATGCTCGCCTTCACCCCGCCCTTGTCGAGCAACTGTTTGTACATCTGCGCCAGGATCTCGGACTCGGTGAATCCGGCCGAACCGACCACCGTCTTGTCGTCGTCCGAGGAGGAACACCCGGTCGCGCCCACCAGGAAGACCAGGGAAAGCCCCGCCGCCACGCCGACCGTCATGCCCGTCTTGCCGCGCCGCATAAGCATGCGATGCACCGCCCTTTCCGTTCTCACGAGGTCACACCGCCACGCGGCGTCCGGGCCGTGAACCGCTGCACGAGCGCGAACAGGCCCTCCACCACCAGAGCCAGCGCGGCCACGAGGATCGCCCCCGCCACCACCTGGCCGTTGTCCTGCAGGTCGAAACCGGCCGTGACGATGCGCCCGAGACCGCCCCCCGCGACCAGTGCCGCGAGTGTTGCCGTGGCAACAACCTGAACGGCACACGTTCGAATTCCCGTCATGATCAACGGAAGTGCCAGGGGCAGCTCGACCCGGAACAACATCTGGCCGCCCGTCATGCCCATGCCGCGCGAGGCCTCGACCACGTCCCGGTCCACCTGGCGCATACCGACGTACGCGTTGGTGAGCACCGGCGGGATCGCGAACAGCACGAGCGCGATGATCGTCGCGGTGTCGCCCATGCCGATCGGGCTCAGCCCGAGCAGCACCAGCACCGCGAACGTCGGGATGGCGCGCCCGATGTTGGAGATGTTGATCGCCAGCGCGCCGCCCTTGCCCAGATGACCCAGCCACAGCGCGAACGGCAACGCGATCGCGACCGCGATCAGCACACACACCACGGTGAGCACGATGTGCTCGGTGAGCCGATTCCACACCCCGCTCTCGCCGCTCCAGTTCGCGCCGTCGGCCAACCAGTCCCAGGCGTCCCCGAGTACGTTCACGCCGCCGCCTCCGCCCGCACGTCGACCTCGGCGGTCGGCGCGGACACCAGCGGCAGCCGCCGTTTGCGCCCACCCGTTCGCTCCCACGGGGTCAACAGCCGCTGTACGCCCAGCAACAGCAGGTCGGCCGCGATCGCCAGCGCGACACACAACACCGACGCGGTCAACACCTGTGCCTTGAAGAGCGTGTCGATGCCCGAATAGATCAGGTTGCCCAACCCGCCGGAGCCCACGATCGCGCCGACCGTGGTGAGCGCGACGGTGGACACCGTGGCGACCCGTACGCCGGCCATGATCGCGGGCAGCGCGAGCGGCAGTTCGACCTGGAACAGCAGCCGCCCGGGTCCATACCCCATGCCCTTCGCCGACTCCACCACATCCGGCGGCACCGACCGCAGGCCGGCCAGCATGTTCCGCACCAGGATGGTCAGCGAGTACAACACCAGGCCGATGATGACCGTCGTCTCGGTCAGGCCGGTGAACGGCTGGAGGATCGCGAACATCGCGAGCGAGGGGATCGTGTACAGGATCGTGGTCGAGCCGAGCAGCACGCTGCCGGTCAGTCGCCACCGACGGGCCGCCAGCGCCATCGGGAACGCGACGAGCAGACCGATCGTCACCGAGACGACGGTCAGATAGACGTGTTCGCGCAACGCGGTGGTGATCTCCCCGGAGTACTCGTCGAGGTACTTCCCGCAGACCCACGAGTTGCGCTTCAGGCAGTCACCGGAGGCCACAATCACGGGCGGACCCTACCCCAGTGGTCCGACGGGCATTCCCGTGACGGCGGACACACCCGGTGTGTGAGGGGAGGCACCCGGGTACGTTGCCACCCCTGGGGGCCGGGAAACATCCGGGTCTCCGGACACCTGCCACGATCGCCAGCCATGCCCCCGGAGGGTCCCCATGATCCGGCTCGACCGCGTCACCAAGCGGTACCCCGACGGCACCGAGGCGGTCGCGGAACTGTCCCTGGAGGTCGCCACGGGCGAGCTGGTCACCCTGGTCGGCCCGTCCGGCTGCGGCAAGACCACCACGATGAAGATGGTCAACCGGCTGATCGAGCCCACATCCGGCCAGATCTTCCTGGACGACGAGGACATCACCCATGCCGACCCGGTCAAGCTGCGTCGGCGGATGGGCTACGTGATCCAGTCAGGCGGCCTGTTCCCGCACCGCACCGTGCTGGAGAACACGGTCACCGTGCCGAGCCTGCTGGGCTGGGATCGCAAGAAGGCGCGGGCACGCGGCGTCGAACTGCTCGAACTGGTCGGCCTGGACCCGACCAGACTCGGCGACCGCTACCCGCACCAGCTTTCCGGTGGCCAGCGCCAGCGGGTCGGGGTGGCCCGCGCGCTCGCGGCCGATCCGCCCGTACTGCTGATGGACGAGCCGTTCGGCGCGGTGGACCCGGTGGTCCGCGAGCGCCTGCAGAGCGAGTTCCTCCGGCTCCAGGGCGAGTTGAAGAAGACGGTGTTGTTCGTCACGCACGACATCGAGGAGGCGGTTCGGCTCGGCGACCGGATGGCGGTCTTCTCGATGGGCGGCCACATCGAGCAGTTCGACACCCCCTCCAGCGTGCTGGGCGCGCCGGCCAACGACTACGTCGCCGACTTCGTCGGCGCCGATCGGGGCCTCAAGCGCCTGTCGGTGACCGAGATCACCCCCGAGGACCTCGAACTGCCACCGGTCGTGCGCCTGGACGAGCCGATGTCGGAGGCACTCGCGAAGCTGCGCGCGGCCGACTCGCGCTGGGCCGTGGTGCTCGACGACGAGGGCAACCTGCACGGCTGGGTCGACGATCGCGCGGTCGGCGGCACGGTGCGCGACCGGGCCCGCCGGATGGAGGCCTGGGTGCCGGTGCGCGCGTCGCTCAAGCAGGCGTTCGGCGAGATGCTCCAGCACGACGCCGGGTGGATCGCGGTGGTGGACGGCGACCGCTTCGTGGGCGTGCTCACGCCGGCGCGGCTGCACGAGGCGTTGCGGCGCTCGATCGGTGCCGAGGAGCGGGACATCCCGTTGGCCGACGTCGTGCTGGACACCATCGAGGGCTGAGCGGGCCTTCGGCCGACGTCTTGCCCGCGCCCGCCGAACGGGCGCGGATTCACTTGTCCTCGGGGTCCTCGGGGACGCGCAGTATGCGCTCCAGGAACAGGCACCCGCCGACCAGCAGCACCCCCGCGCCCACCGCGAAGGCACAGCGCTGGGCCTGGGCCGAGCGCTCGGTGACCTCCAGGAAGCCGGTCAGGTAGAGCGCGTAGCCGCCGTACAGACCCACCACCAGCGCGCCGACCAGCGAACCGGCCTTGGCGAAGACCACCGCCCGGGCGGCGACCAGCGGATCCACCGGGCGCGCGGACGGCCGCCGCTCGCGCTGCGCCTTGAGTCGCGAGCGCAACGACAGCGCGGTCGCCAACGCGATCGCGGCCAGGCACAGCAGCACGATCGGGGCCAGGATCGGGACCACGGGCGGCGTGCCGCGCGAGTCCCACAGGTCGATTCCGGCATACGCGATGCCGCCCGCCCCCAACGCGAGGGCGAGCAGGAGGAGCGGGCGCGTGGGCTTCATCGGTCTGCGGTCAGCTCCAGGTCGTCACGGCGATGCACCCCGTCGAGGCCCATCCGCGCGAGCAGCTCGGCGATCGGGCCGTGGCCCGGCAGGTCCGCCTCGGGGTCGATGTCGTACCACGGCGCGAGCACGAACGAACGCTCGTACGCGCGCGGATGCGGCAGGGTCAGCCGCGGGTCGTCCTGCACCACGCCCTCGAACCGGATCACGTCCACGTCCAGCGTGCGCGGCCCCCAGCGCTCGACCCGGACCCGCTGGAAGGCCTCCTCGATCGAGTTGACCCGCTCCAGGATCAAGTCCGGGGTGAGCAGCGTGCGCACCTCGACGACGGCGTTGAAGTAGGTGCCCTGCTCGGGGCCGCCCACCGGATCGGTCTCGTAGACCGGGGACACCCGCAGCAGTGTCACGCCCGGCGTGTCGGCGATCTCGTCGATGGCGCCCTGGAGGGTCTCCAGGCGGTTGCCCAGGTTGCTGCCGAGGGCGAGCACGACCCGGCTCCAGGTGAGCTGCGCACGCTGCGCGGTGGTCTCGGCGGGTGCTTCCGGGACCGGCTCGTGGACCGGCTCGCGGGCGGTGTCGGTCATCGATCCCGCCCCCGCACGATGGTCACGGTCACATCGTCGAACGGGACGGTGATCGGGGCGTCGGGCTTGTGCACGATCACTTCCACCTCCTGCACCAGTGGGCGGGCCAGGCACACGTCGGCGATCCGCTGCGCGAGCGTCTCGATCAGGTCGACCGGGTCGCCCTGCACGACGCCGACCACGTCCTCGGCGACCTCGCCGTAGTGGACCGTGAGGGTGAGGTCGTCGGACCGCGCGGCCGGACGGGTGTCCACCCCGAGCACGACGTCGACCACGAAGGTCTGGCCCTCGTCGCGTTCCTTCGCGAACACTCCATGGTTGCCGCGGGCCTTCAACCCCCGCAGCGAGACGCGGTCCAGCATCAGTCGCCTCCTCGGCGCGTATCCCATCCCTGCGCACCCCGAACGGTCGGTCGGACCTGTCGAGGGGCGGTCGCGCCGACGGCCGGACCACCTCTGTGCGGTACGAATGTACCCAGCGGTCCCGACAGGTTTCGTCGTCCGGGTGCCCCAAGCGGGCACGAACGACGCGCGAACGCGCCGAAGACCGGTCAGATCTCCTCTTCGGCGTCGACCTCCGCCATCACCGGGGAGGCGTGGTGCAGCCACAACCGCCAACCCGCGGGGGTACGCCGGAAGACGTTGGTGACCACCGCGCGGCCGCCCGCGAATCCGGTCTCGTCGCCGCCGTCCTCCTCGGCCATCCCGGTGAGCATGTTCGCGGTGCAGGACAACACCGCGACCTCGCCGGCCAGCTTGACCTCGACGTCGGTCAGGAAGAACTGCACGTACGCGGTGTTGGCCATGATCAGCGCGTACGAGCGCAGGATCTCCGCGCGTCCGTGCAGCGCGGGCCAGCCCGGGTGTACGCAGGTCACGCTCGGCGCGTCGGCGCCGTCGGCCCAGATCGCGCCGAGGGCGTCGATGTCGCCCTCCTCGACGGCCGTCCACAGCGCGAGGTTGACCTCGCGTACCGCGTCCGCCTCGGGCGACGTCTGGTCGTCAATCGGGTTCATCGGGCCTCCTGCCAGGCAGCCGCCACCTTGACCGCGTCGAGCGAAGCGGGCACCTCGTGCACACGGACGGCCCACGCGCCCGCGGCGGCGGCCAGCGCGGAGACCGCGGCCGTCGCGTCGTCGCGCCCGCGGGGCGGGCGCAGTGTGCCGTCCTCGGCGACGAGCAGCCGCCCCAGGAAGGTCTTGCGGGACGCGGCCACCAGCAGCGGACGGCCGAGTTCGTGCAGCGCGTCCAGGTGGGCGAGCAACGGCCAGTTGTGCTCGGCCGTCTTGGCGAAGCCCAGGCCCGGGTCGAGCACGATCGCGTCCGGGTGGACGCCGGCGGCGATCACCTTCTCCATCCGCTCGGCCAACTCGGTGCGCACCTCGGCGACCACGTCGGCGTAGACCGCGCGCTGCTGCATCCCGCGCGAGTGCCCGCGCCAGTGCATGACCACCACGGGTACCCCGCTGTCGGCCACGTACGCGGCCATCGCCGGATCCGCGAGTCCGCCGCTGACGTCGTTGACCAGCCGCGCGCCCGCCTCGACGGCGGCGCTCGCGACCTCGACCCGGGTGGTGTCCACGCTGACCACCGCGCCGGCCGCGGCCAACTCGCGCACGACCGGCACGACCCGGCGCAATTCCTCGTCCACATCCACCCGACCGGCCCCGGGCCGGGTCGACTCGCCGCCCACGTCGATCAGGTCGGCCCCCTGGTCGAGCAACGCGAGTCCGCGGGTGATCGCGGCCTTCGAGTCGAACCACAGGCCGCCGTCGGAGAACGAATCGGGAGTCACATTGACCACGCCCATGACCGCGCACCGGCCGAACTCGGGCAGGCCGCGCACCCCTGGTGGGCGGTCGGGAGCCCGATGTCGCGGGCCGGTCGTCGCTGTCATGGGGAACAGAGTAGGGGTTGACCGGGCGCTGCCCGGTCAACCCCCAAGTACTGCGTCGTGACTTGTTATCGGCGCCTCGCCGCCCCGCGACCGTGCGCCGTGGAGCCGCTACCGGCTCAGGATCAGACTCATCGCCTCGGCCCGCGTGGCGGCGTTCAGCAACTGGCCGCGCACGGCGGAGGTGAGGGTGCGCGCACCCGGCTTGCGTATGCCGCGCATCGTCATGCACAGGTGCTCGCACTCGACCACCACGATCACCCCGCGCGGGCGCAGGATGTTCACCAGCGCGTCGGCGATCTGCGTGGTCAGCCGCTCCTGCACCTGCGGACGCTTGGCGTAGACGTCCACCAGGCGCGCGAGCTTGGAGAGGCCGGTGATCTGACCGTCCTCCGACGGGATGTACCCCACGTGCGCCACCCCGTGAAAAGTCACGAGGTGGTGCTCGCACGTGCTGTAGACCTCGATGTCCTTGACCAGGACCATCTCGTCGTGGCCGAGGTCGAAGGTCGTGGTGAGCACGTCCTCGGGATCCTGCCGCAGCCCCGCGAAGATCTCCTGATACGACCTGGCCACACGGGCCGGGGTGTCCTTGAGACCCTCGCGGTCGGGGTTCTCCCCGACCGCGAGCAACAGCTCCCGAACCGCGCGCTCGGCGCGATCCTGGTCGAACTCACCCACGGCACGACCGTCGAAGGTGATCGGGTCGATCGTCACGTTCAGTTCTCCGGAGAATCGGACGGCGGTTCGGGGTGCACTACCGCCCCACCGGACCCCGTCGTGGTGCCCGTCGCAGAGGTCGAGCCACCGTTGAGAATCCCATTGTCGCTGCCGCCGCCGGAGAGCGTGAGCTCGCGGGGCGTCATCACGGGAGGACGGCTGGACGGCTGACGCCGACTGGAACCCGTCCACGCGGGACGGGCCGGGCGCTTGGTGACCGGTGCGAAGATCTCGGCGACCTGGGCCTTGTCCAGGGTCTCCTTCTCCAGCAGCTCCAGCACCAGGTTGTCCAGCACGTCACGGTTCTCGACGAGAATCTCCCACGCTTCGTTGTGGGCGGTCTCGATGAACCTCTTGACCTCTTCGTCGACGATAGCCGCGACCTCTTCGGAGTAGTCGCGCTGGTGACCCATTTCACGACCCAGGAACGGCTCGGCACCGTCGTTGCCGAACTTGATCGCACCCAGGCGCTCGGTCATGCCGTACTGCGTGACCATCGAGCGGGCCAGACCGGTGGCCTTCTCGATGTCGTTCGAGGCGCCCGTGGTCGGGTCGTGGAAGACCAGTTCCTCCGCCGCGCGCCCGCCCATCATGTAGGCGAGCTGGTCGAGCATCTCGTTGCGCGTGGTGGAGTACTTGTCCTCTTCGGGCAGCACCATCGTGTAGCCGAGCGCCCGGCCCCGGGACAGGATCGTGATCTTGTGCACCGGGTCGGTGTTCGGCAGCGCGTGCGCCACCAGGGCGTGGCCGCCCTCGTGGTACGCGGTGATCTTCTTTTCCTTGTCGCTCATGATCCGGGTGCGCTTCTGCGGCCCGGCCACGACCCGGTCGATCGCCTCGTCCATCGACTTCGCGTCGATCAGCTTGGCGTCCGAGCGGGCGGTCAGCAGCGCGGCCTCGTTGAGCACGTTCGCGAGGTCGGCACCGGTGAACCCGGGGGTGCGCCGGGCGACCGCCTTGAGGTCGATGTCCTCGGTGACCGGCTTGCCCTTGGCGTGCACCTTGAGGATGTCCCAGCGGCCCTGCATGTCGGGACGGTCGACCGCGATCTGCCGGTCGAAGCGGCCCGGGCGCAGCAGCGCCGGGTCCAGGATGTCCGGCCGGTTGGTCGCCGCGATCAGGATCACGCCGCCCTTGACGTCGAAGCCGTCCATCTCGACCAGGAGCTGGTTGAGCGTCTGCTCGCGTTCGTCGTGACCGCCGCCCATGCCCGCGCCGCGGTGCCGGCCGACCGCGTCGATCTCGTCGACGAAGACGATCGCCGGCGCGTTGGCCTTGGCCTGCTCGAACAGGTCGCGCACCCGGGAGGCACCGACACCGACGAACATCTCGACGAAGTCCGAACCGGAGATCGAGTAGAACGGCACGCCGGCCTCACCCGCGACCGCGCGGGCGAGCAGGGTCTTGCCGGTTCCGGGCGGGCCGTAGAGCAGCACGCCCTTGGGGATCTTCGCGCCGACCGCCTGGAACTTGGCCGGCTCCTGGAGGAACTCCTTGATCTCGTGGAGTTCCTCGACCGCCTCGTCCGCACCGGCCACGTCGGAGAAGGTCGTCTTCGGGGTGTCCTTGGAGATCAGCTTGGCCTTGGACTTCCCGAAGTTCATGACCCGGGAGCCGCCGCCCTGCATCTGATTCATCAGGAACAGGAAGACCACGACGATGAGCACGAACGGCAGCAGGGAGAACAGGATGCTGACGATCGTGCTCTGCTTGCTGAGCTTGACCGTGTAGGAGTCCTGGATCTTGCCCTGCTCGTACTTGGACTGGAGCAGGCGCTGGATCTCCACGCCCTGCTCGTCGATGTACGAGGTCTTGATCTTGTTGTGCTTGTCGATCTTCACCCCGGGGATCAGGGTGAGCTCGAGTGACTGGTCGTTACCGCCGATGAGCTTGGCTGACTTGACCTGGTCGTTTTGGATCGCCTGGATCGCCTTGCCGGTGTCGACACCCTTGAAGCCGCTCGAAGAGGAGACGAGCTGCATCAGGAGGATCACAGCAATGACGGCCAGCGCGATCCACATGACCGGCCCGCGGAAATAGCGCTTGACGTCCATCGATGCGGGGCAGCAGACGCCCCGTCCCTCCTGCCGACTTTTGACCCGGACGCCTTATGGCCCCCGGGTACGTTGCCTGTCCGGTATCGCCCGGCACGGTCGCCCGTGCTGATCGGATGTCACTGCGTTAGACGGTACACCGGGCGTCCGCACGTCAACGCGCCGCGCGTTCACTCACGTTGCGCGCCTTCGTGGATCGACCCCCGACGCATCCTCCAACGAGGGGAAACGTTCCCCTTGTTCCCGGATGCTGTTACAGGATGTCGATCGCGCAAACCCGAAGCCGTGATCCATGCGCCCGAGCGGGTCAGGTCGGCTTCGAACCGCCGTACACGTGCTCGGCCAGTGTGCCCACGAACGGCAGGTTGCGGTAGCGCTCGGCGTAGTCGAGGCCGTAGCCCACCACGAACTCGTTGGGGATGTCGAAGCCCACGTACTTGACCGGGATGTCGACCTTGGCGGCCTCCGGCTTGCGGAAGAACGCGCACACCTCGAGCGAGGCGGGGCCCCGCGAGGTGAGGTTGGCGAGCATCCACGACAGGGTCAGGCCCGAGTCGATGATGTCCTCGACGACCAGGACGTGCCGACCGGCGATGTCCGCGTCGAGGTCCTTGAGGATGCGCACGACGCCCGAGGACTTGGTGCCGGAGCCGTACGACGACACCGCCATCCAGTCCATCTTGACCGGCGAGTGCACCGCCCGGGCGAGGTCGGCCATGACCATGACGGCGCCCTTGAGCACGCCGACGAGCAGCAGGTCCTGACCCTGGTAGTCCTCGTCGATCCGCTCGGCGAGCTCGACGAGCTTCGCCTCGATCTCCTCCTGCGTGACGAGGACCCTTTCGAGGTCGGCGCCCATGTCCTTCTCGTCCACCACATGCCTTACTACGAAGTTTTCGACAGAGCCCCGCGGTCACCGGTCAGGATTGAGCCGGCCGGTGAAAGAGAAGCCTGCCACACCGCCTGCGTATCTCGACGCCCCCGGGCAGGTGGATGGGCCCCTGGCCGTGCCACGAGATGACCAGCTTCTCCACCGCCTCCACGTGCCGGGCGAACAACGCGCCGGAGGGACTGCCCGCGCCGACGGCGGTCCGGCGCAGTACCCGGCGGCGCACCGCCGCGGGCAGCTCGGCCAGCCCGGCGACCTCCAGCTCCCCGTCGTCGTGCGTGACGTCCGCCTGGGCCCGGTCGGCCCACTGGTCGAGTGCCTCGGCGTCGTCGCGGAACAGTCGCGCGGTGCGGGCCAGGGCCTCGGACACCCCGGGACCCAGGGCCTTCTCCAGCACCGGGAGCACCTCGTGCCGCACCCGCGCCCTGGTGTACGCCGGGTCGGCGTTGTGCGGGTCCTCCCACGGCAGCAGGTCCTGCGCGACGCACGCCTGGCGGGTGATGTCGCGGCCCAGCTCCAGGAACGGGCGCTGGTAGTGGCCGGTCAGCGGCGGCATGCCGGCGAGCGAGCGGGCGCCGGAGCCTCGGGCGAGCCCGAGCAGGACGGTCTCGGCCTGGTCCTCCAGGGTGTGTCCGAGCAGCACCAGCGCGGCGCCGTGCGTCTTGGCGGCGGTGTCCAGGGCGGTGTAGCGGGCCAGCCGCGCGGCGCCCTCGGGGCCGCCTCGGGTGCCGACCGTGACGCCGAGCGCGTCGACCGGGCCCAGGCCCAGGTCGCGCAGCCGGGCGACCAGGTCCACGGCCCGGCGGGTGGAGCCGGTCTGGAGACCGTGGTCGACGGTGATGGCTCCGGCGCGCAGACCCGCGCGGGGGGCCTCGAACGCGGTGGCCGCTGCGAGCGCCAACGAGTCCGCGCCACCACTGCAGGCCACCAGGACGAGATCACCCGGTTGCAGCTCGCGCAGGGTTTTGCGGACGGCCAGCCTGGTGGCGGCCACGGCGGGATGGGGTCCCACGGCTCGACGACACCTCCTTGCACGTCCGGTTCGGCCGGTTCGCGGAGGTCGCGGCCTCCGCGAGAAATGCCGAAGAGAATTGGTTTGCCCACGCTACGTCACCCGAAGCGCACCGGGCCGCAGACACCACCGGATGTCGCCCGGATGAGGACGCGGGCGGGCCGCCGCCGGCCCGCCGCGGCCCGAGACGGCGCCGCGTCGGCGCCGCGTCGGGTCTCGCGCGTCGGCTCACGCGGGGTCGGCGGGGCCCTCGGTCCCGGCTGGCCCGGCGCCGGCCTTGCCGTGCACCCGGTCCACCCACGTGCCCGGCTCGGCCACCTCGGCCTTGGTGGGCAGCGTGTTCGGGGAGGTCCACACCCGGTTGAAGCCCTCCATGCCGACCCGACCGACGACCTCGCGTACGAACCGCTCGCCGTCGCGGTACTGGCGCAGCTTGGCGTCCATGCCCAGCAGCTTGCGCAGTGCCTGGTCGAGCCGCCCGGTGCCCTGGGCCCGACGCTCGGCGAACTTCTCCCGGATCTCCGCCACGGTGGGGATCACCCGCGGCCCGACCCCGTCCATCACGAAGTCGGCGTGCCCCTCCAGGAGCGACATCACCGCGGTGATCCGGCCCAGGATCTCGCGCTGTTCCGGCGTCTGCACGAGTTCGACCAGCGAGCCGCCGTCACCGTCGCCCTCACCGCCGCCCCGACGCGCGCCGGCGAACGTGGAGACCGCCTCGCGCAGCCGGCCGAGCACCGCCGACGGGTCGACCTCGGTCTGCCCCAGGAAGCCGTGGATCTCCTGTTCGAGGTGGTCGCGCAGCCACGGCACGGCGGTGAACTGGGTCCGGTGGGTCTCCTCGTGCAGGCACACCCACAGCCGGAAGTCGTGCGGGTCCACCCCGAGCTCGCGCTCGACCTGGACGATGTTGGGCGCGACCAGGAGCAGCCGCCCGGGGCCGTGCCCGCTCGCACCCGGGGTCTGCGGTGCGAAGGTCTCGTACTGGCCGAGCACGCGCGAGGACAGGAACGCGAGCAGCGTGCCCAGCTCCAGGCCGGTGACCTTGCCGCCCACGGTGCCCAGCGCGGCACCGCCCGGCATGTTCTCGCGGCGTTGTTCCACCTTGTCCAGGAGCGGGCGCAGCACGTGCCGGAAGCCCTGCACATTGGCGCGCGCCCAGCCCGGTCGGTCCACCACCAGAACCGGGGTGTCGTTGTCGCCCGAATCGAGTCCCGTGAACGCCCGTACGTGCCCCTCGGACGTCTTGGCGTGCGCGCGCAGCTCCGCCACGACCGCCCGCGCCTCGTCCCGTCCGACGTCGGGTCCCGGCCGCACGAGCCGGTTCGCCGTCGCCACGGCCAGGTCCCAATCGATCATGTCCGCACCGTTGCCGCTCGTCATACCGCCACGGTACGTGCTCGGCGCGGCCTCGAAAGAGGAACCGGGGCCCGCGACTTGTGCGGATCGCGGATTCGGTGGATCCGCGAGGCGGCGCGGACCGGGTCGAACGCCGGGACCGGCGCGCCTCAGCCGGCGCAGCCGCAGTCGGCCAGCGCGGCCGCCATCCGGTCGATCGCCGCACGAGCCGGGTCGGGGTCGCCGGTGAACCTGTCGGCCAGGATCGCGAACGCGAGCAGTCGGCCGTCCTTGTCCCGAACCAGGCCGGACAGCGTGCTGACCCCGGTCAGCGAGCCGGTCTTGGCACGGACCACGCCGGCCGCGTCGGCGGAGCCGCTCGTGGCCCCGTACCGGTCGGTCAAGGTGCCGGTGAAGCCCGCGATGGGCAGGCCGGTGAGCGCCCAGCGCAGTTCGGGGTGCGCCGGGGACGCGGCCACCGCGAGGGTCTGCACGAGGGTCTGCGGGGTGAGCTTGTCCTCCTTGTCCAACCCGCTGCCGTCCTTGAGGTTGGACGCGCCGTAGGGGACGCCCAGTCCCTCCAGGACCTGGCGCGCCGCGACCGTGCCGCCCTGGAAGCTCGCGGGCTGCCCCTTGGCGATCGCGACCTGCCGCAGCAGCGCCTCGGCCAGGTCGTTGTCGCTGAACGTCAACATCTGCTCGACCATCGCGGACAGCGGCGGGGACTGCACGGAGGCGAGTTCGGGCGCGCCGGCGGCGGGCGCGGTGCCCGGGGCGGGCGTGCCGTCGACGGTGATGCCCGCGGTCTTGAGCTGGGCGGCGAACTTCTTCGCGGCGTCGATGCCCGGGGAGGCCACCCGGTTGCTCTCCTTGCCGACCACGGTCGGGTCCACCCGGCCCTCGTCGACCATCAGCGACACGACCGGCGCGATGTTCTCGTTGACGCCGATCGCGTGCAGCGCCGGCCCGGTGTAGAGCGTGGTGTCGTACTGGAGTTTGACCTGCGTGGTGCCGCTCGCCTTGAGCGCGGCCGCCGTCGCCGTCGCCAGGTCGGACAGCCGGGCGGGCCGGTAGCCGGCGCCGAACTGCCCGCCGTCGAGCGCGGTCAGCGTCGGGTCCCCACCGCCGACCAGCACGATGGTGCCGGGCGTCGCGCCGGGCACCACCCGGGTCGCGATCCGGTGGTTCGGGCCCGGCGCGGTGAGCGCGGCCACCGCCGTGGTGATCTTGGTCGTGGACGCCGGCGTCGCCGCGCGCTCCTGATTGGCGCCGTACAGCGGGCGCCCGGTCAGCGCGTCGACCACGGCGACCGCGGGCGGTGCGCCGAGCGCGGTCGCCTTGGCCAACGGTTCCAGCGCGGCCCGGATGCCGGCCTCGGTCGGGGTGACCCCGGCCGCGTCGCCGGACACCGGCGCGAGCACCGGCGGCGCGGCGGCGCTCGCCACCCGCTTGGTGTCCTCGTCGGCCCGGGCCAGGCGTTCGCCCTTCCACGACCCGTGCACGAGCGTCACGAGCACGGCCAGCACGATGGCCGCCACCACCGCGGCGATCGCTTTGCTCCTGGTGCCGGCCACGCGAGACCATCCCCTTCCGCCGGACCACCGGCCATGCGAGACACTGAGACGAGATCAGGTTCTGTCCGGGACCTGTGCCGGGTTCGGCCTCGCGGACAGAACGACCCTAACGGTCCCGGCAACGGTCCCGGCGCAGCACTATGGAGGAGCCTTGGAGTTCGACGTCACCATCGAGATCCCCCGGGGATCGCGCAACAAGTACGAGGTGGACCACGAGACGGGCCGCATCCGGCTCGACCGGATGTTGTTCACGTCGACGCGCTACCCGGCGGACTACGGCTTCATCGAGGACACCCTCGGTGAGGACGGTGACCCGCTGGACGCGCTGGTGCTGCTGGACGAGCCGACCTTCCCGGGCGTGCAGGTCAAGTGCCGGGCGATCGGCATGTTCCGGATGACGGACGAGGCCGGCGGCGACGACAAGGTCCTGTGCGTGCCGGCCACGGACCCGCGCGTGGAGCACCTGCGTGACATCCACCACGTCTCGGAGTTCGACCGGCTCGAGATCCAGCACTTCTTCGAGGTCTACAAGGACCTGGAGCCGGGCAAGTCGGTCGAGGGCGCCAACTGGGTCGGCCGCGACGAGGCCGAGGCCGAGGTCGAGGCCTCGCGCAAGCGGCTCACCGAGCAGGGTCACCACTGACCCGGTAGCACGACACGCGAACGCCGGTCGGCGACGGTCACCCCACAACCGGGGCGGCCGTCGCCGACCGGCGTTCGTCGTCCCGGGCACTCGGGAATCGGTCCGCAGGGCTCGGGACGCGGTCAGGACGGGCGGGCGTAGTAGTCCGGGGTGCCCATGTAGAACATGTTGCTGATCTTGATCACGTCGCCGGTGCGCGGCGCGTGGATCATCCGGCCGCCGCCCAGGTACATCGCGACGTGGTGGATGTCGGACGCGCTCTTGGTCTCGCTCCAGAAGATCAGGTCGCCCGGACGCAGGTTCCGGTAGGACACGGGCTTGCTCTCGAAGTACTGCGTGGCGGCGAAGTGCGGCATGTTCACGCCCGCCTTGCGCCACGCCTGCATCACCAGGCCCGAGCAGTCGTAGCCGCGCGGGCCCTCGCCGCCCCACACGTAGGGCTTGCCGAGTTGGGCCTTGGCGTAGGCGATCGCGGCGGACACGCCGGCGGCGGTCGTGGCCTTGCCCGAGGTGTCGGCGCGGGTCGCGGTGGCCGGGTCGGTGCCCTTGGCCGGCTTGGCGGGCCCGCTCGTCTCGGCGGCCTTGCTCGCCGCCTGTTCGCGGGCCTGCCGGTCGGCCTCCTGTCGGGCCTCCTCGGCCTCGGCCTCGGCCCGAGCGCGGGCCTGCTCCTCGGCGCGACGCCGAGCCTCGGCCGCCAGGTCGTCCCGACGCTGCGTCTCCAGGGCGACCGAGGTCTGCTTCAGTTCGGCCAGTTCGCTCAGCAGCGCGGTGCGCCGGGCCGCGATCTCGCCGACGCGGCGCTGCTGCGCCGCGAGTTCGGCCTCGACCCGGTCCTTGGCCGCGCGCACCGCCTCGGTCGCGCGGGCGGCCGCCTCCGCCGTGTGCACGGCGTCGGCCTTGGCTGTCGCCGCCTCGCGGACGGCGGTGGTGCCGCGCCGCACGGTGTCGTCGCCGTCCTGCGAGATCCGCCGCAGGCTCTCCATCCGGGCGACCATGTCGGCGGGCGAGTCGGCGCCCAGGACCGCCTGGAAGCCGCCGAGCCGGGCACCGCCGCCCATCCGGTAGGTCTGCGCGGCGAGCCGGCCGAGTTCGGCCCGGGCCAGGCCCAGTTGCGCGTCGGCCGTACGCAGGTGTCCGTCGGCGACGACGGCCCGGTCCCGGGTCTGCTCCCGCAGCACCACGGCCCCGTTGTACGCCTCGACGGCGACGCCGGCGCGGATGTCGAGCCGCTCGAGGTCGCTCGCCGCACGATCGAGTTCGGCCTCGATCAGGCCGACGTCCGAGACCTTGCCGGTGACCGCGTCCTGTGCCTGGTCGAGTTGGTCGGCCCCGGGGTAGCCGGAGCCGGCCGGATCGTCGGCGAAGGCCCCTGGGGTGATCGTGAGGACGAGGACGGCGGCGAGTCCGGCAGGGACTGCGGCATGGATGAACGATCGAGGCATGCGGTCTCCCTCCAAGCGGCGGGCACCGAGGGGAACCGGGGGTTCCGATTCCGGGCAGGTCATCTCACGCTAACGAGCCGTAGTCACAACCGCACCACAAGCCACACATTTCCCGCTAATGGGCTTATCCCTCAACGGTCGACCCGAACACCGGTACGCACGCGGGTCCCGCCGGCCACACACCCGTGCCCGGACCTCGTCGGGCCGGCGCTCGGTTCAGCCGGTCGCCATCGACTGCTCCAGGGACCACGTGCACACCGTTCCCGACTCCGAGTCGGCGGTGAGCCACACGCCGTCGGAGCGCACCACGAGCCATTCGCGCGGCGCGTCCTCGGGGTACTCGACCTCGGCGATCGCCCGCAGGTCCGGCACCGAGAACAGCACGTGCCGCTCGCCCGAGGAGGCGGCGAGCACCAGGTCGCGGCGGACGAAGCCGGCGTAGATGTCGAACACCTCGTCCTGGTCCGGGAAGACCTGCTCGCCCGGTCGGGCCGCTATCACCGCGCCGTCCGGAAAGCGCACCAGCCCCAGCGGACCGGCCTCGATCGGCGTGGTCAGCATCATCCGGCCGGAGCCGTGGATGTCGTTGAGCACCCGGCTGTCCCCCGGCGGCACCTGGGCGACCGCGCCCGGGGCGTCCGCGCGGAGCACGAAGATCCGGTACGCGTCGTCGGCGTGCGACGCGGCCAGGCCCACGTGCACGCCGTCGGGGTGCGGGAGCAGTTCGGAGCCGACGGTGGTCGGGTCCAGCGACCAGGTCGCCAGCGCGGAGCCGTCCGCGCCGTCGAGCAGCACACACCGGTCCCCCTCCGCGGTCCGCACCACCGCCCAGACCCCGGCCGAGGTGACCGCGCTCGAGCCGGCCTCCTCGGCCTCCCACGGCACGTGCGGGTGGGCCCACACCTCGCGTCCGTCCGGATCCAGCACCACGACCCGATCCGGTGCCGAGGCGACGAAGTGCCCGAGGTCCGGGGTGACCGAGTGGCCGCCCCGCCAGTCCTCGGGCAGTCGTACCTCGCGCACGGTGGTCAGCGAGTCGTCGAGCACGACGAGCGAGCCGTCCACACCGTGCGCGAGCCAGGCCGCCGCGCCGGGGATGCGGTCGAGACTCCACAGGGACGGCAGGGTCGCCCGGGCCAGAAGTTGAGCGCGCATGGCGTGAACTCTATTGGCGCCCGGCACCGACCCGTACGGCTCAGCGCCGACGATCGGTCTCCGCGTCCGGCCGGTCGTCGCCCGCGCGGTGCCGGCCCCGCCCCGGGACGGACGACGGCTCCGGGTCCGTCTCGGCCCGCCTGCGCGACGCCGAGCGGGCGCGCAGGAGTTCGATCGCGACCGGGAGCACCGAGATCAGCACGATGCCGACCAGGATGAACTCGATGTTGTCCCGGACGAATCGCACCTGCCCCAGCGAGTAACCGAGCAGCGTGACGCCCACCGCCCACAGGAACCCGCCGATCACGTTGTAGACCACGAACGTGCGGTACTTCATCCGGGCCACGCCCGCGACGATCGGCGTGAAGGTGCGCACAATCGGCACGAACCGGGCCAGCACGATCGAGCGCGGGCCGTACTTCTCGAAGAACTCGTGCGCCTTCTCCACGTTCTCCCGCTTGAAGAAGCGCGAATCGGGCCGGTTGAACAGGGACGGCCCCACTTTGCGGCCGAACAGGAAGCCGACCTGGTCGCCCACCACCGCCGCGACCCACAGGAGCAGGCACACCAGCCACAGCGGCTGCGAGAACTTGCCGTCCGAGACCAGCAGACCGGTGGTGAACAGCAGCGAGTCGCCCGGCAGGAAGAAGCCGATCAGCAGGCCCGACTCGGCGAAGACGATCACCAGGATGCCGATCAGACCGAACGTGGAGATCAGCTTGTCGGGGTCCAGGAACGATGGACCCAGGGCGATGGTGTTCACGGCGTGAGCCTCCTGGAACGGGTGATGGCGGACGTCGGAAGTCCCCCGACCAGGTCATGATTAGGCAAAGAGAATTCCTTCCGAAGGTAACGTCCGCAGCGTGGGACCGGTTCCCGGGGGTGCGGTGGAGGAATTCGCCGGGTCGGGTCAGACGCGCTCGGGCCGGGTCAGCGCGACCAGCGCGCCGTCCTCGTCCAGGGTCAGTTCGATCGCCAGGGCGCGCAGTTCGCCGAGCCGGCCCAGGTGCGAGCCGCCGCACGGGATGTGCGCGTCGCCGTCCGGCAGTCCGCAGTGCCACACCCGGCGGGCGGTGAGCGCCGGGCCGGGCACCTCGATCCGCACCTCGGCGTCGGTTTTCAGCCATTGTCCGAGCAGCGCCTCGACCTCGTCACGCACGCCGGGCAGGTCCTGGGCCAGGCCATCCGCGGTGAAGCCCTTCTTCCGCAGCGACTTGCCGATCCGGTAGTCGTCGCGGCTGCCGCCCACGTCCATCCGGGACGAGGTGATCGCCAGGTTGTCGAAGTCGGGGCGGCCGAGGCTGTCGGTACGCACCTCCTTGCGCCAGCGCGGCGCGAGTACCGCGTTGAGCGCGAAGGCCAGCAGGTGGCAGGAGGTGTGCGCGGCGCTCAGCGCGGCCCGACGCTCGGCGTCCACGATCAGTTCGGCGCTCGCCCCGACCAGGTCGTCCGGATCGCCGGGAGCCTGCGCGAGCACGTGCAGCACCAGCCAGGACCAGTCCTCGTCGCCGCGCCGGACCGGGATCGCCTCGCCCACCGCGAACTCCCCGTCCGGGCCGACCGCGCCGGTCACGCAGTCCGCCACGGCCAACTCCGCGCCCGCCACCCGGATCACCCCGGTGTCGGCGGGCTGGTCCGGCCAGGTGTGGTCCAGCGGGTGGAACGGGGTGCGCGCGACCACCAGCGCGGTCCGCCCGTCCGGCAGCACGGGCGCGGCCAGGATCGGTGTGGTGCCGGTGCCGGCGCCCGCCGGGAAGGTCACCTCGGTGGAAGTCGTGGGGAGGGCCATGCGCGTCCTAACCTCGATTCGATCCGGTCGCCGTCGCACCGGTGCGGCGGTGGCGCCGTTCGGTCCATTCGATCATGGACAATCCTCCTCACACGGGAATCGCGAGCAGGGACGGGTCTGTGCACGACCAAGGCTGGATCTCGACCACGACGGGGCTGGCGGGCGACGCCGAGGCCGGGCCACACGGCGTCGGCTGGATGCTCGTCGCGTTCATCTTCACCTTCGCCGTGACGCGACTGATCACCCGGCTGATCCGGGCGGGCAAGGGCCCGTTCCGGAACATGATGGTGGGCAAGGTGCACGTGCACCACCAGGTGTACGGGATCTTCCTGATGTTGATCGCGGGCGCGCTGGAGTTCGCCTACGAGCCGGGCGGCGCGCTGCGGCAGGTGCTCGCCGGGTTCTTCGGGATGGGCGCCGCACTCACGCTGGACGAGTTCGCGCTGCTCGTGCACCTGGACGACGTGTACTGGGCGGCGGACGGCCGCAAGTCGGTGGACGCGGTGCTGATCACCGCCGCGATGGGGCTGCTGCTGTTCGTCGGCGCCAACCCGCTCGGCCTCGGCGACGGCGACAGCAAGCCGGTGGCCGCGACGGTGGTCGTGTTCAACCTGACCTTCGCGCTGTGCGCGCTGGCCAAGGGGAAGGTGGCCACCGGTCTGATCGGGGTGTTCGTGCCGTTCGTCGCGATGGTGTCGGCGATGCGCATCGCCAAGCCCGAGTCGCCGTGGGCACGTTGGCGGTACAAGGAGGGCCCGGGGCGCACCTCGCCGCACGCGGACACCAAGCTGGCCCGCTCGTTGCGCCGCTTCCCGCCCGACCGGCGCACGTGGTGGGACCACACCAAGGACTTCGTGGCGGGCGCGCCGCACCGGTAGGACGTGCGGGGCGGCCAGGCGGGCCGCCCCGACGCGTCGCCGGTCTACAGGTTGGGCAGCACCTCGTTCTCGAACAGGCGCAGGCTCTCCCACGCCAGCTCGGGCGGGATGCCGCCCATCATCGGGTGCAGGATCGCGAACGCCGCGTCGCCCTGGGCCTTGAGCTCGGCCACCAGGGTCTGGGGTGTGATCACCCGGTACTGACCGCCCGCGCGCAGTTCGTCGGCGTCGGTGACGCTCGCGTAGCCGCCCACACCCGACGTGCCCGCCTTCGCCATCGTCTCGCCGTAGGCGTTGACCTCGTGCAGCGCGTGCGGCGCGATCCTGTCCCAGTCCCGGTCGGGATCGTTCGAGAGGTGGAAGAAGCTGGTGTCGCCGCCGAAGTACGGGCCCGGGTCCTCCTCGCCGAGCTTGACCTTCTCGTCCCGGTAGAACTCCCAGATCGCCGGATTCGAGGGCATGAACCCGTCGGCGATCCGCGCGGCGCGGCGCGCGGCGGCCTCGACGCTGCCGCCGAGGATGATCGGCGGTCCGCCCTTCTGAAACGGCTCCGGGGTCACCCGCACGGTCCGGCCGCGGAACTCGAACTCCTCGCCCGTCCACGCCTTGCGCAGTGTCTCGACGGTCTCCACGGTGCGCTTGACCCGCTCGCGCATCGGCACGTCGTACATCGCGAACTCGGCGTCGACGTAGCCGTTGGTGAGCACCACGTTGACCCGGCCCTGGCTGAGCAGGTCGAGCACCGCGAGTTCCTCGGCCAGGTGCAGCGGGTCGTGCAGCGGCGCGGGTATCGCCGCGATGGTCACGCCCATGTTCCGGCTCCGCGCGGTGATCGCGGCGGCGAACTGGAGCGGGGCGGGCAGGTATCCGTCGGCGAAGCCGTGGTGCTCGGACAGCGTCACCATGAAGAACCCGTGCCGGTCGGCCCACTCGACCATGTCGAGTGCCGCCGCGTAGCGCTCCCCCATGCTCGTCCCGGCGAAAGCCGGATTGCGGAAGTCGAAACGCAGCGCGAACACAGCCATGCCGTACTCCTGTCCCCGGCGCCACCGCCGAGGTGATCGGCGCCGCACTCTCTGATGGGGCGTCAGGTTAGTCGCGCGGGTCGAGGAGAACCAGGGGCGGCGCGAACGAGCGCCGGCGGCGATCGGCCGATGCGGCCGGTCAGTCCCCGCGCAGCGCCCGGTCCAGCAGGACCCGCAGCGCGCGCCGGTCGGCGTCCGGCAGGCCGGTCAGCGGCGGGTCCTGGGCGAGGCCGGCGAACAGGCGCTCGCGCAGGTCGGCGCCGGCCGGGGTGAGCGCGATCAGCTTCGCGCGACGGTCGCCGGGATGCGGTCGGCGCTCGACCAGGCCGCGCTCCGCCAGCCGGTCCACCACGAAGGTCACGTTGGGCGGCTCGCAGCACATCCGCCGACCCAGTTCGCGCATGCCCAGCGGTTCGGCGAGTTCGTGCACCGCGTTCGCCTGGGACGCGGTCAGGCCGACCGCGCCGGCACACGCGGCGAAGTGCGCGTCCAGCCGTGCGGTGGCCGCGTAGAGCAGCGCGGTCAGTCCCGGCAGCTCGCCTTCCCCCGTGGTCATGGCCACACTCTAGCCGAACTTCGTTACAGCTCGAATGATTCGAGGTGTAACGTCGGCATGGAACTGACACGCCGTCAGTTCTCTTGGTCGTCCCGGGAGGCACCCGTCCATGTCCGCAATCCTGGCCGGCCGGATGGCCCTGGTCACCGGTGGCAGCGGCGGCATCGGCTCCGCGTGCGCGGCGCGGCTGCTGCGTGACGGCTGCTCGGTCACGCTCACCGCCCGCCGGGCCGACGCGCTCACCGAGACCGCCGAACGGCTGCGCGCGCAGGCCCCGGCCGGCACCGAGGTGCGCGTGGTCGCGGCGGACGTGTGCGGCACCGACGGGATCCGTACGGCGGTCCGCGTGGCGGGCCCCGAACTCGCCGTCTGCGTGGCCACGGTGGGCGGCGGGAGCACCGCGCCGATCCTGGCCATGGACGACGACGCGTTCCTGGCCGACCTGCACCGCAACACGCACAGCGCGTTCCTGGCGATCAAGTACGCCGCGCCCGTGATCGCCGCACGCGGCGGCGGCGCCATCGTGTGCGTGTCCTCGACCGCGGCCAAGCTGACCATGCCGTTCCTGAGCGGCTACGCGGCCGGGAAGGCGGGCCTGGAGGCCCTGGTCCGAGCCGCCGCGGACGAACTGGGCGCGGCCGGCGTCCGGGTCAACGCGGTCCGCCCCGGCCTGGTGCGCTCGCAGGAGGACGCCCGGATCTTCCGCGACGAGGAGATGCTCGCGCGCTTCCTGGCGAACAAGCCGCTGGGCCGCACCGGCCTGCCCGAGGACATCGCGGAGACCGTCCGCCACCTGGCCGGCCCGGAATCGTCCTGGACCACCGGCCAGAGCCTGGCCGTGGACGGCGGCAACGAACTGCGCCGGGCGCCGTCCTTCGAGAAGTACGCCCGGGCCGCGCTCGGCGACGCGGTGATCGACGCGGCGATCGCGGGACGCGACCCGTACGCCGCTTCACCCTGAACCATCCCCGAAACCCCTGCCCTACCCCCACCCCACTTCGAACGCGACGGAGCATCCGGATGACCACCGACGTGCAACTCTCCATCGGCCTGCCGAACTTCGGCACCTGGCCCGCCGACGACTGGCGCGGCTTCGTGGACGTCGGCCGGGCCGCCGACGACGCGGGCATCGACCGGATCGTCCTGGTCGACCACGTGGTGATGGGCCCCAACACGCACAACTACACGTGGGGTCGCTTCCCCACGCCGCCCGAGGCGGCCTGGCCCGAACCGCTCACGCTGCTCGCCGCGATCGCCGCGGTCACCTCGAACGTGCGCCTGGCCACCGGCATCCTGGTCGCCCCGCTGCGCGGCGCGACGCTGCTCGCCAAGACGGCGGCGACACTGGACCAGATCTCCGGCGGGCGGCTGGAACTGGGCGTGGCCACGGGGTGGCAGCGCGAGGAGTACGACGCGGCCGGGATCGACTGGGACGCGCGCGGACAACTGCTCACCGACACGCTCGCGGCGTGCAAGGCGTTGTGGACGAACCTGCCCGCGTCCTTCGCGTCCCCGACGGTGAACTTCACCGACGCCTATTGCGCGCCGCAGCCGGCGCAGCCCGGCGGTGTGCCGCTGTGGATCGGCGGCACGCTGAACAAGCGAAACCTGGATCGCATCGTGCGCAGCGGCGACGGCTGGATTCCGATCATGGGCCTGTCCACCGCCGACATGGCCCGGGACGTGGTCCGTATCCGCGAGGCGCTCGCCGCGGCCGGTCGCGACCCGCGGGCGCTGGGTGTGCAGGGCCCGCTGCCGATGGTCAAGGACGACGCGGGACGGTTCGACCTGGCCCGCACGATGGCCGGTGCGGCCGAGGTGATCGCCGCCGGCGCGACCGCCGTGCACCTGCCCATCCAGGTGTTCTGTACCGGGCCCGAGGGCGCGCCCGCGTTCTTCGCCGAGGCCAGGGAGCTGTTCGACAAGGTGGTGTCCGGGCGCTGAGCCGCCCGCGGACGCGGCCGGCCACCTGGGGGCTTTACCCCGGCTTGGGGAAAGTTCGAGGTTTGCGGAACGTCGTCGGCGGGAGGGTCGTTGCCCTGGTCAGGGCGCGATACGGCGCCTTTGTCCAACGCGGGAGGGCCCTCCATGTCCGACGTCACGCTGCCCACCGGGGCCAACGCGCCCCTGACCGGCGACCGCGCCGAGGTCTCGATCGGGTGGGGCTCGGCCGACGTCGTGGACGTGTCCGCCGTGCTCCTGACCGACGCGCACAAGGTGCGCACCGACGAGGACCTGGTCTTCTTCAACAATCCGGTCGGCGGCGACGGGGCGGTGCGCACCGCGCCCGGGCCCTCGGGCACCACCCACGTCAGCGTCGAATTGGCCAAGCTGCCCGCAGAGATCGCCCAGGTGGTGGTCGTGGTCAGCTCGGACGCGGACCGCCCCGGGGCGACCCTGGGCCAGGTGCCGGGCCTGGGCGCGACCACCGTGTCCGGGGACGCGCGGATCGCCTACACGCCGGACGCCTTCGCCGGTGGCGAGACGGTCGCGGTCCTGGTCGAGTTGTACCGCCGCGGCGACGCGTGGAAGGTGCGCGCGGTGGGTCAGGGCTACGCGAGCGGACTCGCCGGGCTGGCGACCGACTTCGGCATCTCGGTCGAGGACGAGCCGGAGCCCGAGCCGGCCCCCGCGCCCGCCGCGCCGGCCCACGTGATGGTCAAGGAGCCCGCCGCGGCTCCCGCGCCGGCCGCGCCCGCGCCGATCTCGATGGCCAAGGAGCCGCTCGGCCGGGTCGACCTGGCCAAGGGCGGCCGCGCGACGATCAGCATGGACAAGGGCGACCGCTCGGTCACCGTCACCGCGTCCCTGGTCTGGGACGGCGGCAACGACGCGCGCCGCAAGACGGGCGCCGACCTGGACCTGTACGCGCTGTTCGTGCCCAGGTCGAAGGTGGGCGCCAAGAAGGGCGGCGACGGGGTGATCTACTACCGCGAGCTCGGCAGCCTGACCTCGGCGCCGTACATCCAACTGGACGGCGACTCGCGCGTCCCCGGCCGCGAGACGGTCCGGATCACCCGGCCGGACGAGCAGGGCTACGTGCTCATCTGCGCGTACAGCGCGGTCGAGAACGGCTTCGGCAGCTTCAAGTCCTACGGCGCGCACGCCGAGGTCACCGACGGCCAGGGTTCGACGGTGAACGTGCCGCTGTTCAACAACAAGCGCGCGGTGTTCTGGGTGGCCATCGCGCTGGTCGACTTCACCGACCCCGACGGCGTGTCGATCCAGCACGTGGAGAAGTACTCCAAGCTGATGCAGGAGCGTCGCCCGATGCTCTACGCGGACGGCACCTTCGAAATGGGCGCGGGTCCGGCGGAGTTCAAGACGGTGCGCTCGCCGCGCGAGCGCTGATCCCTCACCCGGTGGGTCGCTACCGCTCGGTCGTCGTGGCCGAGCGGTAGCCGGACCGGCCGGGCACCGACCGGGCATCGGGCTCCGGCCGGTGGTACGGCGGTGTGCGGCCTACTTGGCCGAGCGGTAGACGATCACCTTGTCGCCGACGCGCGTCTCGTTGAACAACCGCTGCACGAGACCCTTGTCCCGCACGTTCACGCAGCCGTGCGAGGCCCCGTTGTAGCCGCGGGCGGCGAAGTCGGCCGAGTAGTGCACGGCCTGGCCGCCGGAGAAGAACATCGCGAACGGCATCGGCGTGTGGTACAGCGTCGAAACGTGGTCGCGGCTCTTGAAGTTGACGCTGAACGCGCCCTCGCGGGTCGGCGTCTCGGCCGAGCCGAAGCGTACGTCGGTCGAGTACTGGGCCTTGCCGTCGATCACCCAGGTGAGGCGGTCGGTGCGCTTGTCGATGCAGATCGCCCGGCCGGTCAGGCACCGATCGTCCAGTCCGGCCTGCGGCTTGGGCGGGGCGGGCTTGGTGGTCGGCGGCTTGCTCGTCGGCGGCTTGGTGGTCGGCGGCTTGCTGCTGGTGGCGGGCTTGGCCGTGCTCTGGCTCGCCGACGGCGTGGCGCTGCTCGGCGCGCTGCTCGTGGGCGGGGCCGAGGTCGGGGCGGTGCTCTCGGGCGCCGGCGTCACCGGTGCGGAGGAGGAGGTCACGGGCAGCGGCGACTGCGCACCGGCCTTCGCGGTCGAATCGCTCGACGAGCCGGAGTTGCAGGCCGACAAGGCCAGGATCGCCGTCACGGTGACCGCGAGGGATATACGAGTCTTCTTCATCGAGTGGTGCCTCTCCCGACCCAAACCCAAATGTGGAGTGTTCCCCGAGTCGTGCTCCCTTGTAGACGCGGATGGGGCCCCAGAGGTTGCGTCCCTAGTTTGACCCATTCGGGTGAATGTTCAGCCGGACATGTCCTGCCGTGACCACTTCGGGATCGACCGGACGCAGGTCCGCGGCCCACGCGTCCAACGCGGCGCCGATCTCGCCCCCGGCCAGGGCCGCACCGATGCCCAGGCAACGCATCCCGGCCGCCTCCGCCGCCCGCACACCGCTCTCCGCGTCCTCCACCACCAGGCAGCGGTCCGGTCGTACGCCGAGCAGACCGGCCGCACGCAGGTAGCCCTCCGGGGCCGGCTTGCCCTCGCGAACGTCCTCCGCGGTGACCATGTACACCGGTTCGGGCAGTTCCGCCGCGCGCAGTCGCCCGCTCGCCACCTTGCGGGTGCCCGACGTGACGATGGCCCAACGCGCCGCGGGCAGTGCGGCGAGCAGCCCGGCCGCACCGGGGATCGGGATGATGCCGGTGAATTCGCGCTCCTCGCGCTCGACGATCCACCCGGCCTCGACCTCGGCGTCCAGCGTGGGGGCGACCACGCGCACCAGGTCGATGTCGCGGCGGCCGTACGACGCCGCGACCGCCGCGTCCGGGTCCACGCCGCGATCGGCCGCCCACGCCCGCAGGATGCGTTCGATCAGCGGGTGGGAGTCCACCAACACTCCGTCGAGATCGAACAGGATCGCGTCACAGTCGAGCGTGGTGCCGTCGTTCGCCATCCGAACAGGCTGTCAGGAACGGCGGCGGAGCGTCGAGGCCTTCCCGGCTCATGATCACGTCGGGTTGATCGATCACCCACATGGCTCAGCTATTGATCGAAATCGATCATCTTCGGACCTGGGTCAACGGCCCTCGTTGCCTAACTGTCACGTTTGCGCTGATCGTCACCGGCTAGGTGCTCACTACGGCCCGGACGCGCTCACCCCCAGGCGGCAATCATGTACTTGGTCCTCGCTCTGCTTGCACCGATCGTGATGTTCTTGCTGATACCCGGGCTCTCCTGGCTCGAGGACCGCATGTTGGGCTCGCTGACCCCGCCGCCGCCGACCCCGTTGCCCGTGCCCGTGCCGTCCACCGCGCGACCGGCGGTCGAACCCGCCGCGGTGGCCGCGGCCGCCATCCCGACCCCGCTGCCCACCGTGCCCCGGCCGGCCGGGCACACCGTGCGATCGGGTCGACCGCGGCACGCCCGTCGCTCGACCTCGCTGCTCGCCTACCGGCATCACATCGGCCGCCGGCGCCCGCCCCGAGCCCCGGTCTTCCGCTGACCGCCGGTCCCCCGTCCCGGAGCCGACCCTGAGTGAGTCCGCCGTGCCGCCGCCGGTGCGCATCGAGTCCGTACCGCCCGAACTGGGCTCCCCGCTGGGCGCCACACCGCTGTCCACACACGCCGACGTGTGGCACGTGTTGGGCAGCCGTGCGGACGCGGTCCTCAAGCTCGCGACACCGGACGGCACCGCGGCGGCCAATCCGCGCTACTGGGCCCGGGAGGTCGAGGCGTACGAGAGCGGCTTCGCGCACAGCGTCTACGCCGACTTCGGGCTGACCGCGCCTCGGCGACTGCGCGCGGATCCGCGCGAGGACGGGTCGGTCGCGCTGTGGCTGGACTTCGTGCGCGGGCGGTCCGGAACCACGTGGAACGTCACCCGGTGGGCCGATTTCGCCCGGCGACTCGGCGCCGCGCAGGCCGTCCCCCGACCGGCCGGGCCCTCCTGGCTGTTCGAGCGCCCGCCGCCGGTCGGACCACTGGCCGCCCGGACCCTCGAACTGCCGTACGTGCCTTGCCATCTGAACCTGCGGCCGGTGGACCTGATCGCGCGCGACGAGGACGTCGTACTGCTCGACTGGTCGCACGCGGGCTATGGGCTGCCGGGTGAGGACCTGACCGGGTTGATCCTGGCGCACGCGGCCGATCCCGAGCTGGCCGCGACCCTGGACGCCACGCTGCCGGCCGAGTACGCGCGGGGCGCGGAACGGGCCGAGGCGGACGTGCGGATCGCGATCGCGGCGACGGCGCCCGCGAAGTACGGACCCGGTGCGGACGCGGCGACCCGGCGGATGTTGCGGAAGTGGACCGAGGACGCGGTGGGCCGTTGATCCGGGTTCCCTGCCGCGCCCGGCGCACCGGCCCGAGGGTCGGGGCGGCCGGGGCGGCGGGTGCGGCCGGGCGGTCGGTGCGGTCGATTCAGCGGCGCGACCTGCGGATCGCCCAGATCAGGACGAGCACGGTCGCGACCGCGGCGGCGGCGGCCGGCACCGGGCGCCGGCGGATCTCCGCCGAGCCGGTGAGGGTCGCGTGCCGGAGCGGGTCCGGGGTGTGGTCGAAGATTTGGTTGCCGGCGGTGTGTCCGACCTCGACGGTGCGGTCCTTGGCGTGTCCGACCCGGTCACCGGCCAGCTCGCGGGCCTGACCGGCCTTGTGCACGGCCGCGTCCTTGAGCTCCTCGGCGCGGTGTCCGGCCGATTGCTTGAGTTCCTCGGCGCGGTGTCCGGCCGCTTCCTTGAGCTCTCCGGCCCGGTGCTCGACGGCTTCCTTGGCCTGCTCGGCGCGGTGTCCGGCCGCTTCGATGAGCTCTTCGGCGCGGTGGCCGACCGCCTCCTTGGCCTTCGCGGTCTTGTGTCGGGCCGTCTCCTTGGCCTGCTCGACCCGCTGCCGCGCGGCGTCCTTGGCGTGCTCGGTTCGGTCCTGGACGGCGTCCTTGGCCTGCTCGGCCCGATCGCGGGCGGCCTTCCTGGCCTGCCCGGCCCCCTCCCGCGCGGCGTCCTTCGCTTGCCCGGCCCGGTCACGGGCGGCGTCCTTGGCCTCCCCGGCCCGGTCGCGGACGGTGCCCGCGGCCTGTTCGACGGCTTCGCCGGCCGCCGCTTCGAGCCGTTCGGCCCGGCGTCGGGCCCGCCCCGCGGCACGGTCGCTTCCTCGGCCGACCTGCTCCGCGGCCTCACCCACCTTGCGGTGCACCGTCTCGGGCGGCTCGGCCTGGGTCAACTCCTCCACCGCGTGATCCAATTGCTCACGTTTGCGGCTCAGCGTCGGCTCCTGCTGCGGGAGTGCGCTCTGCGTGGGTGATTCGACGGCGGGGGGAAGGACGGTCGGGAACGCGGCGACCTCGTCGGGATCGCGCGACGCGGACCTGCCGCCGGAGTCTCGGCCTGGGGTACTCATCGGTGCGTACTCCTCTTCACGGTCTCGATGTCCTCGCGTCACCGCCGAGGACCGCGCCTGGCGCCTGCCCCGGGGGCGCCCGGTCATTCGTCCTCGGCGGGCCTTCGACGGCCGGGGCCGTCTCCCCGATCCTGCCGGGGGCGCAGACCCGGCAGGACCGAGGACACGGCCCCGGCGTTCGCATTCGTCGATGCCGGATTCGGTGTCTCGTGGCCGAGGCTAGAAACAACCGGGCCGAGGATCCGGGAATGTCACCCGGATGCGCGGCTCGGCGTGTCCGACCGATTCACCCGATCGGCCGCTCCGCGCGGGACCCGACACACGGTTCCCGGTGCCCCGAGCGAACCGAACGGGCAGGCCGACGGTGCTCAGCCCGCGTTCCCCCGACCCGATGCCGACGACCCGATCCGGGTCCGGGTCGGCCGCGGCGGCTTGTCGTGGAAGACACAGTCGCCGCACGTACCGCCCCCGGGGATCCGGTAGTACAGGCAGCACGTGGTGCGGCGGAACGCGCCGAGCGCACCGTGCAGGCCGGTTCCACGCAACCGGCCTGCGGCCAACAGGCCGTCGGCGAACACGCGTGTGGTCGCGACGAGTTCCGGCTCGGTCGGAGCCAGGTGCCGGTGCAACACGCGGGCCGCGCCGACCAGGGCCGACGCGGCGTTGCCCCACAGCAGCCGCTCGGCGACCGGCACCACCGCTCGGGTCGCCCCGGCGAGCGGCACCAGATGCCCGACCAGCACCGCGTCGTGCAGCTGCTCGATCCCCGAGCGATCGTCCGGCACCGGCGCCGGCTCCGGATCGGGCGCCCACAACTCGACCGGCCCGGCGTCCGGGAAGCGCCAGTACGTCCGGGCCGGATCCAGGTCGGGCACCACCCGGCCGAGCACCGCCGCACCCAGTGCCACCGACCACAGCCGCGAGGCCACGCCCAGATACAGGATCGACGCGGCGACACGCGGTTCCTCGGTCCGCAGCCGGGCCCGTACGTGCTCCACCCGGGCCGCCCACGCGGCGGGCGCGGCCGGGTCGTACAGCTCGGCCAACGGCCGAAAGCCCGCGCCGTCGGTGATCGGTCCGGTCCGCAGCTCGAAGTAGGGCCCCACGTCGGCGAGCCGGCGCAGCGGCCCGCCGCCGTGGGACCGCGACCGCCCGCCGGTCAGCGGCTGTCGCCCGGACGCCACAACACATCACCCGCACCGTCGGCGTTGGCCCGCCGGGCGAGGACGAACAGCAGGTCGGACAACCGGTTGAGGTAGCGCGCGGTGAGCGGGTTGACGGTCGCGGCACCGCCTGCCGTCGCCCGCTCGTCCGCCTCGATCAGCGCCCAGGTCGAGCGCTCGGCACGTCGGGCCGAGGTGCGGGCCACGTGCAGCAGGGCCGCGGCCGGGCTGCCGCCGGGCAGTACGAAGGAACGCAGCGCGGCCAGTTCCGCGTTGAACGCGTCGCAGTGCTCCTCCAGCCGGGCCACGTCCGCCTCGGTGATCCGCAGCCGGGTGTCCCCCACGGCGATCGGCGCGCACAGGTCGGCGCCGACGTCGAACAGGTCGTGCTGCAGTTGCGCCAGTACCGCGCGCGTCTGCGGTTGCGGGTCGCCGAGCGCGAGCACGACCCCGATCGCCGCGTTGGTCTCGTCCGTGTCGGCGTACGCCGCCAACCTCGGATCGGTCTTGCGCGTACGGGAGTTGTCGCCCAGCGCGGTCGTGCCGGCATCGCCGGTACGGGTGTAGATCCGGCTCAAAACCAAGGACATGGTCGGCACCGGCCTCTCTCGGGGAAATCCGCCCCGGTTGGTGAGGTGGCGACGACGTGAGTCTCCTGGCTCTCGGATCATCGCTCCTCCCGGCCTTCCGACCCGTCTCGGGGCCGTGGCCGGTTCGGGAGTCGCTCCCCGATCACAGTGGCGGGACCGCGCCGGATTCACACCGGCTTCCTCGTACCGCCGTCGCCTTGCGCCTCCCACCATGACACGCGCGACGGGCCCGGTCCACCGTCGGATCCGGACCACGCGTGCGGGTGAAGCTTGCCGCCGGTCCGCGCGCCGAGCCCCGGACCGGCGCGGGTAAAGCCCAGGATCGGATTCCGAGAGCGGCTCCCTCGGCCGGCGTCGGCCCGGCGGTATCGGCGCCGAAGGGTGCCGACGGGCACCGGAGGGTGCCGGTGAGTCGATCCGCGATCCGGCCGTGCCGGGAAATCAGTGCCGGAGGTATGCGTGTCCACGGTGTCCGGAACACCTGAACCAGCCGGTCCGACGCGTCGGGTGGGTCGGGTACGTCGAGCGGGCGTGCTCCTGGCGTGTTGTGTGTCGCTGTTCGGAGCCGGGTCGGGGCATCCAGCCGCCTGCGCGGGGTGGTTCGGTCCCGAGGGGATGCATCTCACCTCCTCCGTACCGCTCTTCGATGCCGGCTCGGCGCGGCCGACTCCTTCCGCTGCGGACTTCGACGCCGGGTCGGGACATACCGCCCCGCCCGCCGGACCCCTCGGCGCGGGGACGGCAGGCCCCACCCCATCCGCATCGCTGTTGAGCGCCGGCGCCGGGCGCCCCGTCGGGTCCGGCGACCGGGTGCGGTCCAGGGACCAGCCCGAGCCGAACCTGCCACCCGTCCCGCGTGCCGTCGCCGATCGGGTGGGCACTCGCGCCGGGCAGTCGGTGGACGTCCCGGTCCTGGCCGGCGACTCCGGCGAAGGGCTGGTCGTGCTGTCGTACACCAATCCCGAACACGGCCTGGTGCTCCAGCCGGACGAGCGGGGCGACGCGAATTCGGTGCTGCGGTACACGCCGGGGCCGGGCTTCACCGGACGCGACAACTTTCGCTACACGATCGTCGACCGGCTCGGCCGCGAGGCCACCGCGAGCGTGCGGATCGACGTGGCGGCCGGCCCCGGAGCGTCCGGCCGGCCGGTCGAGACCCGGGCGGGCAAGCTCGGCGTCCATCGCGGCGTCGACGAACTCCGCGCGCCCTCCGCCGCGTCGGCGGCGCGTCCGCGCGCCGGGATCGATCCGGGCGGCGGGTCGCTGCTCGTGGCCTTCCTCGGCTCGGCCCTGCTCGGGGCGGGTGTCCTGGCCTTCGTCGCCCACCGGCGGCCGGGCCGGCGGCGGCCCGGCTGAGCGGGCCCGGGTCGCTTCGATCGGCCGTTCGGGGTTCCGTGCCCGGATCGGCGGCTGTTCCGGGGTTCTTCGGCCTGATCGCCCTTCCGGGGCTCTTCCCCCGATCGGCTGCTCCGGGGTTCTTCGGTCTGATGGCCCTTCCCAGGCTCGTCACCCCGATCGGCCCCTCCGGGCCTCCTCGGTCCGGCCGGTGTCGCCCCGGTCAGCCCTTCCGGGCCTCCTGGGTGAGCTGGTAGAGCCCGTACAGCAGCTCGGCGATGCCGACGATCAGCAACACGACACCGATCTTCCCGAGCGCGACCACCGGTGTGTCCACGTCGTCCGCGAACAGCTTCAGGGCTCCGCCCACCACCGCGCTCAACAGGCCGGCCGTCAACGAGCCGCGTGCCTTCGCCACGGTCTTCCTCCTCCACTCGACCTGCGGGTACGGCTATGAGGCTAGGTCCGGGCCCCGGCCCGGCACGCCCTCCGCGGGAACGAACCGGCGTACACACTTCGGCCTAGGCCCTGTCCGGGTTCGCCGCGGCCGGTGGGTTCGTCGGGGCCTCCGGGAATGGGGGCGGGCCCCACCCCCGGAGGGCGGCCAGCCCCATGGGCACGCCCGTTGCACGCTCCTAGCGTGGATCCGGTGCCGTGAACGGGGAGCGGCCGGAACGGCGGAGGGACGAACGTGAGCGGGCGACCGACACGGCCACGACACACGATCGGGGACGAGCGGGAGGGTGCCGGGGCACCGGCCGTCCGGCTCGACGCGGTGCGCAAGGTGTACGGCAAGGGCTCGGCCCAGGTCGCCGCCCTCGACGGGGTCACCCTCGCCTTCGAACACGGGTCGTTCACCGCCGTGATGGGTCCGTCCGGCTCCGGCAAGAGCACCTTCCTGCACTGCGCGGCCGGCCTGGACCGACCCACGTCGGGCACGGTCGCGGTGGCCGGCCGAGACCTCGCCGAGCTGAACGAGAACGCGCTGACCAGGCTCCGTCGGGAGCGGATCGGTTTCGTCTTCCAGGCGTTCAACCTGCTGCCCACCCTCACGGTGGAGCAGAACATCACGCTGCCGCTGCGGTTCGCGGCCAAGCGCGCCGACCATCGGCGGATCCCCGAGGTGATCGCGCGCGTCGGCCTGACCGACCGCGCCCGGCACCGGCCGCACGAGTTGTCCGGCGGCCGGCAACAACGAGTGGCGATCGCCCGCGCGCTGGCCGTGCGCCCCGCCGTGCTGTTCGCGGACGAGCCGACGGGGGCGTTGGACACCCGGACGGCGGCCGAGGTGCTGGGTCTGCTTCGGGAGTCCGTGCGAACCGACGGCCAGACCATCGTGATGGTCACGCACGATCCGATCGCCGCATCCTTCGCCGACCACGTGGTCTTCCTCGCCGACGGCCGGATCGCCGACCGGCTGGACGCGCCGACCGTGGACGCGATCGCCGAACGCATGACCCACCTGGGCGCGTTCGCGAAAGCCCCGCTCCCGGGTGGGCGGCCGACGTTCGGCGGGATCCGCTGATGTGGGGGCTCGCACTGCGCACGTTGCGCTTCCGGGCCGGTGGCTTCGTCGCCACCTTCGTCGCGCTGTGCCTCGGCGCGACCGTGGTGATGGCCTGCGGCGGGCTGCTCGAGACCGGCGTACGCAACAACGCGCCACCGCAACGCCTGGCCCAAGCCTCGCTGTTGGTGATCGGTGATCCCACCTTCACCGGCCCACGCGACGGATCCGGGGACCGGGAGCGGGACTTCGCCCTGGCCGAGCGGGTGCCGTTGGACGCGCGGCTCGTGGATCGGGTGCGGGGCCTGGAGGGTGTGCGCGCGGCGGTCGGCGAACGCACCTTCGAGACCGCGCTGACCGGCGCCGGCGGCAGTCGCAAGGCACAGGGGCACGCCTGGGAGTCGGCGGCGCTGACGCCGTACGCGCTCACCCGAGGGGCCGCGCCGATCGGGCCGGACGAGGTGGTCCTGGATGCCGCGCTCGCGCGCCGCGCGGGCGTCGCCGTGGGCGATCGGGTCGAGATCGCCGCACACGGCGGCTCGGCCGCGTACCGGGTCACCGGCATCGCGCAGCCGGCGCGTACCGTCCCGCGGGCCACCATGTTCTTCGCGGCGGCCGAGGCCGAGCGGCTCGCGGCACCCGCCGGCACCATCGCCGACATCGCGATCGTGGCCGACCCGGGCGCCGATCTCGGCGCGCTGCGCAAGCGGGTCGCCGGCGCGTTGAACGAGGACCGGGCCAGAATCCTCGCCGGCGACGATCGCGGCGCGGTCGAGTACCCCGAGATTTTGGCGGACAAGTCCGACCTGATCTCGCTGGCGGGCGTCTTCGGCGGGCTGGCCGTCGCGGTCGCGGTGTTCGTGGTGGCCGGCACGATCGGGCTGTCCGTACAGCAGCGCCGCCGCGAGTTCGCGTTGATGCGCGCGATCGGCGCGACACCGCGTCAGCTGCGCAGGATGTTGCTCGGCGAGACGTTCCTGGTGACCGTGCTCGCGGCGGGCGTCGCATGGTTCACCGGACCCGCCGCCGGTCGGGTGCTCTTCGACCGACTGGTGGCGTCCGGCATGGTCGCCGAGACGGTGCGGTTCGAGCAGGGCTGGATCCCGGCGGTCGCGGCGGCGGGCGCGGTGCTGCTGACCGCACTGGTCGGCGGCTTCATCGGCGCGCGGCGCACGGTGACCGCGAAGCCGACCGAGGCGCTCGCCGAATCCGCGCTCCAGCAGCGCTGGTTCAACTGGTTCCGATTCGTGCTCGCGCTGATCGCGCTGGCCGGCGCCACCGCGCTGGGCCTGGTCACCGTGCTCGTCCTGGAGGGCCCGATCGCCGGGAGTACGGCGGGCCCGGCGGTGATCTGCGCCGCGATCGGCCTGGCCCTGCTCGCCCCCGGCCTGACCAAGCTGCTCACCTGGGTGTTGTCCCTTCCGCTCGGCGCGCTGACCGGCGAGTCCGGCCGGATCGCGATGCTCGGCTCACGGATCACCTCGGTGCGGACGGCCGCCGTGGTGACGCCGATCATGCTCGCGGTGGCGATCAGCACCGGCCAGTTGTACCTGCAGACCACCACGACCACGCACGCCGAGCGGGTGTACACGGAAAGCCTGCGCGCCGACGCCGTGCTGACCGGTGCGGGCGGCGGTCTCGACCCGGCTCTGGCCGAGCGGGTACGGGGCATTCCGGGCGTCGCGAGCGCGAGCGCGTACGCCGCGAGCGAAGGCTTCATCGAGCAGCCGCGGACCGCGCCGGACGGTCGGCACGGCCTGCAACTCCAGGGTGTGGATGCCGAGTTCGGCCTTTCCGCCACGGCTGTGACGGCCACCTCCGGGTCGTTGTCCGAGTTGCGCGGCAATACCGTGGCGATCCCTCGGGGTCTGGCCCGGTCGATCCATCGCGGGCTCGGTGACACGGTCCGCGTGCGGCTGGGCGACGGCGCTTCGGTGGACGTGCGCGTGGTCGCGCTGTTCGAGAGCCGGCCGGGCTACGACTCGCTGCTGCTGCCGGTGTCCCTGCTCGCGCCGCACACCACGAACGGGCTGCCCGCGCAGATCCTGGTGCGCGCGGCCGAGGGCACCGACCCCGACCGGCTGGTCGCCTCGCTCGGGGCATGGGCCAAGGAGCATCCGGGCGTTCGGGCCGCCTCCCGGGACGCGCTGCTGGAGACGCACGCCGAGGAGTCCAAGACCCAGGCCTGGGCCAACTACCTGATCATCGGCATGCTGACCCTCTACACCACGCTGGCCCTGATCAACTCGCTGATCCTGGCCACGCACAACCGGCGCCGCGAGTTCGGCCTGCAACGCCTGAACGGCGCGACCCGCGGCCAGATCATGCACATGGCCGCGGTCGAGGCCACGCTCACCACGCTGATCGGCGTGATCCTGGGCACGGCCGCGGCGGCCGCGGCGGTGATCCCCTACAGCCTCTCGCTCACCGACTCCTGGCTCCCCACCGGCCCGATCACCATCTACGCGACCGTGGTCGCCACAGCGGCCACACTCACCTTCGCGGCCACCCTCCTGCCCACCTGGAACGCCCTGCGCACGAACCCGGTCACGGCGGCCCAGGCCTGACGGAGCGAGGGCGCGTTCGGAAGCCGGCTCCCACCACCACCCGGGCAGCCCCATCGACGCGACGACCCCGCCACCGCGAGCCACCTCCGAACATGACAAAGGCCCAGGTCACCATGAAGTGACCCGGGCCTTTGTGATGGAGCCGCCTAAGGGAGTCGAACCCTTGACCTACGCATTACGAGTGCGTCGCTCTAGCCGACTGAGCTAAGGCGGCTTGTCCGCCCACCTTGAAGGTGGCGACAGGGAATGAGTGTACACACCCGTCGGGGTGGTCCACACGCGCGTTTGTCGGGGGTCAGCGGCAGGTCTTGGGCTTGGTGGGGACGGTGCCCTGGGTGAGGTAGTCGACGACCGTGCGGTCGACGCAGTTGCTGCCTCGACCGAAGGCGGTGTGGCCGTCGCCGTCGTAGGTCAGCAGGTTGCCGGAGGCCAGTTGGGCGGCCAGGGATTGGGACCACACGTACGGGGTGGCCGGGTCGCGGGTAGTGCCCACCACCAGGATCGGGGCGGCGCCCTCGGCCTTGATCGGGTGTGGCTTGCCGGTCGGCGGGACCGGCCAGGAGGCGCAGGTCAGGCCCGCCCAGGCGAGGTTGCGGCCGAAGGTCGGGGAGTCGGCGAGGTAGCCGGGCAGGTCGCGTTCGACGTCCGCGCGGGACGTGGCCGCGGGTGGGGCGTCCAGGCAGTTCACCGCCGCGTTGGCGGACATCAGGTTGCTGTACTTTCCGTCCTGGCCGCGCTCGTAGTACTGGTCGTTGAGTTCGAGCAGCGGCTCCCCGTCGCCGCGCTGTGCCGCGTCCAGCGCCTGGCGCAGGGCCGGCCACTGTTCCTTGGAGTACAGCGGCGACAGGATGCCGGTGGTCGCGATCGACTCGGTGACCTTGCGGGTCGCGTCGCCCGGCAGCGGGCGTGCGTCGAGCTGTTGCAGCAGGCCCCGGATCCTGGTCAGCCCGGCCTCGCGGGTCGCGCCCAGCGAGCACGAACCGCCGTCGACGCAGTTGTCCAGGAACGCCGCCAGCGCGGTCTCGAAGCCGCCGCCCTGCACCTTGTTGGCGGCCGTCGGCGACTGGCTGGGGTCCATCGCGCCGTCCAGGACCAGCCGGCCGACCCGGTTCGGGTACAGCTCGGCGTAGGTCGCGCCGAGGAACGTCCCGTAGGACGCGCCCAGGTAGTGGAGCTTGGCGTCGCCCAGCGACGCGCGGAGCAGGTCCAGGTCGCGCGCCGCGTCGACGGTGCTCACGTGGCCGAGCAGATCGGCCGACTTGTCGGCGCAGGCCTGCGCGTAGGAACGGGTGCCGTCCACCCACGCCTGTTCCTCGGCGGGAGTGTCCGGTGTCGCGTCGAGCTGGGTGAACGCGTCCATCGCGTTGTCGGTCAGGCATCCGATCGCGGTGCTGCGGCCCACCCCGCGCGGATCGAAGCCGACGATGTCGAAGCGCTTGCGCAGGTCGGCCGGATACCGCATGGCCGCGTACTGCGCGAAGTCCAGGCCCGAGCCGCCCGGGCCGCCCGGGTTCAGGACCAGCGAACCGATCCGATTCGGGCCGGTGGCGGGCTTCCGCATCACCGCGAGCTTGATCTTCGGGCCGTCGGGCTTGGCATGGTCCAGCGGCACCTGGAGCGTGCCGCACTGGAAGCCGCCGGCACACGCCGTCCACCCGATCGGCTCGGCCGCCGCGGTCGGCGGCGCCTTCTCGCCGACCCTGCCGTCCGGGTCACCGGTCACCGGCGCCTTGTCCGAGTCCGCGATCCGGTCCGGCGACTTCGACGACGAGCCCGAATCGCATCCGGCCACCAACAACAGGCCGACCGCCGCCGCGGCGATCCTCGCGCACGAACCCCGCAGCATGCGACCCGCTCCTCCGCTAGACCGGTACAACCGTCGGCCCGGTACGACCGTGCGCCTCCTGGGGAGGGTAACCACGCAGCCGAGCGATACTCCCCAACGACGCGGCCGCGAGGCCACGCAACCGCGCGGTCCCCGACCACCGGCCGGGGACCGCCGACCACGGATCACCGGCCGCCGATCAACTGCACCGCTTCCCCTTCGCCGGCATCGTCCCGCGCAGCAGGTAGCCCTCCACCGCCCCGTCCACGCACGTGCTGTTGCCGCCGTACGCGGTGTGCCCCTCACCCTCGAAGGTCAACAACGTCGCGTCGGCCAACTGGCTCGCCAGCTTCTCGGCCGAGGCGTACGGCGTCGCCGGGTCGCCCGTCGTACCGACCACCAGGATCGGCGCGCTCCCCGGCGCCCGGATCGCGTGCGGCTTGGTCGGCGACTTGAACGGCCAGTCCTCACAGCTCTGCCCGGTCAGGTCCTCGGTTGTGACGTCGCGCGACAACAGCGGGGCCTCGGCCCTGAGCCGGGCCAGCGCCGTCTGCACCTGCTGCGGCGTCGGCGCGTCGCCGCTCCCGTCCGCGCAGCCGATCGCGACGAACGCGTCCGAGCTGTTGTCGTACCGCCCCTGCTCGTCCCGCCCGTTGTAGTTGTCGGCATAGAACAGCAGCCCCTCCGGCGACCGCCGCACCATCGCGTCGGTGAGCGCGTCGCGCAGGTACTTCCAGGCGGTGTCCTTGTCGCCGTACAGCAGGCTGATCACGCCGATCCAACCCAGGCTGGAGGTGAGCTTGCGCCCGCTCCGGCCGACGAGCGGCTGGTCCTGGAGCCCGTCCAGGAAGTCGGCGGCCCTGGTCGCCGCAGTCTTCGGGTCGTTGCCCAGCGGGCAGCCGGCGCGGCCCGCGCAGTCCTCGGCGAACCGGCGCAGCGACCGCTCGAAGCCCACCTGCTGCTCGACCGACGCGCTCAGGTTGTCCGCGGCCGGGTCCACCGCGCCGTCCAGGACGAGCCGACCGGTACGGGCCGGGAAACGTTCCGCGTAGGTGGCGCCCAGGTAGGTGCCGTACGAGAAGCCGATGTAGTTGAGCTTCGCGTCGCCCAGGGCCGCGCGCAGGATGTCCATGTCGCGCGCGGCGTTGTCGGTGCCGACGAAGGGCAGCAGTTCGCCGGATCGGCTCTGGCACTCCGCCGCGTACGTCCTGTCCCGCTCCTTGGACCGGGCCTCCGCCTGTACCGGGTCGTCGGGCAGGTCCTCGGCCACGTACGCGTCCCGCTCGGCGTCGGTCATGCATCGCACCGGCGCGCTGCGATCGACCCCGCGCGGGTCGAAGCCGACCAGGTCGTAGGCGTCCTGGAGCGGCTTGCCGATGTTGTCCTCGGCCATCCACCACGCCGCCTCGACCCCGGAGCCGCCCGGGCCGCCGGGGTTGAGCAGCAGCGAGCCGAGCCGCTGTCCGGGCTTGCCCGCGCTCTTGCGGGTCACCGCGATGTCGATGGTCTTCCCGGTCGGTTGGGAGTAGTCGAGCGGCACGGTGAAGCTCGCGCAGCGGAACGCCTTGGCCTGGCTGCGCTGGTCGGCGTCCTCGGTCTCGCAGTCCTTCCAGGTCGGCCGCTGGGTGTAGAAGCGCGCCAGCGCGGGATTGGGGTCCCCGGGCGGGCCCGGCGCCCCGGCACCGGCCGACGTGGGCGGGGCCGCGGCCGTTCGCCCGCCGCCCGCCGCGTCGCCGAGATCGGACGCGACCGTACAGCCCGCGACTGCCGCGACGGCGAGCACGACCGGGATCGCACGGCCGAGGAGTCCCACCCTGGATATTCGTTTCACGCGTACTGCCTACCATCCGAACGCATCCCGGCGCACGGGCGGTACGCGCTGCGGTCGGACCGATACGCCCCCTCCGCGCACCGCCGGGCCGCGCCGGGTCACGCCGCCGGGTTCCTGGTGTTCCTGCCCAGGAAGGCGAGCGCCTCGGGCACCTGACGCGCGATGTCACCCGAGGCCCCGCCCGCGCCCGCGATCGCCTTGACCGTGGTCGGCGCCTTCGCCTTCGCGGCGAATTCACCGCCCGTGCTGCCGGTGTGGCCGGACAGCAGAATCTGTACGTCGGGCTTCGCGTCGAGCAGCTTGACCGGGTCGTTCGCCGTCCTCGCCGCCTTCGTCGCCGCATCGGCGTCCCACAGCGGGGACTTGAGCGTGGTGCGGCCGGACAGGCTGACCGCGGCGGCGTAGTACTGCGGGTACTGCAACGCGTACTTGACCGCGCACAGGCCGCCCGAGCCGTCCCCGATCAGCGCCCACGAGGCGCGGTCGGCGGTGGCGCGGTAGGTGGACAGCACCGCCTCGCGCACGTCGTCGTTGTGGAAGGTGGCCATCTTCGGCCGGTTCGGGACGTCGCTGCACTCGGTGTCCTTGGCCGCCGTCTGACCGGCGTCCGCCTCCTGCTTCGAGTACGGCAGCAGTTCGGGCGCGACCACGATGTACGGCGGGACGGTGCCGGCCTCGATGGCCGCCGCGAGCTTGGGCAGGAACGCCACCGAGTCGTCCACGAAGCTGTTCGACTCGACGCCCGGCAGCGCCGACTGGGCGACCAGGACGGGGTAGTTGCGGGCCTGGTTGGCGGCGGTGTCGTAGCCCGGCGGCAGCCACACCCACACGTCGGCGGTGACCCCGGAGCGGCGGCCCGCGACGGTCGTCTTGGTCAGCGTGCCACCGGACTTGGTGCCGACCTTGGTGAACTTCTGTGGTGCGGGCTTGGGTTGGCCCGACGTCGCGACCGGCTCGGCGGACGGTTCGACCTCGGTGGCGGAGGCGACGTTCTGCTTGTCGTCGTCGGCCATCCCCTTGTAGGCGAAGGTGCCGCCGACGCCGGCCGCGACCACGGCCAGCGCGAGCAGGCCGACGCCCAGCGGCGAGCGCACACCGCGCCTGCGGCGAACGGGCGCCGGATCGGCCCCGATCACCACGGGCTCGACGACGCGCACCGGCTCGGGCCCGGCCGGCCCGGCGGGCACCGCGGAGGCGGCCTCGACCGGCGCGAACGGCATCGGCGCCTCGGCTCGCGCGGGCGCCGACCGCGACGTGCCGGACGATCGCGCAGGTCCGGTCGACGTCGACCCGCCCGTCGAACCCGTCGAACCCGTCGCACTCTTCGAACCCGCCGCGCCGATCCGCTCGGCCGGCTCGGTGTGCCCCGGCCCACCGGCCCGCGCCGGCGTCCGCGCCTGCTCCCGGGCCGGCACCGACACCGCCGCCGGCAACTCGGCCGCACCGGGCCCGGGTTCGGCCTCCGATCCGGGTTCGGCCTCCGGGTCGGCCGACGAGCCGGCCTCGGCCGCATCGGCCGCGGCCGATGTGCGCGCCCGCAGCACAAGAACGACAACCGCCCCGAGGGTCACCGCGATCAGCAGACCTTTGAGCGTCCTGGTCACGGAACGCAACCCCGCACCGTCCTTCCGAACCTCACCAGCCACAATGTTCCCGCGAACTCTCCCACGATGACGTCCGGGTGGGGGCTCCGGGTTCCGCTCGACGGGCACCTCCGCCCCAAGGAGTGAAGGAGTCGACCCAGGGCGGGCCTTCGATCCCCCGTCGGGCTCCGACCAGGCATCGAAAACTCGCCCCGGCACCCGCGCAAACGCCGCGACGGCCACACACCCGCGCGCGAACCTCGGCGGAACCGCCCCGCGAACGGGCCCGCCGGCCGCGATCCCCGCCGTGCCCGACGCTCAGCCGGTCCGCAGCGTCAGCACCATCGCCTCGACCGCGAGCAGCGGCGCGACGTTCGCGTCGATCGCCCGCCGACAGGCCAGGATCGCCTCGATCCGGCGCAGCGTCGCCTCCGGCGTGGAGGTACGGGCCACCGTGTCCAGGTCCGCGCGCAACACGTCGTTGGCCAACGGCACGGCGGCGCGCAGTTGCAGCGCCAGCACGTCCCGATAGAACGCGGTCAGATCCACCAGTGCGCGGTCCAGACAGTCCCGCTGGGTGCGGGTGGCCCGCTTCTTCTGCTTGTTCTCCAGCTCCTTCATCACGCCGGCCGTGCCGCTGGGCATGCGACCGCCGCCGACCGCGCCCAGCGCGGCCCGCAGATCCTCGGTCTCGCGGCCGTCCAGATCCGCCGCGACCTGCTTCGCGTCCTCGGCCGCCGCGTCCACCAGGCGCTGTGCGGCGGCCATCGCCAGGCCGATGTCGCCGACCACCATCGGGATCCGCAACACGTCCGAGCGGCGCCCGCGCGCCTGCTCGTCCAGAGCCAGCCGGCGCGCGCTGTTGATGTCGCCGCCGGAGGCGGCCGCGGCGAAGGCGGCCATCGCCGGTTCGATCCCGTCCCGGCGCATCAACAGATCGGCGACCGCCCCGGCGGGCGGCGTGCGCAGCGCCACGTTGCGACAACGCGAGCGGATCGTGGGCAGCGCGTCCTCCAGGGAGGGCGCGCACAGCAGCCACACGGTGCGGTCCGCGGGCTCCTCGATCGCCTTGAGCAGTACGTTGCCCGCGCCCTCGGTGAGCCGGCCCGCGTCCTCCAGGACGATCACCTGCCAGCGCCCGCCCGCCGGCGTCATGGCCGCGCGCCGGACCAGGTCACGGGTCTCCTTGACGCCGATCGAGAGCAGCTCGGTGGCGACCACGTCGACGTCGGCGTGCGTCCCGGTGAGCGCGGTGTGGCAACCGTCGCAGTGTCCGCAGCCGGGCTCGGCGCCCAGCGCCAGATCCGGGCTGACGCACTGCAGCGCCGCCGCGAACGCCCGCGCGGCGGTCGCGGTGCCGACACCGGGCGGGCCGGTGAACAGCCACGCGTGGGTCATCCCGCCGACGCCCTCGCCCGCGAGGACCGCACGGGCGGCGCCGGCCGCGGTGCGCAACTGCTCGGCGACGCGATCCTGCCCGACGAGGTCGTCCCAGACGGTCACGCGCTCTTGTCTCCTCGTTCCGGTGTGCCCCGAGTACGACCGTACCGGGGTGACGTGACAATCGAGGCCACGTCACCCCGCGGCCGGGTATGCCCGGTGCGGCCCGGCGTCAGGACTTGTTGCGCCGCCACCGCCGCTTGCGCTCCGGCTCGGCCGGCTCGTCGTCCGCGTCCGCCCCCGCCTCGTCCGCGGCCGGATCACCCGTCCACGGCCCGAGCAGGTCGTCGGCCAGCGACTGGTCGCCCGGCGCGGCCGGTGGCGGCAGCACCGGCAGCGCGTGCGTCTCGTCCAGGTTCAGCGTCGGGATCTCCCGGGTGTCCTCGGCCGCCTCGCGCAGCTTTATCTGCCGCAACTCGGTGGTGTCGGCGTCGTCCGCGGACACCTTGGGAATGCCGTGTACGGGTGTCTCCCCCAGCGACGGGTCCGGCCGCCGGATCCCGTGCACCGGGGTCTCGAGCATGTCGGTGTCGGTCGAGGGCCCCGCCTCCGCGGCGAGTGCGGCGGCCTCCTGCGCGGCGCGTGCCCGCGCGGACGCCGCGGCCTCCGCCGCGCGCGAGGCCTCCCGCTCGGCCCGGCGACGATCGGCCTCGGCCCGGCGCAGCGCGTCCTCCGCCCGGCGGCGCTCCTCGGCGGCCCGGCGCTCGTCGGCGACCCGGATCGCCTCCTCGGCGCGCATGCGCTCGACGTCGCGGGCCGCCTCGGCCTGCAACCGGTCGCGCTCCTCCTCGGCCGACCGCTGCCGCTCCAGAGCCGCCTCGCGCTCCTCCTCGGCACTGGCCCGGGCCTGCTCGGCCTGGAGCGCGGACGCCTCCTCGAGCCGGCGGCGCTGCTCGTCGCGGCGCTCGGCCTCCTCCTCGGCGCGCACCCGGGCCTCCTCGGCCCTGGCCTTGGCCTCCTCGGCGACCCGCTGCTGCTCCTCGGCCCGGCGCTCGGCCTCGGCGGCGAGCCGGCGGCGCTCGGCCTCGGCGTGCAGCCGGGCCTCCTCCGCCGCCTCGGCCGCGGTGCGGGCCCGCTCGTCCGCCTCGGCGGCGATCCGACGGGCCTCCTCCTCGGCGTAGCGCTGCTCCTCCTCGGCCAGCCGGGCCGACTCCTCCTCGAGCCGGGCCTGTTCGGCCTGACGCTGGCGCTCCTCGCTCTCCGCCCGCAGCCGGGCGATCAGCGCGGCCTTCTCGGCGTCCCGCGCGGCCTGCTCGGCCTTGCGCCGGGCGTCCTCCTCGCGCATGCGCTTGGCCAACTCCAGCGCCTGGCGCTTCTCCTGCTCGGACAGCGGCAGTTCGCGGTCGAGCCGGTGCCGGATCGGCGTGGTGACCGCGTCCGGCTCCTGGTCGGCGTCCACGACCAGGTAGCGGTCGGGGTCGTGCGCGGCCAGGTCCAGGAACGCGTGCCGCACTCGCAGGTGGAACTCGCGCGGCTCGGACTCCAGGCGGTCCGGCGCCTCGGTGAAGCGGCCGTGACCCACCGCGGGGTCCAGGTCGAGCAGGATGGTCAGGTCGGGCAGCAGCCCGTCACTGGCCCAGCGCGAGACCCGGCCGATCTCGCGCGCGCCCAGGCCGCGCCCGGCACCCTGGTAGGCGATCGAGGAGTCGATGTAGCGGTCGCTGATCACGATCGCGCCGCGCCGCAGCGCGGGCAGGATCACGGTCTGCACGTGCTCGGCCCGGTCCGCCGCGTACAGCAGCGCCTCGGTGCGCGGGTCGACCGGAGCGCCGTCCAGGTCGAGCAGCATTGCGCGCAGCCGCTTGCCGACCTCGGTCGCGCCGGGCTCGCGGGTGACCACGACCTCGTGGCCCTTGGCCCGGATCCACGCCGCGATCGCGTTGGCCTGGGTCGACTTGCCCGCTCCCTCGCCGCCCTCCAGGGCGATGAAGAAGCCGGTGGCCCCGGCCGGTCGGCCGGTGATGTGGTCCTCGTTGCGGGTCGCGGCGGCCAGGTCGCGCAGGATCGGCACGCCGCGCCGGTCGTCCACGCTCAGCAGCGCGATCCAGCCCAGGATCACCACGAACGCGCCGGTGCCGGCCAGGACCAGCGCGGCACCGCTGTAGTCGAAGGTGAACCGGTCCGCGATCACCCACGAGCGCACACCCACGTAGCCCGCGCCGATCGGTGCGGCGACCAGCGCCACGAACAGCACGATCCGCACTGTCAGTTGGGCGAACGCGAAGGCCCGGGCCCGCAGGTCCTCACCGAAGTCGAGGCCGTACATCGTGTATCCGGTGACCCACGCGACGCCCGCGAACACGCCGAGCACGGCGGCGAGTACGGCGGCCACCACCACGTTGGCGACCGCGGCCAGGATCAGCAGGGTCAGTCCGGCGAACATCACCGCAACGCCGTACAGCCGCCGCCGGCTGAACGCCGGCACCACCCGCGGACCCCACAACATGCCCGCGCTGACGCCGGCGATGAGCATCAGGAACACCGTGCCGTACGCCGCGTTGCCCGCGTGCAGACCGACCACCAGCAGCGGCGCGGTGGCCACCAGCGCGCCGCCCGCCAGGAACAGCGCGATCATCCCGACGATCAGGCCGCGCGCGGTCCGGCCGTGGCCGAACACCTTGCGCCCGTCGGCGAGCACCTTGAACGGGTTGGGCCGCCGGGTGCTGACCGAACGTCCTCGCGTGGGCATCCGGATCAGGAAGGCGAACACGGAGGCGCCCAGGAACACCGCGCCCGCGGTGTAGCAGGCCAGGTTCGAGGGGTGCTCGACGAACATCGACACATCGCGCGAGAAGGCGGTGCCGATCAGCGCGCCGAGGATGAACAACAGCGCCGCCGCCGGGGCCGCGCCGTAGGAGGTCACGAGGTTGAACTGGTTGGCGGTGCCCAGCCGTTGCCGCGGCACCAGGTTCGGCACGGTGGCGTCCCGGGCGGGCCCGGCGAGCGCGCCGACCACGCCGACCGCCGCGGTTGCGCCCCAGACCCACCACATCTCGTCCACGAACGGCACGGACACGAGCACCAGGGCCCGGATCACGTCGCACGTCACCAGCGTCCAGCGCCGGTCGAGGTGGTCCACGATCGCGCCCGCCACCGAGGCGACCAGGGCGGCCGGCAGCATCCGCAACGCGAACACCACCGCGACCGCCGTGGCATGCTCGCGGTAGTCGCCCTCGACCGTCCACAGCGCGGCGGAGGTCAAGGCGAGCAGCGCGAGCCAATCGCCCAGCGCGGAGGCCGCGACCGCGAACCAGAAGCGGCGGAAGGGGCGGATGCTCAGCACGCCCCCGATGCCCTCTGCCGGTTCGACCTGACGGGGCGGTATCGCCGAATCCGGCGCTTGCTGCTCCGCGTGCGTCATACGGAGAACCCTAACGTCGTCACCTGACGGGAAACGGCAACCTCGACCGATCCCCCGTGCTCCGGCGGCGGACCGTAGCACAGGGCCCGATGTCGTCGCCGGAACCGACCGAGGCGGCGCCGGATCCCGCCGGCGCCGCCTGATCGAAACGTACCGAGATATCCCTACCTCGGTCCTGTCGCCTCACGCCTCGTCGGCCGCGTTCTTCGCGCCGGCGTTCGCCGTCGCCTTCGCCGCCGCCGACTTGGTGGTCTTGCCGTCGGCCGCGGGCTTCTTCGCCGCCGTCTTCTTCGCGGCGGTCTTCGTGGCCGTCGTCTTCTTCGCCGGGGCCTTCTTGGCCGCCGCCTTCTTGGTCGTCTTCTTCGCCGGGCCCTTGGCCCGCTTGTCCGCGAGCAACTCGTAGCCGCGCTCGGGGGTGATCGTCTCCACCGAGTCGTCCGCGCGCAGCGTCGCGTTGGTCTCGCCGTCGGTCACGTACGGCCCGAACCGGCCGTCCTTGACCGTGACCGCCTTGCCGCTGACCGGGTCGGTGCCCAGCTCCTTCAGCGGCGGCTTGGCCGCGGCCCGGCCGCGCGCCTTGGGCTGGGCGTAGATCGCCAGCGCCTCGTCGAGGGTCACCGTGAACAACTGGTCCTCGGTCTCCAGCGAGCGCGAGTCGGTGTCCATCTTGAGGTACGGGCCGTAGCGGCCGTTCTGCGCGGTGATCTCGGTACCCGTCTCCGGGTGCTTGCCCACCACGCGCGGCAGCGTGAACAGCTTGAGCGCGTCCTCCAGAGTCACCGTGTCCAGCGCCATCGACTTGAACAGCGACGCGGTGCGCGGCTTGGGGCCGTTCTTCGCGGCGGCCTTCTTCGCGGTCTTCTTGGCCGGCTTGGCGCCGTCCGCGGCCGGGGCGGCGGGCGCCTCGGGCTCCGGCAGCACCTCGGTCACGTACGGGCCGTAGCGGCCGTCCTTGGCCACGATCATGTGCCCGCTGACCGGGTCGATGCCCAGCTCGTGGTCGCCGCTGGGCTTGTCGAGCAGTTCCTCGGCCTTGGCCACGGTCAGCTCGTCCGGCGGCAGGTCGTCCGGCACGTCCGCGCGTCGCTCCCCGCGCTCGACGTAGGGACCGTACCGGCCCACGCGCAGCACGATGCCCTCGCCGACCGGGAACGAGTTGACCTCACGGGCGTCGATCGAGCTGAGGTCGGTGACCAGGGCCTTGAGGCCGCCGAGGTGGTCCTCGTCGGGCCGGCTCTCGTCGCCGAAGTAGAACTTGCGCAGCCACGGCACGGCCGCGGTCTCGCCGCGCGCGATCCGGTCGAGGTCGTCCTCCATCTTCGCGGTGAAGTCGTAGTCGACCAGCGTGGCGAAGTGGCCCTCGAGCAGCCCGACCACGGCGAACGCGAGGAAGGACGGCACCAGCGCGGTGCCCTTCTTGAACGTGTAGCCGCGGTCCAGGATGGTGCCGACGATCGACGCGAACGTCGAGGGCCGACCGATCTCCCGGTCCTCCAGCTCCTTGATCAGCGACGCCTCGGTGTAGCGGGCCGGCGGCTTGGTCGCGTGGCCCTCCGGGGTGAGCTCGTCGGCGCTGAGCGCGTCGCCCTCGGTGACCATCGGCAGCCGTCGCTCGCGGTCGTCCAGCTCCGCGTCGGGGTCGTCCGAGCCCTCCACGTAGGCCTTGAGGAAGCCGTGGAAGGTGATGATCTTGCCGCTCGCGGTGAACTCGGCGTCGCGCCCGGGCAGGTCCGCGCCCTGGGCGACGCCGCCGATGCGCACGGTCACCGACTGGCCGACCGCGTCCTTCATCTGCGACGCGACGGTACGCATCCAGATCAGCTCGTACAGCCGGAACTCGTCGCCGGCCAATCCGGTCTCGGCCGGCGTGCGGAAGCTCTCGCCCGAGGGTCGGATCGCCTCGTGCGCCTCCTGCGCGTTCTTCACCTTGCCCGCGTACACCCGCGGCGCGTCCGGCACGTACTCGGCGCCGTACAGCTCGCGCACCTGCGCCCGGGCGGCCGTGACGGCCGTCTCGGACAGCGTGGTGGAGTCCGTACGCATATAGGTGATGAAGCCGTTCTCGTACAGCTTCTGCGCGATCTGCATCGTGCGCTTGGCGCCGTAGCCGAGCTTGCGCGAGGCCTCCTGCTGGAGGGTGGTGGTGCGGAACGGGGCGTACGGGGAGCGACGGTAGGGCTTGCGCTCGACGGCGCGCACCGTGAACGACGCGGACTCCAGCGCGGCGCTCAGCGCGCGCGCACCGGCCTCCTCCAACTGGAGCACACCGGCGTTCTTGAGCTTGCCGTCCTGGCCGAAGTCGCGACCGGAGGCGACCCGCTTGCCGTCCAACGAGACCAGGCGCGCGTTCATCGTGCTCGGGTCGGTGGGGTCGCCCGCCCGCCCGGTGCCGAAGACGCCGAGCAGGTCCCAGTAGGAGGCCGAGGTGAACGCGCGGCGCTCCCGCTCGCGCTCGACCACCAGGCGGGTGGCCACCGACTGCACACGGCCGGCCGACAGGCGCGGACCGACCTTCTTCCACAGGACCGGCGAGACCTCGTAGCCGTAGAGGCGGTCGAGGATGCGGCGGGTCTCCTGCGCGTCGACCAGTCGCTGGTTGAGCTCACGCGGGTTGTTCACCGCGGTGCGGATCGCGTCCTTGGTGATCTCGTGGAACACCATCCGGTGCACCGGCACCTTGGGCTTGAGCACTTCGAGCAGGTGCCACGCGATGGCCTCGCCCTCGCGGTCCTCGTCGGTCGCGAGGAAGAGTTCGTCGGCGTCCTTGAGGAGCTTCTTGAGCTTGGCGACCTGGGATTTCTTGTCCGCGTTGACCACGTAGATCGGCTCGAAGTCGGCGTCGACGTCGACCCCGAGACGGGCCCACGGCTTGCCGGCGTACTCGGCCGGGACCTCGGCGGCGCCGTTGGGCAGGTCGCGGATGTGTCCCACGCTCGCCTCGACCACGTAACCGGGGCCGAGATAGCCCTTGATCGTTTTCGCCTTGGCCGGGGACTCGACAATGACGAGTCTCAGGCCGTCGCGCGCGGTCTCGCTGCTCGGGGACACCTTCGCTTCTCTCTCCATCGTCGTCGGCAGCGGCCGTGCCCAGTTGGGCAAGGCCGTACTCGGGGGTTCGTATTCACATTGCGGTTGCCGGGTGGCGGAGCGTGACCGGGGGTCGGCCCCGTGTGTCAAACCGGTTCTGCTCGGCTTGCGTCACGGAGTCGTCCCGGCGCCGCTGTCCGGCCGGACCGTCCCCCGGATCCGGCGAATGCTCCGACGGCCGGGCCCATGCCCCTCGAACGGTAACGCGCGCATCGCGGTTCCCGCCTCCCGACCCCGTTGGTTCGTGGCCGAACGGGAAGCCGCCGCCTCCATACAACACATTTTCTTGGCAACGGCAAGGAGTATCCGGTGGGGACAACACCTGCGACTGTACAGGCGTGTCGCCCCGGATCACGGTGCACCGGCCCAAGCCGCGCTCAGTCGGTGGTGTCGGACTCCGCCGGGAGAGCCTCCCCGACCTCGGGGAACAGCAGGAATCCGTCGGCGACCAAACCGCGCAGTTCGCCGGGTACGGCGTCGCGCAACCGGGCCGGCTCCTCCTCGAGCAGCTCGGCGATCGCGTCCACGATGACGCCGGCCGGAAGCCGACCGTCGCTGGCCCCGGCCAGGGCCGCGCCGACGGTGTCCACCCGATCCGCGCGGCACATGCCGCGCCGCTGCCGCAGGACGACCGCCTCGGGATCCTCCGCGCCCGGAGCGCCGGTCTGTTCCTGGACCACGTGGTCGGCGAGCCGGAAGGGGACGTCGAGCAGGCCGTCGTCGTCCGTCCCGGCCAGCCGGTCCTGCCGGCCGAACCACGCGTGCACCTCCGCACCGAGCGGTTGTTCGATCGCGTGCGGCCAGTCCTCGATGTGCACGTTCGGCGTGTCGGCGCCCGACGCGCGCAGCGTGATCCAGCCGAACCCGATCCCCTCCACGCCGTCCCGCTCGAACGCGGCCAGCCACGCGTCGTAGCGTTCGGCGTAGGCGGCCCCGCGATGGTCACCCGAATCGCGCAACCACAGCTCGGCGTACTGCGCCGGGTCCTGCACGTCGCGCTGGACCACCCACGCGTCGCAGCCGGTGGGCGCGAGCCAGGCGGCCAGCCGGTCCTGCCAGTCCTGCCCGCGCAGGTGCTGCCAATTGGCCAGTAGCTGGCAGTAGCCGCCGTCGTTCAGGAAGCGCGGCGCCTGCGCCACCAGGAGTCGGCACACCTCGTCGCCGGGCAGGCCCGCGTCGCGGTAGGTGAATCGTTCACCCACCGGAGTGATCACGAACGGCGGGTTGGACACAATCAGGTCGAACCGCTCGCCCTCGACCGGCTCGAACAGGCTGCCCTCGGCCAAGCCGACGTTGCCCACCCCGGACAGCGCCATGGTCAGCCGGGTCAGGTCCAGCGCCCGCTTGTTGACGTCGGTCGCCAGCACCGAGTCGGCGTGTCGCGACGCGTGCAGCGCCTGCACGCCGCATCCGGTGCCCAGGTCCAGCGCGCGGCCCACCCGCTCACGCACGGTGATCCCGGCGAGCGTGGTGGACGCCCCGCCGATGCCGAGCACGTGGTCCGCCCGGACCGGGCCGTTGACGCCGCCGATGCCCGCGCCCAGGTCGGACACCACCCACCAGTCGGTGTCCGCCTCGCCGTAGGGCCGGATGTCCACGAGCGGGCGCACGTCCTCGCCGTCCTGCTCCAGCAGCCCGCCGGCCAGCGCCTCGGCCAGCGGCAGGGCCCGTCGCACGTGCGCCTCGGGCGCCGAGGTCTGCAGCAGGAACAGCCGGATCAGCACGGCCAGCGGGCTCGCCGCGTCCGCCCGCAGGGCACGCAGCGCCGGCACGGTCTCACCGCGCGACAGCGCCGCGTACGCCTGCGGACCGAGGGCGTCGAGGCAGCCGTCGACGGTGTAGCCGGCCGCGATCAGGGCCTCGCGAAGTCGGGCCACCTGGGAGGTGTCGTTCATGGTCACGCGCACCATCCTGCCTCGTGCGCGCCCCCTGGCGGTTCAGCCGGTGGGCGCCGTGCCGGTCGGCGGCGCCGAGGAGGACGACGTGCCGCCGCTCGGCGGCGGGCCGCTCGACGTGGTGGACGCGCTCGCGGAGGCGCTCGGCGACCCGGACGCGCTCGGCGCGGCGCCCGAGGCACCGGCACTCGGAGTACCGCCCGGCGCGGCGCTCGTCGGCGCCGAGGTGACCGGCGCGGTGGGGAGCGCGTCCGGCTTGCCCGCCGCGCATCCGGGCACCGCCGCGAGCGCCTTGCCCGGCTCGCCGCGGTGCAGCTTGTCCAGCGCCGTGTGCGCGGACGCGCGCAGCCCCTCGATCTCCGGATTCAGCGAGCGCAGTCCGTCGGCGAACACGTTCTGCTTGTCGGTGGCCAGGCTCTCCATCTTGGCCTGGATCCCGGCCCAGCCCTTGGCCGCGTTGCGCAGTTCCGCGACCACCGACGTGCGCAGCGTGGCGCCGTCCGCGACGGCGGGTATGCCCGCCCGGTCGATCGCGTCGGCCAGCGCGTTGTCCGCGTCGGCGAGTCGGGAGATGTCGGCGGCCAGCCGGGTGCGCAGGGTCGCGGGCTGCTCGTTGGGGATCACCTTGCCCACGTCGGCCAGCGCCACCCGCGCCTCGTCGATGCGCGCCGTCACCTCCACCGCGCAGACCTTCGCGGCCCACGCCCGCAGTTCGGCCTGCTTCTTCTTTTTCTCGTCGTTCTTGTCGTCGTCGCCGCCACCACACGCGGTCAAGGCCGATGCCAGGACCAGCGCGGAGACCACCAGGAACTTCCTCGACACGCTTTCCACCTTTGCTCGGAGCCGGACGCAGACTCGCACAGCGCAAAGGTGTTCGGCCAAACGCGCACCTCGGACGCGGCACGGGCGCGGTACCGGATTCCCCCGGTTCCGCGCCCGTGCTCACCTCGGATCGGATCAGGCGGCCGCCTTGGTCGTCCGCTCCTCGTGGTCGTCCTCGTCCTCGCCGACGACCACCGACTTGCGCTTGCTGTACCAGACCGCGCCCACGATCACCACGACCGAGAAGGCCGCCGCGAGGGCCCGCAGCGCGCCGTTCTCGTCCGCGCCGATGCTCAGCTTGACCACGGCCGGCGCGATCAGCAGCGACACCAGGTTCATCACCTTGAGCAGCGGGTTGATCGCCGGTCCGGCGGTGTCCTTGAACGGGTCGCCGACCGTGTCGCCGATGATCGTGGCCTCGTGCGCGGCCGAACCCTTGCCGCCGTAACTGCCGTCCTCGACCATCTTCTTGGCGTTGTCCCACGCGCCGCCGGAGTTGGCCAGGAACACCGCCATCAGCGTGCCGGTGCCGATCGCACCGGCGAGGAACGCCGCGAGCGGGCCGATGCCCAGGGTGAAGCCGACCGCGATCGGAGCCATCACCGCGAGCAGCCCGGGAGTGGCCAACTCGCGCAGCGAGTCGCGGGTGCAGATGTCCACCACCCGGCCGTATTCGGGCAGTTCGGTGCCGTCCATGATCCCGGGCCGGGTGCGGAACTGGTTGCGCACCTCGAACACCACCGCGCCCGCCGCCCGGGAGACCGCGTTGATCGCCAGGCCGCTGAACAGGAACACCACGGCCGCGCCCAGGATCAGCCCGACCAGGTTGTTCGGCTGGGTGATGTCGGTGGCGAACGAGAACGAGGTGAGCTTGGAGGCGTCGGCCAGTCCGCCCGCCTCGTCCACGGCCGTGCGCACGGCGTCGCGATAGGACCCGTACAGCGCGGTCGCCGCGAGCACGGCGGTCGCGATGGCGATGCCCTTGGTGATCGCCTTGGTCGTGTTGCCCACCGCGTCGAGCTCGGTGAGCACCTGGGCGCCCTCGCCCTCGACGTCGCCGGACATCTCGGCGATGCCCTGGGCGTTGTCGGAAACCGGTCCGAAGGTGTCCATGGCCACGATCACGCCGACCGTGGTCAACAGCCCGGTACCCGCGAGCGCGACCGCGAACAGCGCGAGCATGATGATCCCGGCGCCGAGCAGGTACGCGCCCAGCACCGCCACCGAGATCAGCACCGCGGCGTACACCGCGGACTCCAGGCCCAGCGCGATGCCGGACAGGATCACCGTGGCCGGGCCGGTCAGCGAGGTCTTGGTGACGTCGCGCACCGGTCGCCGGCTGGTCTCGGTGAAGTAGCCGGTCAACTGTTGGATGACCGCCGCGAGCACGATCCCGATCAGCACCGCCACCAGCGCGAACACGCGCGGGTCGGCGTCGTGCGCGAGGATCTCCTGATCGGTGAGCCCGTCCAGGTCCGAGAACTTGCTCGGCAGGTACAGGAACGCCGCGCCCGCGACCAGGATCAGCGAGATGACCGCCGAGACGAAGAAGCCCCGGTTGATCGCGGTCATGCCGCTGCGGTCGCCCTGCCGCGGCGCGACCGTGTAGATGCCCACGATCGCGGTCAGCACGCCGATCGCGGGCACGATCAACGGGAAGACCAGGCCCGCGTCGCCGAAGGCGGCCTTGCCCAGGATCAGCGCGGCGACCAGGGTGACCGCGTACGACTCGAACAGGTCCGCGGCCATGCCCGCGCAGTCGCCCACGTTGTCCCCGACGTTGTCGGCGATCGTCGCGGCGTTGCGCGGGTCGTCCTCGGGGATGCCCTGTTCGACCTTGCCGACCAGGTCCGCGCCGACGTCGGCGGCCTTGGTGAAGATGCCGCCGCCCACGCGCATGAACATCGCGAGCAGCGCGGCGCCGAAGCCGAAGCCCTCGAGCACCTTGGGGGCGTTCTCGCGGTAGAGGATCACCACGAGGGCCGCCCCGAACAGGCCCAGGCCGACCGTGAACATGCCCGCGACGCCGCCGGTGCGGAAGGCGATCCGCGTCGCGGCGTCCCGGCCGGCGTTGCCGGAGCGGGCGGCGGCGGCGACCCGCACGTTGCTGCGCACGGCGAGCCACATGCCCACGTACCCGGTGACGGCCGAGAAGACCGCGCCCACCAGGAAGAAGATCGAGCGGCCGATCCGCTCGTTCCAGTCGTCCGCGGGCAACAGCATGAGCAGGAAGAAAACGCCCACCGCGAACACCGCGAGCGTGCGGAACTGACGGGCCAGGTAGGCGGCCGCGCCCTCTTGGATGGCACCGGCGATCCGGCGCATGGATTCGGTGCCCTCGTCCGCCGCGAGCACTTGACGCACGAGTCCGGCGGCGACGCCCAGGGCACCGAGGGCGATCACCGCGACGATGACGACGTAGGTGAGGTTGCCGCCGGTGACGGAGACGTCCGCGGCGACGGTGAGTTCGGAGGGGTGGATCCCGGACATTCGTCCTCCTTGGCTAGGAGCACTTTCAGATCGGGACTTCTCAATGCGAAAGGAGTGTATGCAAATGATCAAGATCAGACCATGGGAATCGCCATGATCAGATCAAATTACCGATGAAATCCGGGCGCGATTCCCAAAAATGGCCTATCGATCCGGAATCAGGTTTTACGACCCGGAAAAGGGGATACACGAGAACGCCGAAATCGCCCCCGGGCGTCCCGGGGGCGATGAGGTGGTGCGGGGTGGGGCTCTCGGTCAGCCCACGGTCTCGGCGGACTTCGCGCCGGAGGGCCACGACATGCGGATCACGCCGCCCTCGGCGCCGGTCCGCACGTCGAGATCGTCGACCAGGCCGAGGATCACGGCGAGGCCCATCTCGTTCTCGATCAGATCGAGACCGCGGCCGTTCGTGGACAGGTCGGGCATCAGCCCGGCACCCTCCGCGAGGCCCGCCTCGGTCAACGCCGGCTGTGGCACGCCGTCGTTGACCTCGATACAGAAGCGGCCGTCGCCGTCGTCCAGGGTGACCGTGACCGGGCGGTCGTCGTCCACCCGGTCCTGGTGCATCCCGACGGCGCGGGAACACGCCTCGCCGACGGCGAGGCGCACCTCGTCGAGCACCGTCTCAGCAACCCCCGCGCGCCGCGCCACGGCGGCGGCGACGAGCCGCGCCGTGCGGACGTGTTCGGGCAGCGCGCTGAAGCGCAGCTCGACGATGGCCATGGTTCCCCCAGCCGTGCGAGCACCCGCCCGGGCCGGCGCGGGTGCGGTGTGCGTCCGGTCAGGACGCACGTCGGTCAGTCGGACGAGGCGATGGCCACGGCCACCGACGGATGAATCGGGAAGACCTTGGTCAGGCCGGTGATGCGGAAGATCTTCAGGATGCGCTCCTGAGTGCACACCAACTGCAGCGACCCTTCGTGGGCACGCACCCGCTTCAGGCCACCCACCAGCACACCGAGCCCGGTCGAGTCCAGGAAGTCGACGGCTTCCATGTCGACGATCAGGTGGAACTGGCCTTCGTTGACGAGTTCCACCAGTTGCTCGCGCAGCTTGGGTGCGGTGTATACATCGATCTCGCCGCCCACCTCGACGATCGTACGACCGCCCTCGGTTCGGGTCGACAGGGACAAGTCCACGGATCCTCCAGCACCTTGCTCTTGAGCGGTCGCCCCCCATGGATCGGCAGCCGCCAAGGCATTCAACCACTTATGGGCACTAGGGGACGATGAATCCCGCGACATTGGATGTAACACTGGTGCCCGATGCAGCCCAGTACACGCCCCCCGGAAGGTCTTCTCGGCCGCCTTTTGGCGAGTCGGGATCGACCCGATCGAGTGACGCACGTCCGGCGCATACCCGCTCGCGAAGGCGTTACCTCGGCCTGGCCCGACTGGGTTCGGCCGGAAGTGGGCGACGCGTTTCGCGCGGCGGGTATCGAACTGCCGTGGGAGCATCAGGCCCGCGCCGCCTCTGTTGCGGCACAGGGCCGCTCGGTCGTGATCGCCACCGGCACCGCCTCGGGCAAGTCCCTCGCCTATCTGTTGCCGGTCCTCACGACCCTGGTCGAGGGCGCGGACGCGCCCAGCGGGCGCGGTGCGACCGCACTCTACCTCTCCCCGACCAAGGCGCTGGCCTCGGATCAGGCGCGCGCGGTCGAGGAGTTGCGCGCCGCGAACCCCGCGCTCGGGCGTGTCCGGGTCGCCACCTACGACGGCGACACCCCCGTGGAGATCCGCCAGTGGGTCCGTGCGCACGCGTCGTACGTCCTGACGAATCCGGACATGTTGCACCGTGCGTTGCTGCCCGGACACCGTTCGTGGGCCGCCTTCCTGCGCTCGTTGCGCTATGTGGTGATCGACGAATGCCACACGTATCGCGGCGTCTTCGGCTCGCACGTGGCCCAATTGATCCGCCGGTTGCGCCGGGTGTGTCGCCGGTACGGCTCGGACCCCGTGTTCATCCTGGCGTCGGCGACCGTGTCCGATCCGGCGCACGCCGCCGAACGGCTGATCGGCGCGCCCGTGGTCGAGGTGACCGAGGACGGCTCGCCGCACGGTGAACTGGTGTTCGCCCTGTGGGAGCCGCCACTGACCGGCCACGAGGGTGAACACGGTGCACCCGTCCGGCGTACCGCGACCGCGGAGACCGCCGAGTTGCTCACCGACCTGGTGCTCGACGGCGTGCGCACGGTCGCCTTCGTGCGCTCGCGGCGCGGCGCCGAGGTGGTGCGGGTGATCGCGCGCGACCACCTCGCCCGGGTCGACGAGGCGCTGGCGGATCGGGTGGCCACCTATCGCGCCGGCTACCTGCCGCAGGAGCGCCGGGCGATCGAGCGCGCGTTGCACGACGGCAGCCTGCTGGGGGTGGCCGCGACCACGGCGCTCGAACTGGGCGTGGACATCTCCGGTCTGGACGCGGTGCTGATCGCGGGCTACCCCGGCACCCGGGCCTCGCTGTGGCAGCAGGCCGGTCGGGCGGGGCGGGCCGGGCGGGAGGCGCTGGCCGTCCTGGTCGCGCGCGACGATCCGCTGGACACCTTCCTGGTGCACCACCCCGAGGCCCTGTTCGACCGGCCGGTCGAGGCGACCGTGCTGGATCCGGACAACCCGTACGTGCTGGCCCCGCACTTGTGCGCGGCCGCGGCAGAGTTCGCGCTGACCGAGGAGGACCTGGAGCTGTTCGGGCCGGTGGCCGCCGAGCTGCTCCCGGGCCTGGAGCGGCGCGGGCTGCTGCGCCGGCGGTCCACCGGGTGGTACTGGACGAGCCGGGAGCGGGCCACGGATCTGACCGACATCCGCGGCGCGGGCGGGCCGGCGGTGCGGGTGGTCGAACAGGACACCGGCCGACTGCTCGGCACGGTCGACGCGCCGGCGGCGCATTCGGCGGTCCACCCCGGCGCGGTGCACCTGCATCAGGGCGACACCTTCCTGGTCCGCGAACTCGACCTGGGCGAGGGCGTGGCGCTGGTGCGCGCGGCGAATCCGGACTGGACCACCAGCGCGCGCGAGGTCACCGAGATCCGGATCCTGGAGACCGCGCGCAGCCAGGAGTGGGGCGCGGCCCGGCTGCACTTCGGCTCGGTCGAGGTCACCGGCCGGGTGGTCTCCTTCCAGCGCAAGCGGATCATCACCGGCGAGGTGCTGGGCGAGCACAAGCTGGACCTGCCCGAACGCAGCCTGCGCACCCGCGCGGTGTGGTGGACGGTCACGCCCGAGCAGGTCGCCGCGGCGGGCATCGACCCGAACGACCTGCCCGGCGCGGCACACGCGGCCGAACACGCCTCGATCGGTCTGCTGCCGCTGTTCGCCACCTGCGACCGTTGGGACATCGGCGGCGTGTCCACCTCGCTGCACCCCGACACACGGCTGCCGACCGTATTCGTCTACGACGGCCACCCCGGCGGCGCGGGCTTCGCCGAACGCGCGTATGTGACCGCCACCGCATGGCTGACCGCGACCCGCGAGGCGATCGCGTCCTGCGAATGCGACCACGGCTGCCCAAGCTGCGTGCAATCCCCCAAATGCGGCAACGGCAACCAGCCGTTGGACAAGCCGGGCGCAGTCGCCCTGTTGGACGCCCTACTGGGAACCAACGGGGTGGCGGGCGCGGGCGGTGCGGCGGGCTCGGGAAGCTCGGGCGGGCCGGGCGGCTCGGAAGACGCAGACGGGGCAGCCGGCTGAGGCGGCACAGGTAGGGCACAGGCTCGGATGGCACGGACAGGGCGACGGACGCGACCTACGCGACCGGCGAGGGCAACCCGCCGGGTTCAGGCGACCCGCGCGGGTGGCATGGGCGGAACGACGAGCACGACCTGCGCGGACGGCCGCGGACGGCGCGGCGGAGTCGGGCGGCTTGCCCGGGTGACGTGGGCAGGGTGACCTGCGCAGGCAGCCCGGTGCCGGCCGACGGCCCGGCTGCCGCGACAGACACGACCCGCGCGGTGGCGCCGACGGCCGGCGGGAACGGGCAGCCCGCACGGGTGACATGGGCGGAATGACGAGCACGACCTGCGCGGACGGCCGCGGACGGCGCGGCGGAGTCGGGCGGCTTGCCCGGGTGACGTGGGCAGGGTGACCTGCGCAGACAGCCCGGTGCCGGCCGACGGCCCGGCTGCCGCGACAGACACGACCCGCGCGGTGGCGCCGACGGCCGGCGGGAACGGGCAGCCCGCACGGGTGACATGGGCGGCCCGGCGGGCGGGCACAACGCAAGCGGCGGCCTTGCTGTCGCGATGGGCGCGACCTGCCCGGACGGCGCGGACGGCGCGCGCTCGGCGGCCGCGGCGCAAACGGCTCGGCCGCCACGAACGAGCGCGGCTTGCGCGGATGGGGTCGACGGCCCGGCGTTCGCGCAAGGCGCAAGCAGCTGAGCCGCCACGAAGGGGCGCGACCTGCGCGGGCGACGAGGGCGGCCCGGCAGGCGCGGGTAGTCCGGACGAATGACGCGGACGGCCCGGTGGAGGCACGCACGGCGCGACCGGCCGGCGGCCGCAACGGGTACGGACCCGCAGACGGCGCGGCGGGTTCGGGTGGGGTGGCGGGCGTGAGCGATGTGGGATGGGTGAGCGGGCTGACGGGTCGGATGGCGTGGACGCGCGATCGGTACGGACGATGTGAGCCGGGCGGATGGCTGCAATCGGGGATCGGGTCGGGCCGCGTCAGCGGTGTGCGTGGGTGTCGGGCTGGTCCGAGGGGCCCGCGCGGGCGGTTGCTCGGGCTGTGCGTGCCGCCGGGGCGGGGGCCGTCACGTCGACCTCCGCGAACCCGGCGGTGAGCCGACAGCGGGTCAGTTCGGTGTGCTGGGCGCGGGCCACTCGGCGGGCCAGCGCGCACGCCTCGTCGGCATCGGCGCCGGCCGCGGCTCGACCGGCCGCCGCGAGGGCGGCCAGGTCGGCCGCGGCGCCCGCGCGATGTCGGGCCGCGACCGCTCCGGCGAAGACGAACACGAACGCGGCCACACACATCGGCACCAGCGCGAGCGCGATCACCCACAGCGTCGCCGAGCCCTCCTGCGTCGACGCGCGTGGGCTCACGGCGGCACCTCGTCCTCCGCGGCCGCCACCGCCACATGTTCCACGTGGAACCTCACCCCGGCCCAGGCAGCCCCCGGCACGCCGACCTCGGCCGCCACCCGGAATCGCACCAGCCCCTCCCCGCCGGACACCTCCGTCCGTGCCCCAGCCGGCCCGGCAGCCCGAGCCCGGGTTTGCGCGACCGCCATCGGCTCGCCTCGGGCCAGTGCCCTCGCCCCCGCCTGCGCCGCGTCCACACAGCGGATCTGCGCGGCGGCGGCACCGAGTCCGGACACCAGCACGGCCGTCAGCAGCACCAGCACCGGCAGCACGACGGCGGTCTCCGCGGTCACGAAGCCGTCCTCCGCGCGCACTCGGCGAACGGCGACGGCGACCCGCGACCCCGCGTCAGAACGAGACATCGAGCGCCTTGGTGATCACGCCGGTGAGCGCCGTAGCGACCCCGGGGCTGGTCACGATCTTGAACAACACGGCCCCGAAGGCCACCGCGGCGACCGTGCCCACCGCGTACTCGGCCGTGGTCATCCCGGCGTCGTCGCGCAACCGCAGCCACATCCGACGCGCGGCCGGACCGAGAATCGGCATAAGAATTCGCATGAGATTCCCCCTTATTGATGCGTATATGAATGAATAAATCGATCGATCAGAACGGCCGCAGCAACGTTGTCGTCAGCCCGATCACGATCGGGACCACCCCGATCAGCAGAAAAGCCGGCAGAAAGCACAGCCCGAGCGGAACGGTGGCCCGCACCCCCACCCGGCGAGCGGCCGCACTGGCGGCCCGCCGGTGCTCGGCGCGTTGCTCGTCGGCCATCCGAGCCACCAGGGCCGCGGCCGGTGCGCCACCTGTCGCGGCGCGCGCGAGAGTCCGTCCCAGCGGCGCGAGCACGGGATCGTCGGTCAACCCGAGCCAGCACCGACTCGGCTCGCCGCCCAACCGCAACGAAGCAACGATCGGCCGCAATCGGCCGGCGAGCGGCCCACCGACCGCGTGCGCGACCGCCTCGGCGGCCTCCACCGGCGAACTCCCGGCCACCAGACACGCCGCGAACAAGTCGGCGGCGGACGGCAGATCGGCTCGCAGCCGCTCCCGCAGCACTCGCCCGGACCGCGACTCCAGCCGCCCCAATCGCCGATCGAGCAGCACGGCCACGACGACGCCCACACCACCCCCGACCCACCCCCCGAACACCACGAAGACGGCCGCCCCACCCAGCAACGCCGCCACCCGCCGTCGCGCCGATTCGCTCCCCCACCCATACGGCCGCCGCCGCCCCCGAACCCCCCTCCCTCGCACGGCACCCCCGGCCCCACCCGCCGCCGCGAACACCGCCACCACCACGGCCACCCCACTCAGGTCCCCACCCACCGCTCCAACCTCCAATCACCCCCGAGCCCGCCCCCGAAAGGCCCCTCGACCTCCCGCATACACCCCACCCCCACAGCAGCCACCGGCCCCTACGACGCCACCAGCACCCGCCCACCACCTGCTCCCTGAGCTCACCTCCGGGAGCTGCCATCCCTCACCACACCCACCACCCCAAAGCCCACTTCCGAGCCACCGCGACACGCACCCACGACTCCCTCGCGCCGTCCCACACCCTCACCACGCCGGTCACGCCAACCCCGGCACCGCCCTGCCCGGCAGCGACCCCTCAAAGCCACCCGCCTCCGGACCGCCGCAACAGGCACTCGCGGCATCCCGAACCACCACCACGCCCGCCCACCCACCCCGGCGGCCACCCCACCCGCGCAGCGGCTACCCGGAGCCGGCCGGCTCCGGCCCCACGTCAGGAACCGCGAAAACCCGCGCCATCCCGCACCGCCGCCACGCCACTCCCGGCGCCCCGGCATCCATCCACCTCTCGCGGCGGCCACATCCGAGCGGCCTCGACATCCCGTACGGGCCCGACGTCGGTCATGCCGACCTCGGCATCGCCCCGGTCACCAGGCGGTCCGTCCACTCCAAGCCGGCGGCCACCAGGGCCAAGCCCCCGCACAGGCACCCGACTCCGGTCGGCGTGCGGAGCAGCACGTCCAGTGGCCGGGCGCCCAGACCGCTGCCCAGGAAGAGGCCGAAAACCGGCAACGCGGCCAGCACGTGCGCGGTCGAGCGGGCCCCGGCGAGTTCGGCGATCAGTTCCTCGTGCGCGTCCTCCTCGGCCCGCAGCGTGGCCGCGATCCGCTCCAGCGCCGGGGCGAACCCGGCGCCCCGACCGATCGCGATCCGCCAGCACGCGGCGATCCGTCGTAATCCGGCCGCCCCGGGTCGGACCGACGCCCGGTCCAACGCGTCCGGCACGTCGCCACCGACCCGGGCCGACCCGATCGCCTCGCCCACCACCGCCAGGACCGGCCCGTCCACCGCGTGCGCGGCCGCCGCCAACGCCTCTGTAGGTGTGCGTCCCGCCCGCAACTCCCCCGCGAGCGCCGCGCACAGCCCGACGACCCCGCCGCGCACCGCAGCCGCCTCCCGGTCCGCCACGGCCCGCGCCCGCCGCCGGCGCAGCACCCACGCACCCGGCAGGGCCAGCAGCGCGGGCACCGGCGATCCCAGCGCCAAAGCCGCACCGCTCCCGCCCGCGAGTACCGCCAACGGCACCCGATGCCGCCGGGCCACCACCGTGCCGCCCACCGACCGCCCCACCCGCTCGCCGTCGAGCGACCCCAGCACCGCGCGCAACCGACCCGGCCCCGCCCGAGTCATCGACAACCACACCAGCCCCGCAACCCCGAACACGGCCAACACCGCCGCAATCACTCACTCCACCCCCACACACACAGCCGGCCCGGCGGCCACCCACCACCGACCCATCTCGCCCTCCGACACCCGCCCCGCCAAGCGCCCACACCGCCCCCGCCGCACCCCACCCCCTCAAAACGCCGCACCGAGCCCGAAACCCCCCGCAGCGCACCAATCGTCCGCGGCCCGCCCCGCGACCGACCCGCACCACCCGCCAAGAACCGCGCCCCCTCGCCGCCACCACCCCCGGCAACGCAGCCGATCGCCGGCTGCCCGCCCCCCGAACCGCCCCCGCCGCCCTCATCCCCGCCACCACCCCGTCAGCAGTGCGGTCAAGCGTTGGTGGCCCGGGCCGGCTCGGTGGCCTCCGCCGCGTTCGAAGCAGGCTGCCGGGATCGGGCGGACCCATCCCGCCGCGTCCCGTTCGAGGACGTGGATCTCGGCCACCCGGCGCAGACCGTCGCGCTCGCGCACCACATGCACCACCAGGTCGAGCGCGGCGGCCAGTTGGCTGTGCAACGCTTCCCGGCCCAGGCCGGCCAGCGCCCCGAGTGCCTCCAGCCGCGCGGGCACGTCCGCCGCCGAGTTCGCGTGCACCGTGCCGCAGCCGCCCTCGTGGCCCGTGTTCAGCGCCGCGAGCAGTTCGACCACCTCGGCGCCGCGCACCTCTCCGACCACGAGCCGGTCCGGTCGCATCCGCAGTGCCTGGCGGACCAGGTCCCGCAGCGTCACCTCGCCCGCGCCCTCGACGTTGGCCGGCCGCGACTGGAGCCGCACGACATGTGGATGACGCGGCGTCAGCTCGGCCGAGTCCTCGGCGAGCAACAGCCGTTCGGCCGGATGCGCGCACCCGAGCAGCGCCCCGAGCAGCGTGGTCTTGCCCGACCCGGTGCCGCCGGAGACCAGGAACGCGGCCCGCGCCGAGACCACCGCGCACAACAGTTCGGCCGCCGCCGGCGACAACGAACCGGCCCGCACCAGGTCGGCCAGGCCGAGCGAGGTCCGCCGCGGCACCCGCAACGACAAACACGTCCCGCGCACGGCGACCGGACGCAGCACCGCGTGCAGCCGGATCCCGTCGGCCAACGTCGCGTCCACATAGGGCGAGGCGTCGTCCAACCGCCGCCCGGCACCGCTCGCCAACCGCTGCGCGAGCCGCCGCACCGCCGCGTCGTCGGCAAAGGTCACCGCCGTGCGCTGCGGCCCCGCCCCCCGGTCGATCCACACCTCGTCGGGCGCGTTGACCAACACGTCGGTCACCTCGGGATCGCGCAACAGCGCGTCCAGCGGTCCGGCACCGGCGATCTCCGACCGCAGCGCCCGGACCAACTCCGGCAACGCCGCCTCGCCCAGCACCCGCCCCTCGGCACGAAGTGCCGCGGCCACCGCCCCGGGGGTCGGCTCGTGCCCGCCGGCGGCCAACCGCGACCGCACCGCCTCCACCAACTCCGGCTCCGGCGGCGGCACCGCGACCACCGTCGCCGCCGACGGCGGTGTCCCCACCGCGGCAGGCGGTGCCGGCGGCGGCACCGCCCGCAACTGCGGCGCCGAGAACACCCCGGTCCCGCCGCCCGCCGGAGTCGGCACCGGCCACGGCGGCGGTTGCGGCACCCGAGCCGCCGGCCCCGCCCGCCCGGTGCCCTGCGGCCCCGGAAGCGGCGTCGGCGGCGGGAACGGCGGCATCGGCGGCACCTCGCGCGCGCTCACGCCGCCTCCCCGCGCATCAGGCCGGCCGGGTCGCCCGCGAGGTAGTCGCGACAGAACCTGGCCAGCGGTCCGCGCGCCCGCAGGCCCGGCGGATCGCCTCGCTCGGCCGCCGCCGAAAGCCCCGCCTCCGGCCGCAACTCGCCCGCGAGCGGCAGGCCGAGGCCGCGCGCGACCGCCTCCGAGGTCAGCCCCGACGCGCTCGGCTGCCGCACCACCGCACGCAGATCGCGCACCATCGGCCCGACCCGCGTGGACACCTGCGCCGCCGCGGCCAGCGCGCGCACCTCGGCCGGCACCACCAACAGCCCGGTGTCGCACTGGCGCAGCGCCTCCGCCCCCATCGAGTCGGTGTGCCGCGGCACGTCGAGCACGGCGACGTCGTGGCGTCTGCGCACCGCCCGCACCACCGAGCGCATCGTGTCCGGCAGGATTCCCGGTGGTCGGTCGCGATCCCACGAGAGCACGGTCAGTCCGTGCAGGTGCACCAGTGCGTCGGACAACGCGCCGCCGTCGATCCGCCCGCGCGCGCTCGCCAGATCCGGCCAACGCAGGCCGCGCTCGTCCTCGCCGCCGAGCAGCACGTCCAGACCGCCGCCCAGCGGGTCCACGTCCACCAGCGCGGTGGTCAGCCCCGTACGCACCGCGGTCACCGCGAGCGCGCAGGCCAGCGTGCTGGCCCCGCTGCCGCCGCAACCACCGAGCACCGCGATCGTGTACGCGTCCGGTCCGGTGCCCTCGGCCACGTCGCCCAATCGATCGACGATCCAGGCCTCGGCGTCGGGCAGGAACACCACGTGGTCCGCGCCCGCGTCCAGGGCCCGCCGCCACACGTCGCCGTCGTCCAGGTCGGCGCCGATCAGCACCACGTCCTCCCGGCGCGGGTATCCGCACCGGGCCAGACCCGGGGTCACGTCGTCGCCGACGATCACCAGCGGCGCGCCCCGCCACGCGGCCCGCGCCGCGCCCGCGTCCGGTTGTACCTCCGGTTCGATCCCGGCCGCGGCACACAGCCGCAACAGTTCGTCGAGCAGGACGGGATCGCCGGTCACCAGGAGCGGGCGGGCCGGCCGAGGCGGGGAGAGCGCTGCCACGGAACCTCCAGGGGTCGGGGAGGTCCGTCCGAACCGAGCCTCCCGAGAACTGACCCCACCGTCGCCGCCGGCGCGCGCTCGGCCGAGCGGGTGGTTCGTACCTGTGGACAAGCCCGTGGTTGTGGATTGCGGATTCACTCGGGAGAGGGACGCTTCAGCCGTTCCGGACATGTCTTCCGTGTCTGATCGCGCGTAGACCACCGAAAATCGACCGGGAATCCCCCCGAAACAGCGGAGAACGGCGGTTCCGAAAAAGTCCGCGACCCACACCGGGGCACGATCGACGCAGACCGACACCGATCGACGCGGAATCGCGGATTCAATCCGAGCCGGGCCGCCGGGCACCGCGTCGACAATCCCGCCCGCCGACCCGACGGCACACCGACAATCGCGCACCTCGGCGGTTAGTCGGACAAAGCCCGACCCACACCCTCGTATGGGCGCAAAAAAGCCCCCCGGACAAGCGACGACCCCCGCCGGGGGGGAGAGCGGGGGTCGTCTCCACGGCCGACTCGGGGGGGGAGGAGTCGGACCGGGTTAGCACGGTCGCGAACGATCCGTGACTTCCAGGATGTACCCGAGGGGGTTCTCTAGCAAACCCACGACGTGGAGTTTACGCCGAATGGCTGCCCTTATCCTCGTGAACTGTGGAAACCCAGGCTCCGAAGCGGACAGCAGCCTTCTTCGACCTCGACAAGACCATCATCGCCAGGTCCAGTGCGCTGGCGTTCAGCAGATCCTTCTACCACGGCGGTCTCATCAATCGCCGCTCCGTCCTCAAGAGTGCCTACGCGCAGTTCGTGTTCCTCGTCGGCGGCGCGGATCACGACCAGATGGAGCGCATGCGCGAATATCTCTCCGCCCTCTGCCGCGGCTGGGACGTCCAGCAGGTACGCGAGATCGTCGCGGAGACTTTGCACGACATGATCGACCCGATCATCTACGACGAGGCCGCGTCCCTGATCGAGGAACACCACGCCGCGGGCCGCGACGTGGTCATCGTCAGCTCCTCCGGAGCCGAAGTGGTCGAGCCGATCGGCGACATGCTGGGCGCGGACCGGGTGGTGGCCACGCGCATGGTGGTCGAGGACGGCCGCTACTCCGGCGAGATCGACTTCTACGCGTATGGGCCCAACAAGGCCGCGGCGGTCAAGGAGTTGGCCCGAACCGAGGGCTACGACCTGACCTCCTGCTACGCGTACAGCGATTCGATCACCGACCTGCCGATGCTCCTGGAGGTCGGCCACCCGTACGCGGTCAATCCCGATCGTGGCCTGCGCCGCGAGGCGACCGGTCGGGGATGGCCCGTGCTGGTCTTCAGCCGACCCGTCGCACTGCGCCAGCGGGTGCCCACCCTCTCGGTGCCCTCGCGCCCCGTACTCGCCGCGACCGCGATCGGCGCGGGCGCCACGGCGGCCGGCTTCGTGTGGTACCTGGCCAGGAAGCGCCGCTGACCCCGGGCGACCGGCCGAAACCCGGATCGCCGGCACGGGCGAAGCGGGCCGGGAGCACGACGATCGGGGAGCAAATCCGACAAAGGCCAAAAGTAAAGATCTTGGCCCAGGGGTTCCACTCCCCCCGGCAACCCACTAGAAAAGGGACCAACGGCCCGTACGGCCCCCGCTTCGGCGGACGGCCCGAGCAGGCCGAGCACGACCGCCGGGAACCCACGTGCGACCGACCCTCGTAGGGGCCGAACGCGTCGGATGACCTGCATGTTCTTCCCCCCGTGGATGCGCATGCCGGGGCCGATCGTCATAACGGGTACACGCTTGGTACCCCGGTGGGAGTGACAAAACGGCGGCGTCCTCACGGGCGCCGCCGTCTCGTGCGTCCACGGTCGGAAACCGCCGAGCACGCACGGCGCGGCCCGATCGCGGCCGGCGCCACGACCGCCCGCGGGATCGCGGTCAGATCCCGCGCATCACCGCTTCGCAGACCGCCACGCTCTCCCGCGCGCCCAGCGTCATCGCCTCCGCGCAGTGCCGGATCCAGATCGACACACCTTCGGCGGTGCCGCTCTCGTACGCGCGCAGCGCCGCCGCGTAGGCGTCCACGCCCAGTTCCAGGTGACCGACCTCGGGCACCGCCGCGCCCTTGGGGTCCAGGCCGCGGGTGACCAGCACGATCCGCTGCGCGGCCCGCGCGACCAGGCCGTTGCCCCAGGTGAACGGCGCGAGGGTGAGGATCTCCGCGTGGGTGACGGCGGCGACCACGACCGCGGGCGCCGAGGAGGGCGCGAGCAGCAGCCGGGACAGTCCGTCCAGGCGGGCGGCCACCTCCTCCGCGGAGGGCAGCGGGCCGGGCAGTTCGCCGTCGCGGCGCGGTCGGCCGAGCGCCTCCGCGGGCACCGCGTCGGCGGCGGCGACCACGTGCAGGCGCGCCAGCACCTGGAGCGGACTGTGCCCCCACGTGCCCAGCAACGAGCCGATCTCGGCGGACAGCCGCAACGCGCCGGCGATCACCGCGCCGCCGTCGTCGAGCGAGGACGAGAAGTCGGTACGGCGGCGGATCTCCTCGAGCGACCAGTCGACCCCTTCGAGCGCGGCACTCGCGCGCGCGCCTCGAAGCGCGGACTCGGCGCTGATGTCCATGCTGCGGCGGCGCATCGTGCGGTGGCCGAGCAGCCGGTCGACGGCCTTGCGGGTGTCCTCGACGGCCTCCGGGACGCCGGGCAGCGCGGCCAGGGCGGCGAGGGGATCGGTTGCGGTGCTCACCCGGGCGAGATTACGCCGCATGGGAAACCACCCGCGACCCCGGTCCGCACGACACGCGACGGCCGCACGCCCACCACCACACGATCACCGAGCGACTTGACGCGGACACGGTGAGCGACGGATGATCGTATTCGAAAACGATTGTCAAACCCAGATCGTCGAACCCAGGTCGTCGAACCCGGATCGTTGAACCACCCGGACCGACCCCGTCGTCGGGTCGAACCCGTCGATCGGTTCCATCGGTCGAACCCATCATCGGAGGGCCCATCCGTGAAGATCGCCTTCGTCGGCAAGGGCGGCAGCGGCAAGACCACGTTGTCGTCCCTGTTCATCCGACACCTCGCGACGACCGGCCGGCCGGTCGTCGCGGTGGACGCGGACATCAACCAGCACCTGGGCGTGGCCCTGGGCCTGGACGAACAGGCCGCCGCGACGCTGCCCGCGATGGGCGCCGAACTGCCCGCGATCAAGGAATGGCTGCGCGGGGACAACCCGCGGATCGCATCGGTCGCCGAGATGGTCAAGACCACGCCACCGGGCCGCGGTTCGCGGCTGATCCGGCTCGCCGACGACAACCCGATCCACGCGGCGTGCGCGCGCGAGGTGCCGGGCCTACCCGGGCTGCGGCTGATGGCGACCGGGCCGTTCGAGGAGTCCGACCTGGGCGTCGCGTGCTACCACTCGAAGGTCGGCGCGGTCGAGCTCTACCTCAACCACCTCGTCGACGACGCCGACGAATACCTGGTGGTGGACATGACCGCCGGATCCGACTCGTTCGCCTCCGGGCTGTTCACCCGCTTCGACATCACCTTCCTGGTCGCCGAACCGACCCGCCGGGGTGTCGGCGTCTACCGGCAGTACCGCGACTACGCGCGCGACTGGGGCGTCTCGCTCGCGGTGGTCGGCAACAAGGTCCAGGGGCCCGAGGACGTCGAGTTCCTGCGCGAGCACGTCGGCGCGGACCTGCTCACCTGGACCGTGCAGTCCGACTTCGTGCGCGCCCTGGAGAAGGGCCGCGCGCCCGGCTTCGAGACCCTGGAGCCGGCCAATCGCGCCGCGCTGGAGGAGTTGACCCGCGCCTGCGACGCCGCGTTCGAGCGCCGCGACTGGGAGCGATACACCGCGCAGATGGTCGAGTTCCACCTCAGGAACGCGCGGAGCTGGGCGAACGCGAAGACCGGCGCCGACCTCGCCGAGCAGGTCGACTCGGCGTTCGTGCTCGGCCCGCAGGCGATCTCCGCCGCGGTGTGAACGCGGCGGGGCGGCCCGCTCCCGAAGGAACGGGCCGCCCCGCCTCGATCAAGTCCCGGCCGGCGGCCGGCCCCGGGGTCAGTCCTCGGCCGCCGCCGAGGGCAACTGCGACGTGATCAGGTCCATCACCGACGCGTCGGTCAGCGTGGTCACATCGCCGAGCGTGCGGCCCTCCGCGATGTCGCGCAGCAGGCGGCGCATGATCTTGCCGGAGCGCGTCTTGGGCAGTTCGGCGACCGGCAGGATGCGCTTGGGCTTGGCGATCGGGCCGAGCACCTTGCCGACGTGCTCGCGCAGTTCGCCGACGAGGTCCTCGGACTCGGACGCGCTGCCGCGCAGGATCACGAACGCCACGATCGACTGCCCGGTGGTCGCGTCGGTCGCGCCGACCACGGCCGACTCGGCGACCTTGGGGTGCGAGACCAGCGCCGACTCGACCTCGGTGGTGGAGATGTTGTGGCCGGACACGAGCATCACGTCGTCCACCCGGCCGAGCAGCCAGACGTCGCCGTCCTCGTCCTTCTTGGCACCGTCGCCGGCAAAGTACAGCCCATCGAAGCGGGACCAGTAAGTGTCCTTGAACCGCTGGTCGTCACCCCAGATGGTGCGCAGCATCGACGGCCACGGCTGGTCCAGGACCAGGTAGCCCCCGCCGCCGTTGCCGACCTCGGTCGCGGTGTCGTCGACCACCTTGGCCGAGATGCCCGGCAGCGCGCGCTGCGCGGAACCCGGCTTGGTCTCGGTCACGCCCGGCAGCGGGCTGATCATGATCGCGCCGGTCTCGGTCTGCCACCACGTGTCGACGATCGGGGTCTTCCCGGCGCCGATGTGCTCGCGGTACCAGATCCACGCCTCGGGGTTGATCGGCTCGCCGACACTGCCCAGGATGCGCAGCGAGGACAGGTCGAACCGGGCCGGGATGTCGTCGCCCCACTTCATGCAGGTGCGGATCGCGGTGGGCGCGGTGTACAGGATGGTGACCCCGTACTTCTGCACGATCTCCCACCAGCGGCCCTGGTGCGGCGAGTCCGGCGTGCCCTCGTACATGACCTGGGTGGTGCCGTTGGAGAGCGGGCCGTAGGTGATGTACGAGTGCCCGGTGACCCAGCCGATGTCGGCCGTGCACCAGTACACGTCGGTCTCGGGCTTGAGGTCGAACACCGCGTTGTGCGTGTAGCTCGCCTGGGTCAGGTAGCCGCCGGAGGTGTGCAGGATGCCCTTCGGCTTCCCCGTGGTGCCGGACGTGTACAGGATGAACAGCGGGTGCTCGGCGTCGAACGCCTGCGGCTCGTGCTCCTCGGACTGCGCGTCGACCAGGTCGTGCCACCAGAGGTCGCGGCCCTCGGTCCAGGCGACGTCGCCGCCGGTACGGCGCACCACCAGCACGTTGCGCACGTCCGGGCAGGACTGCAGCGCCTCGTCGATGGCCGGCTTGAGCGCGGAGGGCTTGCCGCGCCGGTAGCCGCCGTCGGCGGTGATCACGACGCGCGCGTCGTTGTCGTTGACACGTGAGGACACCGCGTCCGCCGAGAAGCCGCCGAAGACGACCGAGTGCGGGGCGCCGATGCGCGCACACGCGAGCATCGAGATCACCGCCTCGGGGATCATCGGCAGGTAGATCGCGACCCGGTCGCCCGCCTCCACGCCCAGCGAGGTCAGCGCGTTGGCCGCCTTGGACACCTCGCGCTTGAGGTCGGCGTAGGTCAGCGTGCGGGTGTCGCCCGGCTCGCCCTCGAAGTGGATCGCCACCCGGTCGCCGTTGCCCGCCTCGACGTGCCGGTCGACGCAGTTGTAGGCGACGTTGAGCTTGCCGTCGGCGAACCACTTGGCGAACGGCGCCGTCGACCAGTCCAGCGTCTCCTGCGGCTCCACCGCCCAGTCCAGCCGCCGGGCCTGCTCGGCCCAGAAGCCGAGCCGGTCCGCGGCCGCGCGCTCGTACGCCTCGGCCTTGACGTTGGCGTCTGCCGCGAGCGCCGGCGGGGGCGCGAAGCGTCGCTCCTCGCGCAGCAGGTTCGACAGTGCCTCTCCGGCCTTGTCCCCGGTGTTCCGGTCTGCGTTGCTCACGCGTACTCCTCCGTGCCGCTGCGGTCGGTTCCTTTGGCCGTAGCTCATCAGGGACCGGCCCGAGCCGGCAAGAGGAGGACCACGATTGGTTTAGACCACTTGTCGGCTCACGGCGCATCGTGGCCGACCGCGCGATCGTACGGGGTGGCTACCCCGCGTTGAGCACCGGAAAAGTGTGATCTTCGGCGCCCAGGGTGACACCCTCCGGGAGCACCCCGGATTCGGCCCGCTCCGCGTCCACCGGGCCGAAGTCGCCGCGCACGCCGTCGTAGAGATACATCTGCGCGGAGGCGATGTCGAAGTACAGCCCGAACAGCCGCAGTCGGCCCTCGGACACGGCCCGGGCGACCACCGCGTGGTCGAGCAGGTTGTCCAATTGCTGGACCACGTTGGTCAGGCACAGTTGCTCCACCGGCGGCACCAGATGGCCGGTCAGGGTCGGCGCGGGGCCGGCCGTGAAGCGCGCCAGCGACGCGTCGCCGTTGCGCAACCAGCGATCCAGATGCGGCGTGGTGCCGTGCCCCGACCCGGCCTCGGCCGCGTCGCCGACCTTGTCCAGCAGCGCGTTCATCGCGCCGCACCCGGAGTGCCCGCACACCGTGATGCTGCGCACACCGAGCACGGCCACCGCGTACTCGATCGCCGCGCCCACCGAAGCGTCGGCCGTGTTCGGGTCGGCGTGCCCGGCTTCGCCGCACGGCACCAGGTTGCCCACGTTGCGCACGGTGAACAGGTCGCCGGGGCCGCTCGCGGTGATCAGGTTCGGCACGATCCGCGAGTCGGCGCAGGTGATGAACAGTTGCGCGGGCTTTTGCCCCTCCAACGCGAGCCGCTCCAGGAACGGCTGCACGAGCGGCGCGGTGCGCTGCTGGAACTCGCGCGCGCCGGCCACCAGCGCCTGGGACGCGGTGCCGTCCTCGCGCGGGCACGCGCGCTGCCAGTGCCACCACGGCGCGAACCAGCGCGGCGACGGGGTCAGCCGCGAGCGCCTGGGCCCCGGGGAACCGCCCGCGGCCCGCTCGTAGCACCCGTCGTGGATCTCCTCGATGTCCACCCGCCCGCCACGCGCGAGGTAGCCCGCCCGCCACGAGTGCACCGCCTCGAACGCGGCCTGGTCGAGGTAGTCCACCGTCATGTCCAGCACGACGTGCTCGCCCGGCGGCAACTTGCCCAGCACTCGGGACAGCCGCGGCACCGACAGGAAGGTCAGCGACCCGTGCACCTCGACGTGCAGCACACCGTCGTCGGGCTGGACCCGCACGGTGCTGCGGCTGAGCCGGTACAGCGCGGTGAGCACCGCGACCACCACGCCCAGCAGCACGCCCTGGAGCACACCGGCCAGGACCACCCCCGCGATCGTCGCCGCGTAGGCGGGGAACTCGCGGTGCCGGTGCACGTGTCGGATGTGCGCGAGGCTGACCATCTGGATGCCGACCACCATCACCAGCGCGGCCAGCACCGCGAGCGGGATGCGCTCGACGAGCGCGCCGAGCAGGACCACGAACACCATCACCCACACGCCGTGCAGGATGGTCGAGAACCGAGAGACCGCGCCCGCGCGCACGTTGGTCACCGAGCGGATCGCGACACCGGTGACCGGATAGCCGCCGATCGCGCCGGAGGCCACGTTGCCCACGCCTTGGCCGATCAGTTCGCGATCGAGGTTGGCCCGGGGCCCGTTGTGCAGCCGGTCGACCGCGGCGGCCGACAGCAGCGACTCCATGCCGGAGACCAGGGCCACGCTGACCACGCCGACCGCGATCGCGCTCCAGGCGCCCGACGGCGGCAACACCGGGGTGGTGAAGGTGACCGAGGACAGGTCCACCCTGGCCACGTTCAGGTGGGTCACGCTCGCGACCGCCGTGGCGAGCGAGACCGCGATCAGCGGCGCGGGCACCTTGGCCGGCGCCGCCCACCGCCCGGGCAGCCGGGACAACAGCGGCCAACCGAGCAGCAGGACCACGGTGATCACTCCCACCGCGACCGCGGGGGCGCGCAGATTGCCGACCTGGGTGGGCAGTTCGCGCAGGTTCTCCCAGGCCGAGCGCTGTGGCGCGCCGCCCAGGACCACGTGCAACTGGGCCAGCGCGATCACCACGCCGATGCCCGCGACGACGCCGTGCACGACGGCCGGCGACAGCGCGAGGGTGGCCCTGGCCACCCGGAGCAGGCCGAGCAGGATCTGCACCAGGCCGGCGCCGACGGTGACGAGACAGGTGACCCGCCAGCCGTAGGTCTGCACGAGACCGGCCACGATCACCATGACGCCGGCGGTGGGGCCGCTCACCTGGAGGGGCGCGCCTCCGAGCAGGCCGACCACGATGCCGCCGATCACGGCGGAGATGATGCCGGCGCCGAGGGGGGCGCCGGCGGCGAGCGCGATACCGAGCGAGAGCGGTACGGCGACGAGGAAAACCACGAGTGAGGCGCCGAGGTCCGCGCGCAGCGTGGCGGTCCGGGAGACCGGCGCGGGTGTGGTGGTAGGGGCAACGGGCATGTCCGTGTCCTCCGGGTCAGTCATGTCAGTCATGTCATGGCGGGCATGGCTGCCGCAGGGATGGCGGCGCGCGGGTCGAACGAGAGAGTTCCGGGCCCGGTAGGCCAAGTTAACTCTAAGTGTTTACATCGTCACAGTAAGGCTATCCTTTTCGGAACGTAAAATATGCACCCGCATGGGTGAAACGAGTGTTTCGCGCCGGAGATCTTCCACACTGTGCGTGATGGCACGTAATCTCCCCGGAGTGGGGGTGGTGCCGTGCAGGTGCTCACGCTGTTCGCGACCGGGCTCGGTGCGGGGATCGTCGCGGGTGGCGCGTCCTGCGCGGCGGTCCAGGGCGGCCTGCTGGCCGGGGCCGTGCGCCCGTGCGAGAACCCGGCCGGCGACTGCGCGAGCACGCCGCCGCGCGGCCTGCTCCCCCGCGCACTGACCGCGTTCCTCGGCGCGAAGCTGCTCGCGCACACCATCCTCGGCGCACTGCTCGGCCTGCTCGGCGGCGCGGTGCAACCGGCGCCGGGCACCCGTGCGATTCTGCTGCTCCTGGCGGGCGCGCTGATGGTGCTCTTCGGGTTGTCCATGCTCGGCGTGCCCGGCGTCGGCCGACTGCTGCCGCGCCCCTCGCCGCGCGGCGCCGGTCGCGGTCCGCTGCTCTTGGGCGCGGCCACGGTGCTGGTCCCGTGCGGAGTGACGCTGAGCGTCGAACTGGTCGCCGTGACCGCCGGGAACGCCCTCGGCGGGGCCGCCGTGCTGACCGGCTTCGTGCTCGGCACCTTCCCGCTGTTCGCCGCGCTCGGCCTGCTGGTCGGCGCGTCGGGACGGCTCCTGCGCGGCCGACCGACGGCCGCCGTGGGCCTGTTGGTGCTCGCGGTGGCCGCCTGGACGATCGCCTCCGGACTGCGCCTGGGCGGCTGGTGGACGCCGGCCGCGGTGGGCACGGTGGACCACGCGGCGGCGAGCACCGGGGCCGATGGCGTGCAGCGGGTCACCGTGCGGGTCGGGAACGAGGGCTACCACCCGGCCCGCGCGCTCGCCCGGGCCGGCGTACGCACCGTGTTGGTGCTGCGTACCGACCGCACCACCGGCTGCACCCGGGGCTTCGTCCTGCCCGCCCGCAACGTGCAGCGCGTCCTGCCGACGTCCGGCGAGACCGGGATCGACCTGGGCACGCCGCACGCCGGCACCCTCACCTGGACCTGCTCGATGGGCATGTACAGCGGACGGATCGAGTTCCGGGCCGACCCCTGACCGTCCCGGGTGACGGCGGATCGCTTTGGGGCCCTTCCGCCCCGTACGGTGATGTGTCCGCACTCACGCGCCCCGTGCGATCCGACGCGTCCCGACTCGGGTACGCGGGGAAAGCGGTCCGGGCACGCACGCAACCGGGTGACCCCGGCGTGCGTATGTATCGATAGGGAATACAGCTCGGTCCGGCATGTCCATGGGAAGAGGTGAACTGTGCGAACTGTCCGCGGCGCTGCGGTGCTCGTCGTTGTCGCAGTCCTGGCCGCTATCGGTTTCGTGGTTTTCGCAAAGGACGGGAAAGATTCCGGCAACTCCTCTGCAAAGACCTCTGGCAACGGAAATCCGAGCGCTCCGGGCAAGGAATCGGACAAACCGAGAGGTCCGGTCCGGCCGATCGGCGACGGCTCGACCGCCGACACCGGTCCGCAGCCGAACCAGCCGAAGGTGGAAAAGCTCAAGCCGGGTGAGAAACCGCCGCAGTTCGTCGTGTTCTCCTGGGACGGCGCGGCCGAGGACGGCAACAAGCTGGTCTCGGAATTCTTGAAGCTGTCCGAGGCGAACAAGGCGCAGATGACGTACTTCCTGAGCGGCATCTACATGCTCCCGAAGGCGAAGCGGGCCATGTACACCGGACCGAAGCACGCGGCCGGCGCATCGGACATCGCGTTCATGTCCGACGAGACGATCCGCAACACGATCGTCCAGATGCGCGAGGTCTGGCTCAAGGGCAACGAGATCGGCACGCACTTCAACGGCCACTTCTGCAACAGTTCCACGAGTGGCAAGTCCTGGGCCCCGGCGGACTGGAAGAACGAGACCGAACAGGCGGTCAAGTTCGTCCAGAACTGGAAGACGAACACCGGGTTCGCCGATCTGCCGCCGCTGCCGTTCGACTACTCGCTCGGCAAGGAACTCATCGGCGGCCGGGCACCGTGCCTGGAGGGCCAGACGAATCTGATGCGGGCCGGCAAGGAAATGGGCTTCCGCTACGACGCGAGTTCCGCCGGTGGTCTTCAGGTGTGGCCCAAGCGCGGCAAGGAGACCGGCATCTGGGACTTCCCGCTCCAGTCGCTGCCGTGGCCGGGGAACCCGAGCAAGTCGCAGCTCTCCATGGACTACAACATCATGTACGAGCAGGAAGCGCTGCACGGTAAGTACGACCCGTCCAAGAAGGACGCGTGGGAGAAAGAGGCCCACGAGTTCTACATGAACGGATTCCAGCGCGCCTATACCACCAATCGCGCGCCTTTGTTCATCGGCAACCACTTCGAGGACTGGAACGGCGGCATCTATATGAATGCCGTCCGGGACACGGTGAAGTCGATCTGCACCAAGTCCGACGTGCGCTGTGTGACCTTCCGTCAGTTGACCGACTGGCTCGAAGGCCAGGACCCCGCGGTGATCACCAAGCTGCAGGGTCTGGGCGTCGGCCAGAACGTGACCGACTGGAGCACGATCATCACCGCCTCCGCCGGGGGCCAGAACAAGCCCGCCGCGCTTCGCCCGCTCGCCGCCTCGGACTCCGCGGTGCTGCCTCGTCGCCAGGACTGAGCGACCGGCCGAATCCGCGTCCGGCTCCGGCCCCGTATCGAAATCCCCTTCGGTACGGGGCCTTTGCGTGGGCGGCGCGGGTCGGCAGGTGCATCGGCGAGCCGAGGGGCGCCGACGCGGCCGTGCGCGGTTCGGTTCCCTCGTGGTGCGCATCTTGTCGATACACTGACGGGGATCGGGTCGGTTCGGGTTCCGCCGTCCCGCGTCAGGGGTCTCCTCTTGGAGGCATGCCGGGAAGTCTGGTCGGCGCTGTTTTGTCGTTTTCGCAGGGCGGTATACGCCTGCGAACCACAGCCGACCTGGAGGTCCCGTGGCTGCCGAGTCCGCACCACGCACCAAGTTCTTTCGGCGTCCGTCCACGTTGGCCGAACGGAACTTCATCGCGGACGCGCTACGCACCGAGACCGTCGGCGGCGCGCTGTTGCTGATCGCGGCGGTGATCGCGGTGATCTGGGCGAACACCGGGTGGAGCGGGGCCTACCACGACCTGCGCGATTTCCGCATCGGTCCGAGCGCGCTCAACCTGGACCTGTCGCTGGGCACGTGGGCCGCGGACGGCCTGCTCGCGGTGTTCTTCTTCGTGGCGGGCATCGAACTCAAGCGCGAACTGGTGGTCGGCGACCTGCGCAATCCGGCCCAGGCCGTGCTGCCGGTGGTGGCCGCCGCGTGCGGGATGCTCACTCCCGCGCTGTTCTACTTCGCGGTCAACGCGGGCGGCGGATCGCCCGACGGCTGGGCCATCCCCACCGCGACCGACATCGCGTTCGCGCTGGCCGTACTCGCGGTGATCGGCACCAGCCTGCCCTCCGCGCTGCGTTCGTTCCTGCTCACCCTCGCGGTGGTCGACGACCTCGGCGCGATCCTGATCATCGCGATCTTCTTCACCGACTCGGTCGACTTCCTCGCGCTGGCCGGGGCCTTCGCCCTGCTCGTGGTGTTCGCGCTGCTCCAGCGCTTCCGGGTGCGCGGCTGGTGGTGGTACGTACCCCTCGCCCTGGTGACCTGGGCGCTGATGCACGAGAGCGGCGTACACGCCACGGTCGCGGGTGTCGCGATGGGCCTGTTGATGCGCGTGGTCCCGGACCCGGACGAGCGAACCTCGCCGGCCGAGCACGTCGAGCACCTGGTGCGGCCGGTCTCCGCGGGCGTGGCGGTGCCGATCTTCGCGCTGCTGTCCGCGGGCGTCGCGGTCTCCGGTTCGGTGCTCGGCGACGTGTTCACCCAGCGGCCCACGCTCGGCATCATGATCGGCCTGGTCGCGGGCAAGGTGGTCGGGATCTTCGCGGGCACCTGGCTGGTCGCCCGGTTCACCCGGGCCCAACTCAGCGACGACCTCGCGTGGTCGGACGTGTTCGGCATGTCCATGCTCGCCGGCATCGGCTTCACGGTGTCCCTGTTGATCAGCGAACTGGCCTTCACCGACGACCCGACGCTGACCGAACAGGCCAAGGCCGCGGTGCTGGTGGGCTCGGTGCTCGCGGCCGTCGCGGCGTCGGTGGTGCTGCGGATAAGGAACAACACCTACGCCCGGTTGTGCGTCGAGGAGAATCGCGACGACGACGGCGACGGCATTCCGGACGTCTATCAAGCGGACGCGGATCGACTCCGCGACGAGAAGCTCGGCCACTCCTGAATACTTCGTTTCCCATCCGAAACACTCGTACGACGCGCCCCGCTGGATACGTATCGCCGCAGCAGGGCATGATCGGGGTCGGATTATCCATACAGGTACAAGGAGTGACCATGGCAGGCACCGACAGGTCCCCGGCCCAGGACGTGCCCGTCGACGCACAGCGATCCCTCGGCGAGCTGTTCTCGTCGGCCAGCCGCGACATGTCCACGCTGGTGCGCAGCGAGATCGCGCTCGCCAAGAGCGAGGTCAAGGTCAGCGTGGTCAACGTCGCGAAGGGCGGCGGCGCGTTCGGCGCGGCTGCCTTCATCGGCGTGTTCGCGTTCATCTTCCTGAGCTTCGCGATCGTGTACGGAATCCACGCCCTCGGTCTCGGCGTGGCGTGGAGCTTCCTGATCGTCGGCGGCTTCTACCTCCTGCTCGCGGGCGGGCTCGCGTTCTACGGCATCAAGTCGTTCAAGAACGTCCGCGCGCCGGAGCGCACGATCACCACCACCCGGGACACGGTCACCACGCTCAAGAACGTCGGTTGATCCGGCAACGCGCCCGGGCCGGCCAAACCGGCGGCGGAAACCGGGGTGCGATGGCGAGTGTGCGACGCTGCTCCGCATGACGGTTCCCGAGAGCACCGTGGTCAACGTGGACGGGCCCTGGACACACCGCGACATCGCCGCCAACGGCGCGCGGTTCCACATCGCCGAAATGGGCGAGGGGCCGGTCGTGCTGTTGCTGCACGGTTTCCCGGAGTTCTGGTGGGCCTGGCGGCATCAGATGCCGGTGCTGGCCCGGGCCGGCTACCGCGCGGTCGCGATGGACCTGCGCGGGTACGGCGGCAGTGACCGCACCCCGCGCGGCTACGACCCGATCACCCTGGCCCTGGACGTGACCGGGGTGATCCGCTCGCTCGGCGAGCCGGACGCGATCGTGGTCGGCCACGACCTGGGCGCCTACCTGGGCTGGACCGCGGCCGTGTTGCGGCCCAAGGTGGTGCGCCGGTTGGTCGCGGTGTCCATGCCGCATCCCCGGCAACTGCGCGGCGCGCTGTTGACCGACCGGCACCAGATGGCCGCGAGTTCGCACATCTTCGGCTTCCAGCGACCGTGGGTGCCCGAGCGGCAGTTGGTCCGCGATGGCGCGGCGATGGTGGGCGACATGTTGAGCGCGTGGTCGGCGCCGGGCCGGCCGGCCGACGAGTCGATCGCGCGCTATCGCCAGGCGATGCTGGTGCCCGGCACGGCGCACTGCGCGGCGGAGCACTACCGCTGGCTGATCCGGTCCATCCCGCGCCCGGACGGCATCCAGTACTCGGCCCGGATGAAGGCCCCCGTCGAGGTGCCCACGCTGCATCTGCACGGCGCGCTCGACCCGGTGATCCTGCCGCGCACGGCGGCCGGCTCCGGGCGCTACGTGGAGGCGCCCTACCGCTGGCGACTGATCGAGGGCGTGGGGCACTTCCCGCACGAGGAACAACCGGCCGTGTTCACCGAGGAACTCCTGGGTTGGTTGAAGGACCCGGAACCCGAGCGCTGAAGTTCCGACAGCGCTTCCGGGCCTTTCTTGTACGATCTTGACGGGGATATCCGACACTTCCGTACAGATCGCCTCCGACGTGTCCGGAAATGATTTTCGGACCGCCGAGGCGGCGCGATTACGCCGTCGGTGACCCGGGTAGGCGCCACCGTATGAGCCGGACGTACAACGCTCCGAGCATGGCGGCGGGGGCCGGGGACACCCGGTCGGAGACGGCAGAGACCCTCATGGTTGAGATCGGCACCACTGGCACTCACGGGTTCGAGCACACGCGAGGGGCGCCGGCCGGCGCGGTTGCCGACCGGGGGGATCATTTGCCGGGGCTGATGGGGATATTGCGCCGACGAGCGCGTTGGTTGAGTCTGCGCCTGCGCTTCCTGCGTTGACGTGTCGACGCGACCCGGGACCGGGTCGCGTCGCACCATCCCCTGTCTCGCGTACGGGTTCCGCTTCGCGCACGGGCTCCGCGCAGCGCTCGATGCCGCTTTTCGCCGCTCAGGCGAACGTGCTGAACCACAAGAGCGCGACGGTGGCGAGCATCATCACCGGCACCAGGACGAGCGTCTCCACGCGATTTCCGGTCCGGCTGACCACGGCCACCTCGAAGCGGGTGCCCAGCGGCCAGAACAGCGGTATCCCCTGCTTGGTGAGGAAGTCGCCGAGCAGGTGCGCGATACAGCCCAGCACGATCACCATCGGCAACCAGTCGGGGGCCGCCGGCATCCAGTGGTCGACCACCGCCGTGCCGCCGCCGGCGAGCGCGACGATGGTGATCCAGGAGGCGACGCCCTTGCCCGGCGGACACAGGTTCAGCGCGCGCAGCGCGAGCGCGAGCAGCAGGAAGACCATGGTGAGGGTGAACGGCCGCCCCAAGTGCTCGACCCCCTGCCAGGTCAGCAGTCCGGCCAGGACGACGAAGGCGATCGAGTGGGTCGCGTGTCGGTGCCCGCCGGACACTTTGGCCACGCCCGCGCACAGCGCCCGCGAGAGCGGTCCCAGGAAGTTGGCGATCGTGCCGTTGTGGTGATCGAGGTCGGGCAGCAGCGCCGCGCCGGCGGTCAGGAACGTACCGATCACGATCTCGGACGGGGACAGGTGGTTGTGCCACAGGTGTTGGGGCAGCGTCGGTGCCGTCGCCGCGAACACCAGTGCCCCGCTGACCGCGTGCGAATGCCCGAGCATTCCCCCACCCCACCCCGCCTCGCCCCGCCCTCGCCGCTCGTCGCGGCTGTGCCCGAACGTCTGCCCGAGAACCCGGCGGACATGCGTCACATGGCGCAACTCTGGGTGTCCACGGGACGGTCGCCGACCGCGCCCGCCTCGGCGTCCGCGCGCACCTCCTCGACGGTGAGCGCGTACCCGGTGGACTCGTCGTCGAGCGACTTGGCGAAGATCACCCCGGCGACCTTGCCGTTCGGTGAGATCAGCGGGCCGCCGGAGTTGCCCTGGCGCACCTTCGCGTACAGCGAGTAGACGTCGCGACTGACCGTGCCGCGTTTGTAGATGTCCGGGCCGCCGGCCTGGATCCGGGCCCGGACCCGGGCGGGTTCGACGTGGAAGGCGCCGTTCTCCGGGAAGCCCACCACGATCGCGTCCGCGCCGCTCTCCACCTTGGGTTCGAACTGCAGCGGGGTGGCCTTGAGTCCGGGCACCTTGAGCACCGCGATGTCGCGCTTCCAGTCGTAGAGCACGACCTCGGCCGGGTATTCGCGGCCCTCGCCGCCGATCTGCACGGTCGGCTTCTTGACGCCACCTACTACGTGGGCGTTGGTCATCACGCGCTGCGGGGCGTAGACGAAGCCGGAGCCCTCGATCACCTTGCCGCAACTCTTCGCGGTGCCGACGATCTTGACGATGCTGTCCCGGGTCTCCTGGACCGCCGGCATCGACAACAACCTCGGGTCCGGCGGCGGGACCTGCGGGATGTCCTCGCGAACGAACGGGCTGAAGACCTGCGGGAAGCCGTTGCGGTCGAGCAGGTTGCCGAACGAGGAGAACCACGTGTCGGCGCCCTGCGGCAACACCTTCTGCACGCCGCCGAGCACCTGCGAGGAACGCACCTCGCGCGAGATGGTGGGCATCGAGGCGCCCGCGACCGAGGAGCCGATCAGCCAGACCACGATCAGCAGCGCGCACACGCTCACGATCGAGCCCCCGGCCGCGTCCACCAGTCGCGCCGGACGCCAGGTGAGTTGCCGGCGCAGCCGGTTGCCGGCCGCGGTGGTCAGCGCCTGGAGCGCGGTGGCCAGCACGAGCACGACACAGATCGCCGCGATCGAGGGACCCAGCCCCGGCTCGAACCGGTTGAGCAGCGACGGCACCAGCCACATGCCGAACACACCGCCGCCGATGAAGCCCAGGAACGAGAGCACGCCGACGATGAAGCCCTGCCGGTATCCGGAGATGGCGAAGGCCACCGCGGCGGCGAGCAGCAACAGGTCCAGGACATTCACGGGCTCACGTTCTCATGTGCGAGCCCGCGCTGTCCGCCGCCGTGCCGGTTCGTCGAACACCGGTGACACAGCCGTACAGGACCGGTGTTGACGTGCCGTCAGCCCGCCCCGCACCGGGTGCGGCGGGCGGGCCGGCGGTCAGTCGCGGACCTCGGGCTCGGAGGCGGTCTCCTCGTAGCGGTCGAACCCGCGCCGGGCCAACCGGCTCTCGGTCTCCGAAAGGGCGACCTCGCGGCGGCTGTCCCACGGCCGTTCCCAGCCGGTGTGGTGCAGGACCCGGTCGATCAGCCCCGCGGTGAAGCCCCAGACCACCAGGTCGTGCACCAGGAACGCCGGGCCCAGGTGACCGCCGGGGTGGCGCAGTCGGGCCCGGTTCGCCGGTTCGGCGAGCTCGGCGATCGACACCCGCAACACGCGCGCGACCTCCTCGGGTGCCCCCGGGGCGACTTCACTCTCCCGGTGCCACCACGCGAGCACGGGCGTGACCACGAAGTCGCTCACCGGGATGTACAGGTCCGGCAGCCGGCCGAAGACCCGCACACCGGAGGGGTCGAGCCCGACCTCCTCCTGCGCCTCGCGCAGCGCGGTGCCCTCCGGGCCGTCGTCGCCCGGGTCCACCGAACCGCCCGGAAACGCGGGCTGGCCCGCGTGCGAGCGCAGCGTCGCGGCGCGTTGCAGCAGCAGCAGGTCCGGACCGTCGGGCCCCTCGCCGAACAACACCAGCACGGCGGAGCGCCGACCGCCCTCGGCCGGTGGCAGGAAACGGCTCAGTTGCTCGGGGCGGATCTCCCGAGCGGCGCGCGCGACCGGGCGCAGCCATTCCGGCAGATCCGCTTCGGCCCAGGTCTGGATCCCGGTTCCGGTCTGGGTCACCCGGCGTCCCCCTCGTCTCGCGGTGCGGCCTTCGCTCGTGCGGCCCTCGCTCGGGTGGCCTTCGTTCGTGCGGCCTCGGCCGGTGCGGCCTTCGTCTCGGATACGTCTTCGGATGCGTCCACGTCTTCGGATGCGTCGCCCGGCACGGCAAGCACCGGCTTGGCCGGCGGCTTGAGCCGTTGGCCGGGTTGCCCGGCCATCTCGTACTTCAGCAGCGCCCTGGCCTTGATCGGATCCGTCTCGCCCTCGCCGTACGCCGGACACAGCGGCGCGATGGCGCACGCCCCGCACGCCGGGCGGCGGGCGTGGCAGACCCGGCGGCCGTGGAAGATCACCCGGTGCGACAGCAGGGTCAGGTCCTTGCGCGGAAACAGCGCGCCGACCTCCTGCTCGACCTTGACCGGATCATCGTCCTTGGTCCACCCGAAGCGCCGGGCCAGCCGGCCGAAGTGGGTGTCGACGGTGATGCCGGGCACGTCGAAGACCTCGCCGAGCACCACGTTGGCGGTCTTGCGACCCACGCCGGGCAGCGTGACCAGTTCGGCGAGCTTGCCCGGCACCTCGCCGTCGTAGCGTTCCAGGAGCGCCTGGGCCAGGCCCTGCACCGAGCGCGTCTTGGCCCGGAAGAACCCGGTCGGCTGAATGATCGCCTCCAGTTCGGCCGGTTCCGCGGCGGCCACCGCGGCGGCGTCGGGAAAGCGGGCGAACAGTGCCGGGGTGACCGTGTTGACCCGTCGGTCGGTGGTCTGCGCGGACAACACCACCGCGACCAGGAGCTGGAACGCGTCGCCGTAGTCGAGTTCGCAGTGCGCACCCGGGTATATCTCGCCCAATTCGCGATTGATCCGGCGCGCGCGGCGCACCAGAGCGAGATGGGACTCGGTTTTCACGACCTTCGCGGCCGCCCGCGACCTGCGCGGCGCGGGCTCCGTCACGTTGCTCGACACCCGGCCAGAGTACGCAGATGGACGGGGCGTACGGTCGAGCAGTCCGCACATGCTTGATCACAGGAGCGACATGTCCGGTTACTGTGGATCCGCCCGTTCGTGATCCAGGCCACCCCGCGTGATGATTGCGGGTACCGGTGCGTCAGACTGTGACCGATCGCACTGTTTGACCGCTCGGCTTTCATTGGTGTCGACCAGGCCGGCCTAGGAGGAACCTCGTGGACGACGTTTTGCAGCGGGCTCCGCTGTTCGCGGCGCTCGAAGATGAGGACGCCGCCGAGCTGCGGGCCTCCATGACGGAGGTCGCGCTCGAGCGCGGGGACTCGCTCTTCCACGAGGGTGACCCGGGTGACCGGCTGTACGTGGTGATCGAGGGCAAGATCAAGCTGCACCGCAGCTCCAACGACGGCCGCGAGAACATGCTCGCGGTGCTGGGCCCGGGCGAGATGTTCGGCGAGCTGTCGCTGTTCGACCCCGGACCGCGTACGGCGACCGCGACCGCGCTCACCGACGTGCGCCTGCTCGGCCTGGGCCACTCCGACCTGCAGCCCTGGCTGACCGGTCGGCCCAAGGTCGCCGCGGCACTGCTGCGGGCGATAGCGCGTCGGCTGCGGCGGACCAACGAGAGCCTGGGCGACCTGGTCTTCTCCGACGTCCCGGGACGGGTGGCCAAGGCCCTGCTCGACCTGTCCCGCCGGTTCGGCGTGCCCGCCGACGAAGGCATCCACGTCGCGCACGACCTCACCCAGGAGGAGCTGGCCCAGTTGGTCGGCGCCTCGCGGGAGACGGTCAACAAGGCGCTCGCCGACTTCGCCAGCCGGGGTTGGCTGCGACTGGAGGCGCGTGCGGTGGTCCTGATGGACGTCGAGCGGTTGTCGCGCCGCTCGCGCTAGCACGTCGCGCACCGAACACGTGGGGGTCCGCCGTCGGCGGGCCCCCACGCGGCGTTCAGGCGTCCGCGCGCTCGGTCAGGTATTCGAGCTGGGCGCGGACCGACATCTCGGCGGCCCACCACAGGCCGCGGTCCACGTCCGCGTAGACCCGTTCGACGACGTCCTGGGCGGTCTTGTCGCCCGCCGCGACCGCGGCCTCCACCTGGGCCAGCCGGGCCGCCCGGTGGGCCAGGTAGAAGTCGAGCACGCCGACCGCGTCGTCCAGGATCGGGCCGTGCGCGGGCAGCACCGCGGTGACCTCGCCGGCGGCGGCGAGGGCGCGCAGCCGGCGCAGCGAGTCCAGGTAGTCGCCGAGTCGGCCGTCGGGGTGCGCGACCACCGTGGTGCCACGACCCAGCACGGTGTCGCCGGTGATCACGAAGCGGTCCGCGGCCACCACGAAGCACACCGAGTCGCCGGAATGGCCGGGAGTGGCCAGTACCCGCAGGTCCAAGCCGCCGTCGTCGATCACCTGGCCGTCCACCAGGCCCTCGCCGCCGTAGCGCCACTGCGGGTCGACCGAGTGCACGACGGCGTTGGTGAGCGCCTTGAGGCCGGCCACGCCGGCCGAGTGGTCGGGGTGGCCGTGGGTGAGCAGGATCCGGCCCACGCGGCGGCCCTCGGCCTCCACCGCGGCCACGATCGCGCGCAGATGGCCCTCGTCGTCGGGGCCGGGGTCGATCACCACGGCGGTGTCCGCGCCCGGCTCGGCCACGATCCACGTGTTGGTGCCGTCCAGCGACATCGCGCTCGGGTTCGGTGCGAGCAGACAGGTCACCCGGGAGCTCGCGGGTCCGCCGATGGTCGGGCGCGGGTTGCCGGGCAGGGGCTGTGCGTTCATGGTGGTCATCCTGTACCTCGGTGGCCCGGACCGATCCGGTGGATGCCCTCGGACCGGCTCCGGGTCGTCGGTGGGGCCTCAGCGCAGACCGAACGGGTCCGCGACCCCCGGCCATTCGAGCACGAGGCGATCCCCGTCGAAACGGCCCTGGGCCATGATCGGGGTGATCTCCCGGTCGGCCGCGGCGGCCAGGGCAGCCGCCGGGTCGGCCAGCTCCGCCAGGTGGCGCAGCGTGTCGATGGTGGGCGGCAACATCGCCATCTCCTGCGCCCGGTGTTGTGCCAGCGCGTCGCCGGGCCGGGCCCAGGTGACCCGGTCGGCCTCGCCGGAGACGTCCCGGGTGCGCTGGCCGGCGGGCAGGGCGGCGACGAAGAACCACGTGTCGTAGCGGCGGTCCTCGAACTCGGGGGTGATCCAGCGCCCCCACGCGCCCAGCAGGTCGGAGCGCAGCACCAGTTCGCGCCGCTCCAGGAACTCGGTCAGCGTCTGCTCGCGCGCCACCAGCGCGGCGCGGTCCGCCTCCCAGTCCGCGCCGGTGGTGTCCGAGACGACGGTGCTCGGGTCGGGCCCGGCGAGCAGCACACCGGATTCCTCGAAGGTCTCGCGCACGGCGGCGCAGACGATCGCGCGGGCCTCGGCGACGCCGGTGCCCAGCCGCTTGGCCCACTCGGCGGGTTCGGGGCCGGCCCAGGCCACCGAGTGGTCCGCGTCCCGGGGGTCGACGCCGCCGCCGGGGAAGGCGTACATCCCGGCCGCGAACTTCATCGTGGTGTGCCGGCGCAGCAGATACGCCTCGGCACCGTGCGGCCGCTCGCGCAGCAGCACCACGGTCGCCGCGCGGCGCGGAGCCACCGGTTCCGCCTCGCCGGCGATGATCGCGCGGGCCCGCTCGGCCCAGGACGCGGGCATGCCCGGCTGGGCCTTCCCGGCTCGCGTACTCCCTGATTCGGCCATGCGCCGGATCGTACGCCTGACCGAGTCAAGTTCCATCCCTCGCCCCCGAAAACGATCGGACCCGACCCGAAAGGGCCAGGTCCGATCATCACGATGGCGCAGCGGGCGATCCGCTCAGACCACCTCGACGAGGATCTCCACCTCGACCGGGGCGTCCAGCGGCAGCACGGCCACCCCGACCGCGCTGCGGGCGTGCCGCCCGGACTCGCCGAACACCTCGCCGAGCAGTTCGCTGGCGCCGTTGATCACGCCGGGCTGGCCGGTGAAGTCCGGGGCGCTGGCCACGAACCCGACCACCTTGACCACCCGACGCACCAGCGACAGGTCGCCGAGCTCGGCCTTGACCGCCGCGAGCGCGTTGAGCGCGCACTGGCGGGCGAGTTCCTTCGCCTCCTCGGCGGTGACCTCGGCGCCGACCTTGCCGGTCGAGGGCAGCTTGCCCTCGACCATCGGCAACTGGCCCGAGGTGTAGATGTAATTGCCGGTGCGGATCGCCGGAACGTACGCGGCCACCGGCGGCACCACGCCGGGCAGGGTAAGCCCCAGCTCGGTCAGGCGCTGCTCGGGGTGTACCTCGCTCACTTCGCCGCCTCCTGCTTCGCACGCTTCATGTAGGCCACCAGGCTCTCCGGGTTGGGGCCGGGCACGACCTGCACGAGCTCCCAGCCGTCGTCGCCCCAGTTGTCCAGGATCTGCTTGGTCGCGTGCACCAGCAGGGGGACCGTCACGTATTCCCACTTCGTCATGTGTGCAGACTTTAGACGGACACGTCGGGCGGTTCGACGGGGCGCCACGCCACCGGCGAGGACAACACCATCGTGCTGGAGGGTTTGCCGTGCTCGGCGAGCCGGTCGATCAGAATCTGGAAGTCGGACATCGATGCGACCGCGACCATGAGCAGGCAGCACGCGTCACCGGTGACCCGGTGCACCTGGAGCACCTCGGGCCACTCGCGCACGGTGTCCGCGTCCCGGCGCAGCAGGCAGCCGGGGCCGTAGCAATTCATCCGGACCAGCGCCACCACACCGCGGCCGGCCGCGGCCGGATCCACATGCGCGTGATAACCGGTGATCACGCCGGTGTGTTCGAGCCGGCGCACCCGGGTGGCCACCGCGGGCGCGGAGAGGTTGATCCGCCGGGACAACTCGTTGAGCGAGACCCGGGCGTCGCGCTGCAATTCGGCGAGCAATCTGCGGTCGATCGCGTCCATGCGCACCCTCCGTTCACGATCGTGAGCACATGTCCTTCGACACTTTGCGAGCGTAAACCGAACCGGGGCTTCCGATGCTCGACACCCATTCCCAACCGAATGGTCGCACGATTCCATATGGGCACTCCCCGACCGGCCCTTCCGGCGCACCGGCGGGACCGGCCGGAGAGGTGACCTGCGATGACGTTCGACGAACGGACCCCACCGGCCGATCCGGCGAGCGCGACGTGTCCGATGGCGGGCCCGCGTCGAGGCTCCGCGGACGCCGCGGCGCCGCCGTACGCGGACTACGTGCAACTCGACCGGCTGCTCTCCCTCCAGCGCACCCGCACCGACGTGCCCGCCGAGCTGTCGTTCCTGATCTCCTCCCAGGTGATGGAGCTGCTGTTCGCGCTGCTGCGGCACGAATGGACGATCGCGGGCGAACGGCTCGACGCAAACGACGTGCCCGGCGCGATCGGCACGCTGCGGCGCAGCATCCGCGAGCTGGACGTGCTGGTGTCCACGTGGGACCTGCTCGCGACGCTCACCCCCGGCGAGTTCGGCGGCTTCCGGGACGCGCTCGGCGACGCGTCCGGCTTCCAGTCGCACCTGTACCGGCATCTCGAATTCCTGCTCGGCGTCAAACGCGCGGGCGTGCTGCGGCCCTACACGGGCAGTCCGGAGGTGCACGCCGAGCTGGAGCGCTCGTTGCGCGCGCCGAGCCTGTACGACCACGCGCTCGCCCTGCTCGCCCGCCGGGGTCGACACACCCCGACTCCCGGCGCGGATCCGAGTCGGCCGTACGAGCCGTCCCAGGACGTCGAACGCGCGTGGGCGGGCGTGTATACGGACGGCGTGGTCGACTTGGTCGAGCTCGGCGAGGTGCTCACCGACATCTCCGAGCGCTGGACCCGCTGGCGCGAGCGACATCTGGCCGCCACACTGCGAGCGCTGGGAAACCGGCCGGGCACGGGTGGCTCGGCCGGAGCGTCTTGGTTGGAGCAGACCGTACGTGTGCGCGTTTTTCCCGAATTGTGGACCATGCGCACCTTGGTCGAACCATCGAAGGTCTGATTCATCGAAAGATGGGTGAAGCATGTCCGATTCCTTGCCGAACACGGCCGCCGACGACGCGTCGGTCCGACTCTCCAACGGTCGCCTAGCGGCCGGACGGGTGGCCGAAGCCGCCGAACTGGACGCGGCCGACCCGCTGGCGCACGTGCGCGAGCGGTTCCTGCTGCCGGCAGGCGTGATCTACCTCGACGGCAACTCGCTGGGCGCGCTGCCCGCCGCGGTGCCCGAGGCGCTGAACGACGCGGTGCACCGCCAGTGGGGCACCGACCTGATCCGCTCCTGGAACGCCAACGACTGGTGGGGGGCGCCCGCGCGGATCGGCGACCGGATCGGCGCGCTGATCGGCGCCGCGCCCGGTCGGGTGGTGTGCGGCGACTCGACGTCGGTGCAGATCTTCAACGCGATCGCCGGTGCCCTGCGGCTGCGCCCGGGACGCACCGTGGTGCTGGCCGACCCGGACAGCTTCCCCACCGACCTCTACCTGGCCGACTCGATGGCCGGCCTGCTCGGCGCCCAGGTGCGCCGGGTCCCGGTCGGCGAACTCGCCGAGGTGCTGCGCGCGGACGGCGACACGGTCGCGGTGATCGCCTACAACCACGTCGACTACCGCAGCGGCGAACTGCGCGACCTGCCCGGATTGACCGCCGCGGCGCACGCGGTCGGCGCGTTGGCGCTGTGGGACCTGTGCCACTCCGCCGGCGCGTTCCCGATCGACCTGGACGCGCACGACGTCGACCTCGCCGTCGGCTGCGGCTACAAGTACCTGTCCGGCGGCCCCGGCGCGCCGGCGTTCGTCTACGTGGCCGAGCGGCACATCGCCGACTTCGCGCCCGCCCTGACCGGCTGGCACGGGCACGCGAACCCGTTCGGCATGGAGCCGGGATACGCGCCCGCGCCGGGCATCGAGCGGGCCCGGATAGGCACCCCGCCGCTGTTGTCGATGCTCGCGCTCGAAGCCGCGCTCGGCGCCTACGACGACGTGTCCATGACGGCCGTGCGGGCCAAGGGCCTGGCGCTGACCGACCTGTTCATCGCCTGCGTCACCGATCTGGGCCTGGAGACGCTGACCCCGCTCGAGCACGCGCGGCGCGGCAGCCAGGTCGCGGTGCGCCACCCGGAACCGCACGCGGTGATGGCGGCGCTGATCGACCGGGGCGTGATCGGCGACGTCCGGCCGCCGGATGTGCTGCGCTTCGGGTTCAACCCGCTCTACATCGGCCACGCCGACGTGGTCGAGGCCGCGCGCGTCCTCGGGGACATCCTGGAGACGGGGGCGTACAAGGACGCGCGCTACGCCGTTCGGGCGACGGTGACGTGACGCGGGTCACCACAGGGGGATCACCTCCGACCGGGCGGGGACGGGGTGGTTAGGCTCGACTCGTGAGTTTGGGTGCGCGGTCACACGGGTCCGGTAACGCCTCGGCTGCGGCCGAATGGCGCAAGCCTTCGAGGGCAGGGATCCGGGCATGCCACGTACCCGAGACGACCGTCGCGCCGGCCGCCCCGGCCGTACCCGCTGGACGGACGCCGTGAGCACCTCGACGGCGGGCGCACGCACGACCGACGGCAACGCCGACTGGGAGGGCGTGCGCCTGCACGTGGTCAGCGGCAAGGGCGGCACCGGCAAGACCACCGTGGCCGCCGCGCTGGCACTGGCGCTGGCCTCGGGCGGGCGGCGCACGCTACTGGTCGAGGTGGAGGGGCGACAGGGCATCGCGCAGCTCTTCGACTGCCCGCATCTGCCCTACGAGGACCGCAAGATCGCGGTCGCCCCGGGTGGCGGCGAGGTGTACGCGCTCGCGATCGACCCGGAAGAGGCGCTGCTCGAATATCTCGACATGTTCTACCACCTGGGTCGGGCCGGTAAGGGCCTGAAGAAGCTCGGGGCGATCGACTTCGCGACCACCATCGCGCCGGGGCTGCGCGACGTGCTGCTGACCGGCAAGGCGTGCGAGTCGGCCCGGCGCCGCACGCAGGGGAAGTTCGCCTACGACGCGGTGGTCATGGACGCGCCGCCCACCGGCCGGATCGCACGCTTCCTCAACGTCAACACCGAGGTCGCGGGGCTGGCCAGATTCGGCCCGATCCACACCCAGGCCGAGGCGGTGATGGGGGTGATCCGCTCACCGCAGACCGCGGTCCACCTGGTCACCCTGCTGGAGGAGATGCCGGTCCAGGAGACCGTGGACGGCGTCACCGAACTGCGCGACTCGGGCCTGCCCACCGGCGGCGTGGTGATCAACATGGCCCGGCCGCCGCTCCAAGCCGAGGACGAGAGCGACACCGGACAGCGGCTCACCGCCGAGCTGCTCGAGGCCGGCCTGGTCGCGGGCGGCATCAAGCCCACCCGGCCGCTGGTCACCTCGCTGCTGGCCGAGGCCGACGAGCACGCGAGCCGGATCGAGTTGGAGAGCACCGGCCGCGCCCTGGTCCGCGGGCTGGACCTGCCGGTGTACGAACTGCCGCTGCTGGCCGACGGAATGGACCTGGGCGGTCTGTACCGCCTCGCCGAAGCGCTGCGCGAGCAGGGGATGGCATGAACAGGCTGGAGATCGACGAGCTGATCGACGACCCGGGCACCCGCATCCTGGTGTGCTGCGGCTCCGGCGGCGTCGGCAAGACCACCACCGCCGCGGCGCTCGGGCTGCGCGCGGCCGAACGCGGTCGGGACGTGGTGGTGCTGACCATCGACCCCGCACGCCGGCTCGCCCAGTCGATGGGCCTGACCGAGTTGGACAACACGCCGCGCCGGGTCGTCGACGTCGACGAGACCAAGGGCGGCAGCCTGCACGCGATGATGCTCGACATGAAGCGCACGTTCGACGAGATCGTCGAACAACACGCCGACCCCGAGCGCGCGCAGCAGATCCTGGACAACCCGTTCTACCAATCGTTGTCCTCCAGCTTCGCCGGTACGCAGGAGTACATGGCGATGGAGAAGCTGGGCCAGTTGCACGCGACCGGCGAGTGGGACCTGATCGTGGTGGACACCCCGCCGAGCCGGTCCGCGCTCGACTTCCTCGACGCCCCCCAGCGCCTGGGCTCGTTCCTGGACGGCCGGCTGATCCGGATACTCTCCGCTCCCGCCAAGGTCGGCGGGCGCGGCGCGCTCAAGTTCCTGTCCGCGGGCATGGGCCTGATGACCGGCGCGCTCAGCAAGGTGGTCGGCACCCACCTGCTGACCGACATCCAGACCTTCGTGGCCGCGCTGGACACCACCTTCGGCGGCTTCCGCAAGCGGGCCGACGCGACCTACAAGCTGCTCCAGGCGCGCGGCACCTCGTTCCTGGTGGTCGCCGCGCCGGAGAAGGACGCGCTGCGCGAGGCCGCGTACTTCGTCGACCGGCTGGGCACCGAGCGCATGCCGCTGGCCGGCCTCGTGCTCAACCGCGTGCACGCCACGCGCGCCGGTCGGCTGTCCGCGGAACGCAGCGTGGCCGCGGCCGAGGCGCTGACCGAGCAGGCGGAGCAGGCCGAACAGCTCGCGCCGGCCGAGGAGGTCGAGGAGGTCGAACCGCTCGACGGTGAGCACCCGTCGCGGCCCGCCGACCTGCGCCTGGTCGCGGGACTGCTGACGCTGCACGCCGAGCGGTTGCGGGTGATCGACCGGGAGGAGCGCATGCGCACGCGCTTCACCTCGATCCACCCCGAGGTGCGGGTGGCCGAGGTTCCGGCGCTGCCCGGTGACGTGCACGACCTGGACGGGCTGCGGGTGATCGGCGAGAGCCTGGGCACGGGCTGAGCCCGGGGTCCGCCGGCAGCCCGAATCCGCTCGGCGACGCACGATCGCTTTCGATCGGTTTCACCCGGTTTCATCCGCACCCACGCGCGCCGCGCCGCGGCTGTCCTCCGTATCGACCCGCCGTGCCACGGGGTTCGTCCGTACCCGCCGGGACCCGGGCCTGACTCCCGGCCCCGGCGGGTTCTCACGTGCGAACGAGGTGGCGTTCGGCCGTCGACACGTGCTCAGCCGGCGACCCGAAACTCCTCGTCTCCGTGGATGTCGCGCTCGTACTCCTCGCGCGCGGTCTCCAGCAGCCGACGCCACGAGGTGATCATCGGCCGGCGGCGCAGCAGCGCGCGCCGCTCCCGCTCGGTCATGCCACCCCAGACGCCGAACTCCACTCGATTGTCCAGCGCGTCCGCCAGGCACTCGGTGCGGACCGGACACCCGGTGCACACTGCCTTGGCGCGGTTCTGCGCCGCCCCCTGCACGAACAGCTCATCCGGATCGGTACTCCGGCAGGCGGCCTGCGTGCTCCAGTCGGTAACCCAGCTCATGCTGGTGCCGTCCTCTCCCGATTTTCGAGGCTCCCCCAACGGCGGCGAAGGGAATTCCCGACGCCAAGCAGGACGGTACGAAACCCTGGGCACGCGCAACAGCCCCTGTGCGGGCAGTCATCGATGGCCCGGAAGGACTATGCGCAAATATGGACCCACCCGTCCGGGTGAATGCTCTTGCGTTTCCGGTCACGGCTTCACTCAGAAGGAGGCACGTCCGCGGCACAGAGCACGGCAGCGAGATCCGACATCCGGCCGCATTCACTCTAAAGAGTGAAATGGCTACTGACACGGATCCCCCGGCTGCTCCGCCAGCTTAGGCGAAGTCCCTTCACCGCGTAGGGTGTTTCGGCACGTAGGCTGTCGCCCATGGCCCGAACTTCCTCCGGCTCGGCCCGCCCGAAACGCGGCTCGTCCCGCTCACGATCCCCGTTGGGCTTCGTGGGACGGTTCGCCGCCTTCGTGGGTGCGAGCATCCTCGCCGGCGCCCTGGTCGCGGGAATCGCGCTGCCCTTCGTGGGAGGCTTCGGCCTGACCGCGAAGGCGGCGTCGGAAAACTTCGACGATCTGCCCAGTGATCTGGATCAACCGTTCCTGTCGCAGCCGTCGTACATCCTCGACTCCGAGGGCAACCAGCTCGCGATGGTCTACGACCGGTATCGCATCCTGGTGAACTTCGACCAGATCTCACCGATCATGCGTCAGGCGATCGTGGCGATCGAGGACTCGCGCTTCTACGAGCACGGTCCGATCGACCTCAAGGGCACCCTGCGCGCCCTGATGCGCAATCAGCAGTCGGGTGGCACGGGATCCAAGCAGGGCGGTTCCAGTCTCACCCAGCAGTACGTGAAGAACATCTTCGTGGAGGAGGCCGGCAACGACCCGGCCAAGGTGGCCAAGGCCCAGGCCCAGGAGGTCTCCCGCAAGGTCAAGGAACTGAAGTACGCGATCGGCCTGGAACAACGGCTGTCCAAGGACGAGATCCTCACCAGGTATCTCAACATCACCTTCTTCGGCCGCCAGGCGTACGGCGTCGAGGCCGCGTCGCAGCGCTACTTCAGCAAGCACGCCAAGGACCTGACCCTGACCGAGGCGGCCACCCTGGCCGGCGTGGTGCAGGCGCCCTCGGCGTACGACCCGATCGGCTACCCGAACGCCGCCCGGGAACGACGCAACATAGTGTTGCAGCGCATGGCCGAGGTGAAGGTCATCTCGCAGGTCGAGGCCGACGCGGCCAAGGCCACCGAACTGAACCTGAAGACCCAGCCGCTGCCCAACGGCTGCATCACCGCCGACCAGATCGACGGTGCCGCGTTCTTCTGCGACTACGTCGAACGGGTGGTCAAGAACGACCCGGCGTTCGGCGCGAACAAGGGAGACCGCGACCGGTTGTGGCGCGAGGGCGGTCTGCGGATCACCACCACGTTGGACCGAAAGGCCCAGAAGTCGGCCTACACCGCCGCAACCAAGGGCGTACTCCAAAAGGACCCGGTCGCCGACGCGGTCGTCATGGTCGAGCCGGGCAGCGGCAAAATCAAGGCGATGGCGCAGAGTCGGCCGTACGGGTTCGGCGACTACGAGACCACGCTCAACTACTCGGTCGACCACTCCATGGGCGGCTCGACGTACGGCTTCCAGACCGGCTCGACGTTCAAGCCGATCACCGCCGCGGCGGCGCTGGAGAGCGGGATGAAGGTCGACCAGGAGTACTCCACGGGCTACGACATCGACATGCGGAAAGAGAAGTTCCGCACCTGCGGTGACGCGGCCCGGGACCCGCAGTACCAGCCGCAGAACGAGAGCCGCAGCGAGACCGGCACCTGGAACATGCAGACCGCGCTGGAGAAGTCGATCAACACGTACTTCGTCCTGTTGTCCAAGGACGTGGGGCTGTGTCCGATCGCGACGCTCTCCGACCAGCTCGGTGTGCACCAGGGCAACGGCAAGGCGCTGGAGCAGGTGCCGAGCATGACGCTGGGCGCCAACACGGTCGCGCCGATGAACATGGCCGCCGCGTACGCCGCGTTCGCCAGCCGTGGGGTCTACTGCTCGCCGATCGCGGTCACCGAGGTGGCCAAGCTCGACGGCACCAAGCTGCCCGTCCCCCAGGCGGGTTGCAAGCAGGTGATGAAGCAGTCGACGGCGGACACGATCAACGCGCTGCTCAAGGGCGTGGTCGAGGACGGCACCGGCACCCAGGCCGGCCTGAAGGACCGGGACAACGCGGGCAAGACCGGTACCACCAACGAGCGCAAGGCGGCCTGGTTCGTCGGCTACACGCCGAACCTGTCCACCGCGGTCTGGATCGGTGGCGCCAAGGACGACGTCGAGATGGTCGACATCACCATCGCCGGCGTCCGCCACGACAAGGTCTACGGCGGACAGGTCCCCGGACCGATCTGGAAGTCCGCGATGTCCGGTGCGCTCAAGGGCGTGGAAGCGCCCGGCTTCGTCGATCCCCCCTCGGGGACGATCCCGGCGAAGCCGGACCCGAACAAGAAGCCGACCGACGGCAAGCCGCGGGATCAGAACCGGCCGCCGACGGGCGGTACGAACACGCGGCCGCCGTGGACTCCGCCGACCACGCCGACCAACACCACGCCGCCCGGCGGGGGTAACGGGGGCAACAGTGGTGGCGGAGGCGGCAACACCAAGCCGCCGGAGTCGACGCGACCGCCGGGGCACTCGTGGCCGCCGATCGGGGGCGGGCCCGGGGGTGGCGGGTTTGGTGACGACGGGTGAGGGGCGCCGACGGGTGACGACCGAGGGGGCCGGTGTCGGCCGGGCTCCTTGGTGAATCCGGTGTCGGGCGGGGCCCGTGGGTTCGTGACTCTGCGGGTTCGTGACTCTGCGGGTTCGTGACTCCGGGGCTCTGCGGGCCCGTGGGCTCCGCGGCCACGTCGGCTCTCTCGGCTCCCTCGGCTCCCTCGGCTCCCTCGGCTCCGTCGGCTCCGCGTGAACGACGATGGCGGTGCTCCCCTGTTTCTGGGGGGCACCGCCATCGTCGTCGTGTCGGGTGCGGTCGGCCGGAATCGGGCCCGGGTGGGCCGGTGTGGGCCGGGGCCGCGTCGGGTCAGGTGGTGCCGAGCTGGCTCTTGATCTCGGCGGCGATCCGGCCGCCCTCGGCCTTGTCGCCGACCTTGGGACGGACCACCTTCATGACCTGACCCATCGCCTGCGGACCACTCGCCCCGGTCTCCGCGATGGCGTCGGCGACGATCACCTTGAGCTCGTCGTCGGACAGTTGCGCCGGCAGGTAGGCCGCGAGGACCTCGCCCTCGGCGCGCTCGCGGGCGGCGGACTCGGTCCGGCCACCGTTCTCGAAGGCCTCGGCGGCCTCGCGACGCTTCTTCGCCTCGCGCACGATGACCTTGAGGACCTCGTCGTCGGACAGCTCGCGGGCCGTCTTGCCCGCGACCTCCTCGTTGGTGATCGCGGTCAGGGTGAGGCGCAGCGTCGAGGAGACCAGTTCGTCACGGGACCGGATGGCCTCGGTGAGGTCGCTCTGCAAACGGCTCTTGAAGGGGCTCATGGGGTCAAGTGTCGCAGCCGTGGGCGTGGGTGCCCCACCCAATTACCCGGGTGCGGCCCGAGGCGGACCTGTCGAGGGCGTCGTGCCGACCTGCCGCGTTGTGGTCGGCGGAGCGGCACAACGCCATCGAGACTGCCGACGACCGGCCGGCTCTGCCAGCATGGAGGGATGCGACCGCGTTCAGCCTTCCCCCTAGCCGTTGCCGTCACCGGGGCCGCCTGCCTCACCTATGCGGCGGCCTACGAGGCCCGTTCGTTCCGTCTGCGCCGGGTCGAGGTGCCGGTGTTGCCACGCGGGGCGCGGCCGGTACGGATCCTGCAGGTGTCCGACATCCACATGGTCTCCGGCCAGCGCCGCAAGCAGGAGTGGCTGCGCCGGCTCGACGCGCTGCACCCCGACTTCGTGCTGAACACCGGCGACAACCTGTCCGACCCGGACGCGGTGCCCGAGACGCTCGACGCGCTCGGCCCGCTGCTCGGCCGGCCGGGAGCGTACGTATTCGGCTCCAACGACTACTACGGCCCGCGCCCCAAGGACCCCACCGGCTACCTGCGCCGCGACGACGGCACCCGCCGGCTCGGCCGCGAAAACCCGTGGACCGACCTGCGCGACGGCTTCGACGCGGCGGGCTGGGAGAACCTCAACAACGCGCGCGGCCGCGTCAAGGTGGACGGCCTGGAGATCGAGTTGGTCGGCCTGGACGACCCGCACATAGACCGGGACCGCTACGAACAGGTGGCCGGCGGCCCCGACCCGGCAGCGGACATCTCGCTCGCCGTCGTGCACGCCCCGTACCTGCGCGCCCTGGACGCCTTCACCGCCGAGGGCTACCCCCTCGTGATCGCCGGCCACACCCACGGCGGCCAGGTCTGCGTCCCCTTCTACGGCGCGCTCACCACGAACTGCGACCTCGACCGCAAGCGCGCCAAGGGCCTGTCCAAACACACCTCCGCCGACCGCGAGGCCTACCTCCACGTCTCCGCCGGCTGCGGCACCTCCCGCTACGCCCGCTTCCGCTTCGCCTGCCCCCCCGAGGCCACCCTCCTCACCCTGACACCCCGTCAATCCACCGCCGGCTCCCTCCCCCCGGCCCCCCGCTAAACCGGATTTCGCCTCAGGCCCCCGACCCGCTAAGCTGAACGCGCAGCATCGGGGTGTGGCGCAGCTTGGTAGCGCGCTTCGTTCGGGACGAAGAGGCCGTGGGTTCAAATCCCGCCACCCCGACTCGGATTGGAGACCCTTCCGGAATTTCCGGAAGGGTCTCTTTTTTGCGTAGCGGCGGCCACGGCTCCACCAGGACCAGCACGCCGAGGCCCGAGTAGGCCGCCGCCTTGCCGACGCGATCGCGGGGCTTTCTGTTCTTCTTCGAGAAACCGGACTTCCTGCTCTTCGCGCCCGGGGTCGCGGACCCGACCCAGGTCGGTTCGGCCGCCGGGTACTCCTTTGTGGCAATAGCGGAGAGCCCATTTGTTGGCGACATCGGATCCGGCTCGTCGATGGGCCGTGAACTGCATGGTCACCATCTGGTTCCCCTCTCACCGAAAAGTGCGTTCTTCCACGTCAGTGCAGACTCTCCTACGGTTTCCGAGTAACCGAAAGAGAGCGATCGCCTCGATTCGGTGGGAACGGGCTGCGGCCCGCAGGACGAGGAGGCGAACAGCATGGCCATCACCCTGGTGAACCCCGGCGGACTGCCGGAGATCGACGTGTACCGGCAGGTGTCGATCGCGACCGGGTCGAAGCTGGTCTTCGTTGCCGGGCAGGTCGCCTGGGACGCCGACGGCGTCACGGCCGCCCCGGGCGATCTCGCCGCGCAGGTCGAACAGTGCTACCTCAACGTCGCCACCGCCCTGGCCGGGGCGGGCGCGTCCTTCGACGACGTGGCGAAGCTGACCGTCTACGTCGTCGACTGGACGCCCGACAAGATGCCCCTGTTCCTGGACGGGCTGTCGCGGGCGGCCGGGAAGCTGGGCGTCACGCCGGTAGCGCCGGGCACTCTGCTGGGCGTCGCGGCGCTGGACGTCCCCGAGCACCTGGTCGAGGTCGAGGCGATCGCTGTCATCGACTGAACCAGCACGCCGGGGTTGACGCCGCAGGGTGTGAGTGATTGAGTACTCACATGAAGACGGAACCACGCCGAACACTCTCCACCGCCGACGAACGCCGCGAGACGGTGCTGCGCACCGCCATCGGGGCGTTCGCGGCGAAGGGGTACTACGGCACGACGACCACCGAGGTGGGCAAGGCCGCGGGCATCTCGCAGGCCTACGTGTTCCGGCTCTTCCCGAACAAGGAGAGCCTGTTCGTCGCCGTGGTCGAGTACTGCTTCCTCCGCGTCCGGGAGAGCCTGGAGCGCGGCGCGGCGGCGGCCGAGGGCAGTTCGCCCGAGGCGGTGCTGTCCGCCATGGGTGAGGCGTACGCCCGCCTGATCACCGACAACGACCTGCTCCTGGTGCAGATCCACGCCCAGGCCGCGGCGGCTTCCGAGCCCGCCGTGCGCGATGTGGTGCGCACCGGGTACGCCCGGCTCGTCGAGTACGTGCGCGGCGCCTCCGGGGGCGACGACGCGCAGGTCCAGCAGTTCTTCGCCCGCGGGATGTTGTGCCACCTGGTGTCGGCGATCGGCGCCGCCGAGGTGGACGCGCCGTGGACGCGCACACTCGCGGCCGGCATCCGGCACTACTGACCCGTCCGAGCCACATCCCCACGTCGCACCACACCACCGCCCGGGAGCGCCTTTGGCCGGACCTTGCAGTGAGTGGTTGATCACTCATTCAAGTTACGACCTCGCCGCACCTCAATCCACCCCACCCCCGAGGAGTCCCCCATGTTGGCCGCCGCCATCGCCATCGCCACCGCCCTCCCGCTCGCCTTCTCGCCCGGCGGACACGGCTCGATCGGCATCGACGAAAACGCCCCGGTCATCACCCGCGACGACATCACCATCCACGCGCCACTGGACCGGGTGTGGCGGATCCAGACCGACGTCGAGACATGGCCCGCCTGGCAGCCCGGCGTGAGCTCGGTGGTCAAGCAGACGCCGGGGCCGCTGCGTCCGGGATCGTCGTGGGTCTGGTCGACCGAGGGCCTGGAGGACATCACGTCCACGGTCAAGCAGGTCGACCCGAAGCGGCGCATCGTGTGGGGCGGGCCGGCCCAGGGCATCACGGCGGTCCACGTGTGGACGTTCACCAAGACCAAGGAAGGTGTGCGCGTCCACACCGAGGAGTCCTGGACCGGCGAACCCGTCGAGGCGAACAAGGAGTTCCTGCAGCAGGCGCTCGACGGCTCGCTCGGCCATTGGCTGAACAACCTCAAGCAACGCGCGGAACGCTGCGACTGACGCGCGCTCGTGCGCGGCCAGCCGGGGCGTTCTTTTTTGCGGCAAAGAATGATTGATCAATCACACACTAAGCCACATCGAGACGACCCCGGAACAGGAGTCCCCCATGTCCTCGGCACCCCTCGCCCAACCGGCGGACCCGCCCTCCACCGCAGCGGACCCGGCCGCCGGCCCGGCCGGTCGGGTGCTGGCCGTCCTCGCGGCAGCGCAGTTCGCGGTGGTGCTGAGCACGTCGATCGTGAACGTCGCCCTGCCGCAGGTCCGCGACGGGATCGGCCTGTCGGGTGACGGGATGGCGTGGGTGGTCAACGCGTACGGCCTCGCCTTCGGCGCGCTGCTGTTGCCCGGCGGGCGGCTCGCCGATCTGCTGGGACAGCGCCGAGTCCTGCTCGCGGGACTCGCCGTCTTCACCGCCGCGTCGGTCGCGGCGGCATCGTCCACCGCACCGTGGTTGCTGATCGCGGCCCGGGCCACCCAAGGGCTGGGCGCCGCCGCGATCGCACCGGCCGCGCTGGCGCTCGTCATGCGGACCTTCGCACCGGGACCGGCGCGCGGCAAGGCGCTCGGCGTGTGGGGCGCGGTATCGGGGGCGGGCGGCGCAGCGGGCGTCCTCTTGGGCGGCGTGCTCACCGAAGCCTTCGGCTGGCGTGCGGTGTTCGTGGCGGTCGCGGTGCTCGGCGGCGCCGTGCTGGCCGCCTCCTCCCGGCTGCTGCCGGGCACACGGCCGGCCGGGGACCACGGTACCCGCTCCTTCGACCTCGGCGGCACCGCGACGGTGACACTCGGACTGGTCGCCCTCGCCTACGGCCTGACCACCGCGGGCCGCAACGGCTGGACCGACCCCCGGGTCCTGACCGCGATCTCCGTCGCCGTACCCCTGCTCGGCCTGTTCGCGGTGCTGGAACGGCGCCACAGCGCACCGCTGTTGCCGCCGCGCCTGCTCAGGTCCGGCGCGGTCGCTCCGGCGAACCTCGTGATGACGCTGCTGGGCGGCGTGTGGGTGGGCCTGTTCTTCTTCCTGCCGCTCTACCAGCAACAAGCCCTGGGATACACCGCCTTGCGGGCCGGGCTCACACAACTCCCGCTTGCCGTGGCCAACATGCTCGGCGCGGCCGTCGCACCACGGCTCGCCCGGCGGTTCGGAGCGGGCTCCGTGCTCGCGGCCGGTATGGCCACCATCGCCGGCGGCTTCCTGTGGCTCTCCCGGATATCGGCGGACGGCGGCTTCCTCGGCGACCTCCTCGGCCCGACCGTCGTCGTCGGCCTCGGCCTCGGCGCCGCCTTCGTCCAACTCACCGGCGCGGCCGTCGCCGGAGTCCCGACCGCCGACGCGGGGTCGGCCGGCGGACTGGTCAACACCACACGGCAGATCGGCGGTGCGCTGGGGCTGGCCGTACTCGGCACCCTCGCCACCGCGCGCACCGATGCCGCCGGATCGGCGGTCCCCCACGAGGTCGCGCTCACCGACGGCTACCGCACCGCCTTCCTGGTCTCCGCGGGCATCGCCGCCGTCGGCGCCCTGCTGACTCCCCTGCTCACCCGGCGAACCACGCCGACCCCCTGAACTCCGCCGCAACCGAAGCACGCCCCCGCACCTCGCCCGACCCGCAGACCCGAGAACCGCAGAGCCGAGAGCCCCAAACCCGAGAGCCGCAGACCGGAAGGAACCCGACATGAACACCACCGCCGCAGGCCGGCCCGCCGCCCGCAAGCCCTACCTCACCGGCCACTACGCCCCCGTCGCCGACGAGATCACCGCCACCGACCTGACCGTCGAAGGCACCCTCCCGCCCGAACTCACCGGCAGCCTGCTCCGCGCCGGCCACAACCCCAAGCCCGGCGTCATCCCCAGCCACTGGTTCAAGGGCAGCGGCATGGTCCACGGCATTCGGCTCCGCGACGGCCGCGCCGAGTGGTACCGCAACCGCTGGGTGCGCACGCCGGCCCTGGACGGCGCGCCGTACATGACCGAGCACGGCCCGGACTTCACCGTCAGCACCGCCGGAACCCACGTCATCGAGCACGGCGGCCGGCTGCTCGCCCTGTGCGAGTCGGCGCTGCCGTACGAGCTCACCCCCGAGCTGGACACCGTCGGCGCCTACGACTTCGGCGGCAAGCTGAAGTCCTTCATGACCGCGCACCCCAAGGAGGACCCGGCCACCGGCGAACTGCACTTCTTCGCATCGTCGCCGTTCCCGCCGTTCCTCACCCACTACGTGGTCTCCCCGCAGGGCGACCTGACGCTCAGCCAGGACGTCCCCGGCGCATCCGCCGCGCTCAAGCACGATTTCGCGATCACCGAGCACCATGTCGTGTTCCTCGAAGGATCGGTCACCTTCGACCACACCGAGGCCTCCGGCATCCCGTACAGCTGGAGCGACGCGCAGCCCTGCCGCGTCGGCGTCATGCCGATGGGTCCCGGCGGCGCGGCGAACATCCGCTGGTTCGACGTCGGCGCCGGGTTCGGTATGCACTTCGCCAACGCGTACCAGGACGCACTGGGCCGCATCATCGTCGAGGGCGCGACCGTGGACCGCACCGGCTGGCAGCGCTCCTGGAACTGGTGGGTCGGCGCACCGGGTCGTGGTGCCGAGCCCACCTCCGGTTCCCGTAGCCGCCGGTGGACGATCGACCTGGCCGCGGGCGTGGCACGCGAGGAGCAGACCGACGACCTGATCGTCGAGTTCCCGACCATCAACGAGACCCTGCTCGGCCGCCCGCACCGCTACCAGTACGCACTGGCCTTCCCGGACGACGACGGCGTCGGCAACCACACCTTCGTCAAGTACGACCGCGCCACCGGCGCCCGGCAGCTGCGCCCCATCGGCGTCGGCCAACTCCCCAGCGAGGCCGTCTTCGTCCCCGCCGCGCACGCCGCCGCCGAGGACCACGGATACCTCCTCAGCGTCGTCGGCGACCTCAACACCGACAGCTCCCGGCTCCTGGTCCTCGATGCCCGCGACCTGACCGCGCCCCCGGTCGCCACCGTCCACCTCCCCCGCCGGGTCCCCGCGATGATCCACGGCTCCTGGATCCCGGACGCCCGCTGACCCGCCCCTCCGACTCCCCCGCGGCCCCGCACACCAAGTGCGGGGCCGCGCACGTACCCACCACACGAAACAGCTCGCCCCGAGTCGTCACCGAGCAACGACCCCTGGACGCGTACGCCGTCCATGAGCTTGATCCGCTCGGGTCGGGTCAGCTCTCGTAGTGGTAGCGGCACTGCGCGATCAGAACCGTGTCCTCGGTGGCCTTGTAGATCAGTCGGTGCTCGTCGTTGATGCGGCGCGACCAGTAGCCCTGGAACCCGTGCTTGAGCGGTTCGGGTTTGCCGATCCCCTCGTTGCCCGTTCGGGAGATATCCGCGATGAGCGTATTGATGCGCTTCAGGACCTTCCGGTCCTGAAGCTGCCACCACAGGTAGTCCTCCCAGGCGCGGGAAGAGAACGTGATCTTCATACGCCGCCGACCCTCACTCGTCGGCCGTCAGTTCGCGTACGGTGCCGCCGCCGTTTTCCAACTCGTCGATGGAGGCGAGCAGACGCCGGGCGTTCGCAGGGCTTCGCAACAGGTAGGCGGTCTCCTTCAAGGACTCGTAGTCCTCCAGGGAGACGATCACGACCGGGTCGTGTCCGGCTCGGGTGATGACAACCTCTTCGCGGTCGTCGTTGACGGAGTTGAGCACCTCGGCATAGCGCGCGCGAGACTCGGAGTACGTCATGGTCTTCATGGCCCACCCTCCTTAAGTACAAGAAACTGTACGTCGCCTTTGGTGGGGCGGCAAGTCTCCGGGCGACACCCTCGGCCGGGCGCCCCGGACGCATGACCGCGCACGCCGGGCAACTCCGCCGTGACCAGGACCCCTGAGCGGCCCGAGGGCGGCGTCAGGGGTCGAGGAGGGTGGTCAGGACGATGGCGGGGTCGGCGTCGGGTGGGCCGGCGGGGCACCAGGTGCCTCGGTCCTTGGTGTACGGGTACCACAGGCCGTCCCGGCCCAGGCGGAGTTGGGCGGCTCGGCCCTCGACGGTCCAGCGGTTGCGCCAGGAGCGGAGTCGGGGTGGTTTGCCGTCGGGCCAGTTCGCCCGCAGCGCCTCGCGGTCGCGTTCCAGGCGGGTGGCGGGTGGCGTCCAGTGGTTTTCCAGCACTTCCAGGGATGCCGTGCCGCCGTGCCGCCACGCGCGGGTGGCGAGGGCGAGTTCGCCGGGGGTACGGCCGCAGTTCGAGGAGATCCGGGTGAGGACCTCCGGCGTCGGGTGGGCGGCCGCCAGGCGGACGGCGTCCTGCCATTCGGTGAGCGGGAGGGGTGGGGCCGTGTCGGCGTGCCGCTCGCCGAGGGCTGCGGCCAGCAGGTGATGGGCGCGCGTCGCGGCGTCGGCGGCGAGCAGTTCGAGCGCGGCGGGGTCCACACCGGGCTCCGGGACCGCCGAGTCCACCAGTGCGGGGCCTCGACCGGGCCGTTCGGGCAATGCAGGCGGCGCGGGCAGGGGCGGCAGTTCGGTTCGGGCGGCGAAGGCGAGACCGGCCGGGTCGCCGGCCCGGGCCGGAGGTACGGCCGGGCCCGCGCCCACCGCGTCCGCCGCGGCTTCGGCCGCCGCTCGCGCGGTGTTGCGACGGCCGAGTTCGTCCATCAGTTCCCGCTCGCCGCGCCCCCGCAGGAGCAGCAGCACGAAGGGGTCGCGGTCCAGCAGTCGGGCGACCTGGTAGCACAGCGCGGCGGCGTGTTTGCAGGGGTAACCCCAGTCGGGGCAACTGCACTCTGGGTCGAGGTCGCGGGGACCGGGCAGCAGCGGGACGCCGGCGGCCACGGCGTCGTCGGCGAGTCCGGCGGGCATCTCGCCGTCGAGGAGAGCGGCGATGTTGGCGGCCCGGTCGGCGATCATGTCGAGCAGTCGGTCCCACTGTCGGTCCGTCAGCCGCTCGACCCGGATCGTGGAGCGATACGGGGTGCGGCGGCTACCGTGCACCGGGGCGGCGGCCGTACCGCGGCTGATGGTGACCCGGCCCACCGCACCGCCGCGCGCATAGGTCCGGCCGCGCTGGAGGCGCCCGGAGTCCAGGGAGGACTCCTCCAGCGCGCGCAGCCATTCGCGGCCCCACCAGGACTCGGCGAACGGCGCTCGACTGCCCTTGGTGGACGGGAACGCCTCGAAGGTGCGGACGGCTTCCTGGTCCGACGGGGTGCGCCTGGTCATCGTCCCGTCCTTCGCGGCGTCACGGGCTTGGTTCCCCGGTCCGACCCGGCACGCCTGGTCATCGTCCCGTCCTTCGCAGCGCGACCAGTTCGGCCAGTTCGTCGTCGCCGAGTTCGCTGAAGGCCGCCTCGCCCGAGTCCAGCACCGAGTCGGCCAGTTCGCGCTTCTGCCGCAGCATCTCCGCGACCCGGTCCTCCACGGTCCCCTCGGCGATCAGTTTGTGCACCTGCACCGGCTGGGTCTGTCCGATCCGATAGGCGCGGTCGGTGGCTTGGTCCTCCACCGCCGGGTTCCACCAGCGGTCGTAGTGGATGACGTGTCCGGCCCGAGTCAGGTTCAGGCCGGTCCCGGCGGCTTTGAGGGACAGCAGGAACACCTTTTTCTCGCCGGCCTGAAAGGCGTCGACCATCTCCTCACGGCGCTTGACCGTGGTGCCTCCGTGCAGGAAGAGCGTGTCCACACCGCGCTCGGCCAGGTGACGCTCGATCAGCCTGCCCATGGCCACGTACTGGGTGAAAACCAGGGCCGATCCCTCCTCCGCCAGGACGGTGTCCAGGAGTTCGTCCAGGAGTTCCAGTTTCCCGGAGCGGCCCGGCAGCTTCGCGCCGGCCGGCTCCTTCAGGAACTGCGCCGGGTGGTTGCAGACCTGCTTGAGGCCGGTGAGCAGTTTCAGCACCAGACCGCGTCGGGTGATGCCCTGTTTCCCCTCGATCTCGGCCATGAGCTCGCGTACCAGTGCCTCGTACAGCGAGACCTGTTCCTTCGTCAGCGACACCGGCTGATCGGTCTCGGTCTTGGGTGGTAGTTCGGGCGCGATGCCCGGGTCGGCTTTGCGCCGGCGCAGCAGGAAGGGGCGAACGAGCGCGGCCAGCCGCCGGGCGGCCTGCTCGTCGCGGTCGCCCTCGACGGCCTTGGCATAGCGCTCGCGGAAGGAGGTGAGCGTGCCGAGCAGGCCGGGGGTGGCCCAGTCGAGCAGTGCCCACAGCTCGGACAGGTTGTTCTCCACCGGGGTGCCGGTCAGCGCGACCCGACCCCGCGAGGGGATCTCGCGCAGCGCCCGAGCGGTGTGCGCGTACGGGTTCTTGACATGCTGGGCCTCGTCGGCGACGAGCAGACCCCAGGGGTGGTCCGCGAGGCGTTCGGCGTCGCGGCGCATGGTGCCGTAGGTGGTCAGGACGAAGCCGCCCTCGGCTCCCCTCTCAAGCCCGTCCAGGTCGCGGCCGGGGCCGTGGAAGCGGCGTACCGGGGTGGCCGGTGCGAAGCGGAGGATCTCGCGCTCCCAGTTGCCGAGCAGGGAGGCGGGACACACCACGAGGGTGGGGCCTGCGGTGGCCTTTCGTTCCTGGCGCCGCAGGTGGAGTGCGATGAGGGTGACGGTCTTGCCCAGGCCCATGTCGTCGGCGAGGCAGCCGCCGAGCCCGAGTGAGGTCATCCGGTGCAGCCAGTTCAGGCCGCGCAGTTGGTAGTCACGCAGGGTCGCGAGCAGAGCCTTCGGGGGCCCTTGAGGCTCGCGCGCGGCGCGGGCCTCGGGGTCGGCGATCCGGGACCGCAGCTCCTCCAGCGCACCGCTCGCGGTGACCGCCACCCGTTCGCCGTCCACCTCGACGTCGCCGGTCAGCGCGGCGCCCAGCGCGTCGATCGCGGTCAGCGACGGTGCCCCGGACTGCGCGGCCCGGCGCAGGCGGCGGACCAACTCCGGGTCCACGACCACCCACTGGTCGCGCAGCCGCACGATCGGCCGGTGTGCCTGGACCAGCCGTTCCAGCTCCTCCTCGGTGAGTTCCCGGTCGCCGAGCGCCACCCGCCAGCGGAACTCCGACAGCCCGCCGGAGGACAGGAAAGACTCGGCCGAGGACCGTGTCCCCTTGCGGCGAGCGGGTTCCAGGACCCCGGCGGCGGTCAACTCGCGGACCAGCTCCTTGGGCCAGTGCACGGCGACCCCGGCCGCGGCAAGGCTCTCGGCCGCGTCACTGAGCAAGGCCCTGGCCTCCTCGTCGGACAGCTCCAGGCCGGTCGGGGCGGCCGCCTCCAGCAGCCGCGCGGCCGGGGGCCAGGCGCGAGCGGCCCGGCGCAGCGTCAGCAAGGTGTCCACCCGAGCCCGTGGGCCGAACAGTTCGGGGGCGAAGGCCCGGCCGGACCACAGGTCCGCGGCGTCGGCGAGCACGGTGGGATCGCTCAGGCTGCGTAGTTGGACCACGGCTCGGAAGGAGTCCGCACGGCCCAGTTCCAGCCGCAACGACACCGCCAGACCGGCGTCGCGGCCGGCGGCGACCTCCGCCGCCCAAGCGCGCTGCCCGGGTACGGACTGCGGCGCTCGAACCGCGAACGCCGTTCCGCCGGCCACCTGGCGGGCAGCGGGAGGCCGCGTGAGGGAATCGGCCACCGCATCCAGGAAGGCCCGTAGCAGCGGCTCGGCGGGCGGCAGGGCAAGCGGGGAAAGCCCGGGGACCGCGACCGCGCGGGCCTCGGGAGGCATGGCCGCGGCCAGGGCACCCAGCCGCTCGTGGTCGTCGACGTCCAGCGGGCCGACCCGCCACGCGTCGAAGCCCTCCGGTGACACCCCGGGCAGCACCCGGCCCCGGGCCACCAGGTCCAGACCGTGCAGGGCCGCCGTGCCCCAGAACGCGGTGCCGGCCGACACCCGCCCGCCGCCGTCCACACCGAGCGCCCGGCAGCGGGTCAGCAGCGGCAGCGCCTGCTCCACCGGCAGCAGCACGGCGCCCACCCGGGCTCGGCTCACGGACGAGCCGCGCGGGCGCACCACGGTGAGTTGCTCGGCTTCCACCCCGAGATCCGGCGGCCGGCCGCCGGATGTCCAGAAGGCCACCCGGCCCGACCGGGGCGGGTCCGCGGGAAGAAACACCGCCTCGCCCGCGGCGAGTTCGGACAGCAGAGCGAGCAGTCGCTCCCGGTCCGCAGGGGCCGCCCCGGACGCGGCCGACCCTCCGGACTCGGCCGTGCGTACGCTCGCGGACTCCGCCGACGGGTAGATCTTCGCCACCACACCCACTCCACAGCTAGGCGCGGAACCCGCGCGAACCCTCGGCAGGTCAAGGCTATCCACACAGGTGGACAGCATGTGTCAAATGCGACTACGCCCACTCGGCGCAATGCGAGAAGATGACGCCGTCAGCATCGCCTTGCGGCTGCTGTGTATTTTCGACGCAGCCCCCACTCCGGTGCCGGAATCCGCCTCCGCCTCCGCTTCGAGGGAACCTTCGCCGTGACCGCCGAGCCCGTGCCCACCTACCAGCTCAAGATCGCACTGCGAAACACCAGTCCGCCGATCTGGCGCCGGATCACCTTGCCCGCCGACACCTCGCTCGGCTCCCTGCACGACATCGTCCAGGTCTGCTTCGGCTGGGACGACTCCCACCTGCACTGCTTCGCCGAACCCGACTCCGACGTCGGTTTCGTCGACTTCGACGCACCGTTGGACCGCGACCCGAGCCGCGACTTCGACGAGGAATCCGCGTCCGTGGCCGAACTCCTGCCCTTCGTGGGCAGGCGGTTGGAGTACACCTACGACTTCGGTGACAACTGGCGGCACCTGATCACCCTGGAGAAGATCCTCCCCGCGTCCTCCGGCAGCCGGCGCGTCCACTGCACCGGTGGACGCCGCGCCATGCCCTCCGCCGAGGACACCGGCGGCGCCTGGGCGCTACAGGGCGTACTCGACGCCGTCGAGAACCGCCCGGCACCGACTCCCGAGCCGTGGACGGACCGGGTCGAATCCCTGCGCGAGGAGGGATTCGACCCCGCTGCCTTCGACCGCACGGCCCTGGACCGGCAACTGGCCGCCCTGGAGCCGAGGCGGCCCAAGGCCACCCCGGCATCCGGGTCGGCCGAGGACACCCCCGACGGGCGGCGCTGCTCCTGCGGAGAGATCCACGACGACGAGGACCTCGACGTGGAGTTCGCCCCGGTGCGCCCGGTCTCCCTGGCGCCGCTCGCGGACCTCGCCGACGCCGCACGGCAGGTGCCGCTGATCGACGCCGCGCTCCGCCTTGCCCACTGGTGCGAGGGCGGACGAGCCGTCACGTCCCGGGACGTGCTCAAACCCGCACTCGGCCGCCGGGCCGTCCAGGAACTCGAACTGTGGTCACTGGACGACGAACTGGGCGCACTCCAGCCGGCGGAGCGCGACAAGCGGCTCGGGCGCCTGCGCAGCTCCGGCGACCTGCCCTGCCTGGACGACCCCTGGCAGCTTGCCCTGTACACGGGTCTGCTGCGGATCGGCGCAGGCACCGCACGTCCCGGCCCCGATCTGGCCGCCACGGCGGAGGACGAAGGAGTCGTGGAGTTCTGGAGCCGGTCGCTCGACGGCGAACTCGACATCCTCGACGACCTCGAAAGCCTCGGCCTGCCCCCGATGTTGTCGGTCGCGCTCGGCCTGGAGCACGAGGACAAGGACGGCTACGGCTCCGGCCTGGCGGCCGTGGTGCTGCGGGCGCTGTACGAGGTTTCCGACGGCGAATGGCTGGACACCGCGCTGCTCGCCGAGGCTCTTCGCGACAGCGCTCTTGACGACGGCCTCTCCGAACAGGAAGCCGGATTGGTCGAACTGCTCCTCCGGCGGATCCTCGACCAAGCGGCCGTGGTCCTCGCCGAGTACCGGGCGGCAGAGGTGGAGGAGAAGACGGATGGGGAGCTCGATCACATCCGCTTGCACGTGCCCGGCCTCCAAGGAGTCACCGCCGGCGGCATCGACCTCGCCCTGCCCGGGATCCGGCTCAGGCTGACCCCGCTGGGACGCCACGGCCTGCGCGAGTACCTGCTCACCGAGGGAGTCCCCGCTCCGCTGATCGGCGAACTGGCCACCGCGGACGCCCCGACCCTGTTGGACGGCCTGCTCGACTACGACGAGGACGCCGCGCGCGCCGAGATCGCCGGCTGGATCAGCCACCGGGGTCAGGGCCCGGCCGCGGTCCAACTCATCGACTCCTGCGCCGGACTGGACGCCGACGCGGCCCTGCGCCGGCTGAGCGCGACAGCGGTGCTTGCGCAGCTCGACGAGCCCACAGCGCTCAGGGTCCTACGCAAAGCCGCGGCCTCCCAGGTCCCCGGCTGCGCCCAGATCGCGGCGATCACGCTGGCCGGTCGCGGCGAGCTTCCCGAAGGACACGGCACGGAACTCCAACTCTGGTGGCTCGTGGACCATCTGTGGGGTCCACTCGGCGTCGCCGACGAGGCACTGGCCACATTCCTGGACCAGGAGGGGGACTCGCTGCTGCCCCTCCTCGATGAGATCGCCGACGACCTGTGGCGCTGCGACCACCCGGCCACCGGCGCCGTCCTGGATGCGGCGGGGCGACACCTGAGGACTCGGGACAAGGCGCTGGCCAAGCGGCTGCGCAGGTCCGCGACCAAGGTCGGATCCCGGCGCCGACGGTGAGGTCGGGCGCATGGGACGCCTTCACCATGACCGAGGGGATCGGCTTGCAGCGAAGTCGGCGGCAACCCGGGCTGACGACCGCTTGCGAGGTCGCCGGGCCGTCGACTCATCCGGGCCCGGGGGCTTCCGCTTCGTGAGTGTTCATTTCCGCGAAGACGATCTTGCCCGGTCCTGGTTGCTCGGCTACTCCCCAACAGGTCGCGACGGAGTGGATGATGAGCAGGCCGCGACCGCTTTCGGCGTCTCCGAGCGTGGCAGGCGCACACACGGGTCGGGCGGGGTGGGCGTCGGCGACCTCGACTCGCACAACGCCGGTCGCGCTGTCGTAGGCGAGTCGTAGCACGAAGTCGGTGTCCGGAACACGTCCGTGCAGCACGGCATTCGCGGCGAGTTCTCCGACCACCAGGGCCACCGTTTCGGATGCCCTGCTGCCGTACGGGATGCCCCAGGTCGCCAGCTGGTACGTGGCGAAACGACGTGCCTGGCGCGCACCGCTCCCGGTCGCCGCGAAGCACCGGGTGAACACGCGTGCGGTGGCGCCGACTTGCATCAGTGGAAAGGTCATCCCCCAGAGTTCGCAGCTCGACGGGGTCGAGAACAGGGATTGTGCCAGTACAACCGGATCTGTACTGGTTGACCATATGGACTGGGTGAGTAACCCACCGTGACAATGAACCACGTTGCCGGGGCTCGGGAACGGAGGGTGGCAGGGATGACGGCGGAGAATGTTGGCAGGTGCGGTGAGCCCGAGTTGTCGGACAGTCTCAAGACGTTCGGCGTGGTGCTCAAGGCTCTTCGAGACGAAGCCGGGCTGACGCAAGAAGAGTTCGCGCCACTCGTGGGCTACTCGGGGCACTACGTCGCCAAGATCGAACAGGGCAAACGCTTCCCGCCCAAGGACCTGGTGACACGCTCCGAAGCGGCGCTCGGCCCGACCGCGGGGCGCGTGCTGAAGGCGGCGGCGCAGAGCTTGTCGCGCAAGGCGGGATTGGCGTCGTGGTTCCGGCAGTGGGCGGGGATCGAGGAGGACGCGGTATCGCTGTGCACATACGAGTGCCGGGCGGTTCCCGGACTACTGCAACCAGAGACGTATGTCCGAACCATCTTCGAGCGTAGGCTGCCTCCGCTGTCCGAAGACCAAATCGAACAGCAGGTGGTCGCTCGACTCGAACGACAGCGCCTACTGATCGAACGACCGAACACGGCATTCAGCTTCATCATCGAACAAGCCCTGCTTGAAAGGCGCTTGGGAGGCACGGGAGTCACTCGTGCCCTGCTGGACCACCTCCTTGCACACACCAAGCTGCGCAACGTGGAGATTCAGGTCATGCCTTTGCGTAAGGAGGACCACGCGGGCATTGATGGTCTCATTTATCTGGCCGAGACCACCGAGCACAACTGGGTCGGATACTCCGAGGGCCAACAATCCAGCGTTCTGATCACAAGTCCGAAAGACGTAAGCGCAATGCTCCAACGCTATGGCAGGCTGCGCTCGCAGGCCCTCGGCCACGATGCCACGGTGAGCCTGTTGGAGGAGATGCGAGGAGCGCTATGAGTACCCCAGAGTCGACATGGTCCAAAAGCAGCTACAGCGGCAGCTCCGGCGACAACTGCGTCGAGGTCGCCGTGCTCCCCGAGATGATCCATGTCCGAGACTCCAAGGACGTACGCACCCAGGCCCTCGTCGTCTCGCCCACCGCGTGGTCCCGCTTCACCGCGCACACGGCAGGCAACCGGGGCTGAGTACCGCGACGGTGGCCAGGCAGTCGGCCACCGTCGAGGCGAGGCCGCCGGGCGCAACGGCTCCGCGCCCGATGCCCGTTGTCTCGCGAAGCTCGCGCGGCGGACGATCCCACGACGCCGATTCCTCCGCGACCGCGATAGGTCGAGCGATTCGTCAACAAACCGAACTCCTGGCGCGGAATAGTCGCGAACACGCGCGGAGTGCCTCTCTGCCGGCTACCGTTGAGGGTGGCATTTCGGACGCGAGGGGGAAATCGCGTGGATCCGTTGACACTTGCTGCGGCATCCGCAGTGGTGGGGGCTATGGCGACGCAGACCTGGGACCAGGCACGCCAGGCCGTGGTGGCGTTCTGGCGGCAACGCCGGGCCGAGGAGGTCCCGGCCATCGAGGCGGAACTGGCGCACTGCCGCACCGAGGTAACCGAGGCACGGGCGGTCGGAGACGGTTCCGTCGAAGAGGCCCTGATCGGCGACTGGCAGCGCAAGCTCAGGCGGCTCCTGTCCGAGGACCCTTCGCTGCGCGCCGAGTTGCAGCGCGTCCTCGATGAAGAGCTGACTCCGTTGCTGCCCGACGCCGCTCGCGCCGGCATCACCAACATCCGGATGAGCGCCAACGTCTCCGGCCACGGAGAGGCCTATCTGGCCGGTCGCGACATGACGGTCAAGAAGACCTCGTCATGACGCAGCCACCGCCGCCGTCCCCGGGCGAGCACCCCAGTCGGTCGGACATGCACTCTTCGGTGAACGACCACGCCTCGGCGTACCAGGCCGGCCACGACATGACCGTGGACAACAGTTCACGCACCCAAAACAACAAGAGCATCGTCAAGCAGTTGGGGCCCCTCACGCTGGTCATGCTGGTCACGGTCGCCGTGGCCGCGATCGTCGCCGTGGCGTGGCTCGTCGGGCGCGTGACCGAGGACAACGGCAAAACGCCGGCCGCGACCTCTGCCAATACCGAGATCACCATCGAGCCGAGTTCGGGTCCTCCGGGGACGCCCATCCGGATCTCGGGCACCGGGTTCCAGCCGGGCAAAATCGTTCAGGTGATCTGCCAGGATCCGATGAATCCGCAGCTCGGCGAGTTCCGCGCGGCCGCGGATGGCTCGTTCTCCGGAAAGGTCGTCATCCCGGACGACGATTGGATCAGGAAAGTCGGCGTCCAACTCGCGATCGTGGCGGCGAGCGGCCAGGCGCAGGACTCGGATCAGCAGGGCTTGACGTTCTTCAACGTACGGCGTTAGGCGATGGCGCATCTGCGTAGGTGGGCACGGTTGGCGCACGCCGTGTAACGCCCGGTGCAGCCGCGGTCGAGGTCCGAGCCGTGCACGGGCTCCGGCCGGCGGGAATCAAGCGGCCCATGTCTATGGTTGGTCGGTTGGTCCGCTTCGGTTCGCTCCGCCGGGTGTCGGCGAGCGCAGCCGTTGTCGTCTTTACGAACGAGGTAGTACAGCCATGCCGTCAGCCCGTGCGCAGGTGCGTCGTGATCTTGTCGCCGAGTCTGTGCCGAGTGGGCGAGCCGAGCGGGCGCCCGGGGCCGTCCTGACGTTGGTCGCGCTGTTCCTGGTGGCGATCAATCTGCGTGGGGCGATCACGGATGTGCCGCCGCTGCTTACCTCGATTCGGGAGGACCTCGGACTGTCGGGGGCCGCGGCCGGGGTGTTGACGGCTATCCCGGTGGTGTCGATGGGGGTGTTCGCGCCGCTCGCGCACCGTGGGGCCGCTCGGTACGGGTACGAGCGCACCGTGGCCGCGTCGGTGGTCGTGCTGCTCGTGGGGGTGCTGATCCGGCTGGGTGGGGCCTCCGTCGTGTTGCTCTTCCTGGGCACGTTGGTGGCCGGTGCCGGGATCGCGGTCCTGGGCGCGGCGCTGCCGGGTGTGGTCAAGACGCACTTCGCCGAGCGCGCGGGGGCGGTCACCGGGCTGTACAGCGCGGCGGTCGGGGTCGGCGCGGCGGGTGCGAGCGCGCTGGCCGTACCGCTGTCGGAGGCGTTCGGGTCCTGGCGGCTCTCCCTCGGCGTGGTCGCGATCCCGGCGGTGCTCGGGCTGCTCGCGTGGTACCCGGTGATCCGGCGGACCGCGTCGGTGAGGAAGGCGCCCGCGGCGGACCCGCGGGGCGACGCGAAGCCGGTGGCGGTCGCCCCGAGTGGTGGACCCGCCACCCGACCGGTCGCGGACGCCTCGCCGTGGCGTCGCCCCGTCGCCTGGATCCTCGCCGTCTTCCTCGTCATGCAGACGACCGCCTACTACGGCGTGGTCGGCTGGGTCCCCGCCGCCTACGAGGAGCAGGGCTGGAGTGCCGAGCGCGCGGGCCTGTTGCTGTCCGTGTTCGGCCTCACCGGCATCGTCTCCGGTCTGGTGATCCCGCTGCTCGCGGACCGCTTCACCGACCCCAGGCCGCTGTTCGCGGTCACCGTCGCGGGTGCGGTGGCCGGCATGGGGCTGCTCGCGTTCGCGCCGGATCTGGCGCCGTGGCCCACCATCGCGCTGCTCGGCCTCACCCTCGGCGGCGCGTTCCCGTTGATGCTGGTGATGCTCGTGCGCTTCGCGCCGAGCCCGGCGGCGGCCGGTCGGCTGTCCGCGATGACGTTCCTGATCGGCTACCCGATCGCCGCCGCGTTGCAGATCGTCTTCGGCACGATCCACGACGCGACCGGCGAGTACACGGCGGTGTTCGGCGTGCTGTTCGCGATGACGCTGGTGGAACTCGTGGTCTGCCTCGGATTGAATCCCAAGCATGCCCGACACCCCTGACGCGCTGTCACCGCGAACCCACCCCACCGACGACTCGCCGGCGACGACCGACGCTCGCGACGACCCGTCACTGTCCGTCCTGCCCGCACGCTTTCGGGACGTCCCGTACGTCTACGCCCGACACCCGCAGGCCGTCGCGCCCGGCAACCTGGCCGCGGGGGCCAACTGTCAGCTCTACGCCTACGCCTTCCTCGCCCACCACGGCCTGCGCGTGCCGCCGTTGCACTCGTCCGACCTGTGGGCCGACGACACCGCGACCGTCCGGGTGGTGGGCGAACCCGAGCCGCTGGACCTGCTCCTGTTCGACGCCGGACCGCGCCCGGACCGGGATCCGGGCTACGCGGCGCACATCGGGGTACATCTGGGCCCGGATCGGGTCCTGCACCTGTGCCGGGAGATCGGCCGGCCCGCGATCTGGTCGTACGCGCAATTCGCCGCCCGCCCGCGATACGCACGTCTGTTCGGAATCAAGCGGTGCCGTCCGAGGACGGAACAGAAGCAGCCCCTCCCGTAGTTGAATTGCGACATGCCCGCTCGCGAGAACAGCACCCCGAACGCCGCCCCGGATCCGACCCGCAACGCCGCCCTGGACACCGCCGCGACCACCGGGGACCCATCCCCGGCCGGCTCGCCCCCGCCCGCTGTCCCGGCGTGGGAACGCCGCTATCGGGCGGCTCGGATCGGCCTGCCGCGCTGGGCCGACCACGCGCCGGCCAAGTCCGTCTTCGTCTCCAATGCCTCCGGCACCTTCGAGGTGTACGCGTGGGACCGGGTCAGCGGCGCACAACGCCAGGTGACCGATCGGCCCAACGGCACCGCGTCCTCCCGGATCAGCCCGGACGGGCGCTGGATCTGGTGGTTCGCGGACACCGACGGCGACGAGCTGGGCGTGTGGATGCGCCAGCCGTTCGACGGCGGCCCGGACGAGGTCGCGGTTCCCGGCCTCGAACCGTCCTACCCCGGCGGCCTCGGCCTGGCGAACGACGGCACCGTGGTGGTCGGCCGGATGACCGACGACGAGGGCTCCACGATCCACGTCGCGCGCCCGGGCGCCGAGCCGGTGACCGTGTACCGCCACACCGAGTCGGCGTGGTTGTCCGCGCTGTCCGAGGACGGCACCTACCTGGCCATCGCGCACAACGAGCACGGCGACGCGATGCACTCGTCCTTGCGCGTCCTGCGCCTGGACGGCACACCGGTGGCCGACCTGCACGACGGCCCCGAGGGCGGCCAACCGGACTCCGACCTGTCCGCGATGGGCTTCTCCCCGGTCGCCGGCGACCAGCGCATGCTGGTCATCCACCAGCGCCGCGGCCGGGACGAGCCACTGCTGTGGGAACCGCTGACCGGCGTCGAGACCGAACTCGACCTCGGCCTGCCCGGCGACCTGTCCGCCGACTGGTATCCGGACGGCCGGGCGCTGCTGATCGACCACGAGCAGCACGGGCGCTCCGAGCTCTACCGCTACGACCTGGCGAGCAAGGAGCTCACCCGGATCGACACCCCGCCCGGCACCATCGGCGCCGCCGGTGCGCGGCCCGACGGCAGCGTCGAGTACCACTGGTCCAACGGCGCGACCCCGGCCGAACTGCGCTCGACCGCCGGCGACGTGCTGCTCACCCCGCCCGGCGAGCGGCCGCCCGGCTCGGTCCCGGTCTCCGACGCGTGGGTCGAGGGGCCGGGTGGCAAGGTGCACGCGCTGGTGTCCAAGCCCGCCGGCGAGGGTCCGTTCCCGACCGTGTTCAACATCCACGGCGGGCCCACCGCGCACGACGGCGACCACTTCGCGGCGGACGTCGCGGCCTGGGTCGACCACGGCTTCGCGGTGGTCCGGGTCAACTACCGGGGCTCGACCGGCTACGGCAAGGACTGGACCGACGCGCTGCGGGTGCGGATCGGCCTGATCGAGTTGGAGGACATCGGCGCGGTACGCGAGTGGGCCGTCGAGTCGGGCCTGGCCGACCCCGAGCGGCTCGTGCTCTCCGGCGGCTCGTGGGGCGGCTACCTGACCCTGCTCGGCCTGGGCGTGCAGCCCGACGCGTGGGCGCTGGGGCTGGCCGCGGTGCCGGTCGCGGACTACGTCACGGCGTACCACGACGAGATGGACGTGCTCAAGGCGATGGACCGCACGCTGCTGGGCGGTACGCCCGAGGAGGTACCCGAGCGCTGGGCCGCCTCCTCGCCGCTGACCTATGTCGAACAGGTGCGGGTGCCGGTGTACATCAGCGCCGGCGAGAACGACCCGCGCTGCCCGATCAAGCAGATCGAGAACTACGTCGAGCGCCTGGCGCAGCTCGGCAAGCCGCACGAGGTCTACCGCTACGACGCGGGCCACGGCTCGCTGGTCGTCGAGGAGCGCATCCGGCAGATGCGCAAGGAGTTCGCGTTCGTGGACAGCGTGATCGGCCTGCCGATCCCGAACCCGGCGTAGTGGAGGACGGGGCCGGCGTACCGGAGCGCGGGGCCCGGGCGTCGGATCCTCGACGCCCGGCTCCGCGAGCGCCGGGCCCGCCCCCCCCGCCCCGCCGGCCTCAGGTCTTGACGCCCAACTCCGCCAGCAACTCCGCTTCCCGTTCCTCGGCCCGGTCGTCCGCCTCCCGGCGGACCACCCGCCACCACACGAACACCGCGGCGCCCGCGAAGACGAACCACTGTGCGGTGTAGCCCAGGTTCTGCCACGCGCGCCCGGAAATGCCGCCGCTCGCGGACTCCTTGCTCGGCGGCATCGGCGCGAGCGCGGCCGAGTCGGCGGCCGGGGTCTGCGCGGTCAGCGCGACGAAACCGTCGGTGAGCGGATAGGGCAGCAGGTTGACGAGTTCGGGTGTGCTGATCATCGAGAGTTGCCCGGCTCGCAGGTCGGTGGCCCGGTCCGCGTTCGAGGTGTGCTCGGCCTCCGACCACTCCAGCCGACCGGTGACGGTGACCGGCCCGGCGGGCGGCGCGGGCACGCTCGTGCCCTCGACCCAGCCCCGGTTGACCACGACCGCCGGGGCGCCGTCGACCAGTAGCGGGGTGACCACGTACGACCCTGTGCGTCCGTCGAGTCGGCGCCCGGGCACCATCAGTTGCCGCGCCGCGTCATAGCTGCCGCTGACGGTGACCGAGCGGCCGCGGTCGGATCCCTCCACCCGGCCGCCGAGCGGCACGAGTTCACCGATCGGCACCGCGGGAGCCGAGGACACCTTCTCCCCGCTGCTCCCGCCTCCCTTGTGCTCGCCGTAGCGATGGAACTGCCACAACCCCAGCGCCGCGCACACCGGGACCGCGACGAGCACGATCATGTGGAAGACCAGCCAGCGCGGCTGGAGCAGGAACCGGTACACCCCCCAACGGTAACCGTCGACCGACGGCGCCCGAGCGCGGGTGTCACCCCACCCGCGGGTACGCCCCCGTCCGATAGATGTCGGTGCGGTACACCGTGCCGCCGCACGTGGGCGTCAGGGTCACCTTGGCCACGTTGAAGTCGTTGGCGATCAGCGCGTAACCGAGTGCGGGCACCGGCGCCTTGGGCGAGTCGGCGGCGCAGGTGCCGTCCGCGCCCGGCGCCTGCGGCTTCCACGCGAACTGGAACTCGTACTCCTGGCCCGGCCGGAGCACGACGACCGTGCCCGAGGTCTCGGGCAGTACCGGCAGCGCGGCCGCGTCGTCGCCGGCCTTGTGCTGGAGCACGGTCACCTGCACGATCGGGTTCCCCGGCGGCGAGACCACCGAGACCACGCCGGGCCCGGTCACCTGGCAGTCCTTGGCCGCGTTGCTGCGCACCTGGAGCACGCCGTACGCCAGGCCGTCGGCGCCGATCGGTCCCAGACGGGCGTCCTCCCCGGACAGGTCGGTGGTCGCGCACGCCGGCGTCGGCTTGGCCGGTGGCGTGCTCCCGCTCGGCGGCGCGCTGGTGGCGGGCGGCACGGTCTGGCCCACGCCCGCGCTCTGCCCGCTGGTGGGCGCGATCGAGGCGCCGGACCCACTGGTGGGCGTGCCGCCGCGGGTCGCCGGGTGCGACTGGCCGGCCCCGCCCGGGATACCGGCGCTCATCCCCTCGCTCGGCCCCGGCAACGGCTCGGTGGCGTTGACCGCTGAGGACGAGGACCGGATGCCGCCGACGTTCGACTTCGAGCCGTCGCCGCCGTCCACCACGGTGCGCAGCACCGGTGTGCCGATCAGCAGCGCGGCCGCCAGCCCGGCGGCTCCGAGTGTGGCCACCCGCCGCTGCCGGCGCCGGGCCGGCACGGCGACGCGCAGCCGATCCAGCGCGTCCGACGCGGGCAGCACGTCGGCGACCGCCGCGTGCAGCCGCCGGCGCACCTCTGCCTCGAGGTCGTCGGGGTCGGGACCGAGAGTCCCCGGGGTGTTCGTCACGGCGTCTCCATCCGGGCCCGGAGGGCTTCCAGTCCGCGTGAGGCGTACGCCTTCACCGAGCCGACCGACAGTCCGAGCAGATCGGCCACCTGAGCCTCTGTCAGATCAGCGTAATAGCGCAGCACGATCACTTCTCGCTGCCGCCGTTGCAATTCGCGCAACGCCCTTACCAACACGTCGCGTTCCGCCACGTGGCGCGAACCGTCCTCGGTACTCGTCGATTCCGGCTCGGGTTTCGACAGTAGTCGCATGCCCATGATCCGACGGCGCAGTGTCGACCGGGACAGGTTGACCACGGTCTGCCGCAGGTAGGCGAGGGTCTTGTCGGCCTCGCGCAATCGGTGCCGGGCGGTGTGCACCCGTACGAACGACTCCTGCACCACGTCCTCACACGAATCGGTGTCGTCGAGCAACAGGGAAGCCAAGCGCAACAACGAACCATAGTGCGCGCGGTAGGTCTCGGTGAGGACGTCGATGGAGACGCCCGCGTCAGAGGACACGGAAACTCCCGAAACGCCCAGATCCAGCGCGCCGACCACGGGCATTCGGACCGGGCGCAGCGCCGGTTCCGCCCTCACGACCATTTCTGCCACGACTGTTGGACACCCGACCCCCCGGGAAGGTTGTATACGCCTGCGATCCGGGGACGGTCGTCGGCTCAGACACACGTGCGCCCACCGTAGTGGGCAGGGTGACGTGCAGTCAGCCACTCGGGGCCGGGAAACGGCCGCGCACGCGCGGCAGCCGGTGTCCCCACCTGGGGAACACCGGCTGCCGCGACGGTTCGCGGCCCGGGTCCGGACCCTGTCCGGGGCGGCCGGGCGGGCCGGTCGGGGCCTAGTCGCGCTCGGTCAGCTCGGCGGCGACGACTTCGGCGATCTGGGCCGTGTTCAGCGCCGCGCCCTTGCGCAGGTTGTCCCCGCACATGAACATGTCGAGCGCGAACGGGTCGTCGATCGAGCGGCGCACCCGGCCGACCCAGGTCGGGTCGGTGCCGACCACGTCGGCCGGCGTCGGGAACTCGCCGTTCTCCGGATCGTCGCACAGCACGACGCCGGGGGCACCGTCGAGGATCTCGTGTGCCCGGGCGACCGAGACCTCGTTCTCGAACACGGCGTGCACCGCGAGCGAGTGCGTGGTGATCACCGGGACGCGCACACAGGTCGTGTGCACCTTCAGGTCCGGCAGTCCGAGGATCTTGCGGGACTCGTTGCGAACCTTGAGCTCCTCGGACGACCAGCCGTCGTCCTTGAGCGAGCCGGCCCACGGCACCACGTTGAGCGCCAGCGGGGCCGGGAACGGCCCGAAGTCGCCCACCGCGCGGCGCACGTCGCCGGGCTGGGTACCCAGTGTCTGGCTGCCCGCGACCTTGCCGATCTGCTCGCGCAGCGCGTCGACGCCGGGCTGACCGGCACCGGAGGCGGCCTGGTACGACGCGACGACGAGTTCCTTGAGCCCGAGCTCGGCGTGCAGCGCGCCCAGCGCGACGACCATGGTCAGCGTCGTGCAGTTGGGGTTGGCGATGATGCCGCGCGGACGCACCCGCGCCGCGGCGGCGTTGACCTCGGGCACCACGAGCGGGACCTCGGGGTCCATCCGGAACGCGCCGGAGTTGTCCACCGCGATCGCGCCCTTGCTCGCGGCGATCGGCGCCCAGTGCGCGGAGACCTCGTCGGGCACGTCGAACATCGCGACGTCCACGCCCTCGAAGCACTCCTCGCTCAGCGCGATGACCTCGACCTCCTCGCCGCGTACGACGAGCTTCTTGCCCGCGGAGCGCGCCGAGGCGATCAGCCGGATCTCGCCCCACACGTCCTGGCGGGTGGAGAGCAGTTCGAGCATCACCGTGCCGACCGCGCCGGTGGCGCCGACCACGGCCAGGGTGGGCTTGTCCTTGCGGGTCATCGGCCGGTACCTCCGTAGACGACGGCTTCGCCGGACTGGTCGTCCAGGCCGAACGCGGTGTGCACGGCCTGTACGGCGGCCGGAACGCCGTCGGCGCGACAGACCACCGAGATCCGGATCTCGGATGTCGAGATCAGCTCGATGTTCACCCCCGCGCCGGTGAGGGATTCGAAGAACTTGGCGGTCACGCCGGGGTGCGAGCGCATGCCGGCGCCGACCAGCGAGATCTTGCCGATCTGGTCGTCGTAGCGCAGCGACTCGAAGCCGATCTCGGCCTGGGCCTTGGTCAGCGCGGTCATCGCGCTCTGCCCGTCGGACATCGGCAGCGTGAAGGAGATGTCGGTACGGCCCGTGGAGGCCGCGGAGACGTTCTGCACGATCATGTCGATGTTGATCTCGTTGTCCGCCACCAGGCGGAAGATCTTGGCCGCCTCGCCCGGCTTGTCCGGGACCCCGACCACCGTGATCTTCGCTTCGCTGGTGTCGTGGGCGACCCCGGAGATGATCGCGTGCTCCATGTCGTCCCCTTCGGGTTCATCCGTCACCCAAGTGCCGACGAGTCCCGAGAAGGACGACCGCACGTGCACGGGCATGTCGTAGCGGCGGGCGTACTCGACGCACCGCAGGTGCAGCACCTTGGATCCGCTCGCGGCCAGCTCCAGCATCTCCTGGTAGCTGATCCGGGAGATCTTCCGGGCCTTCTTCACCACACGGGGGTCGGCGGTGAAGATGCCGTCCACGTCCGTGTAGATCTCGCAGACCTCGGCGCTGAGCGCGGCGGCCAGCGCGACGGCGGTGGTGTCCGAGCCGCCGCGGCCGAGCGTGGTGATGTCCTTCGTGTCCTGGGACACACCCTGGAAACCGGCCACGATCGCGATCGCGCCCTCGTCGAGCGCGGAGCGGATCCGACCCGGCGTCACATCGATGATGCGCGCTTTGTTGTGGACCGCGTCGGTGATCACACCGGCTTGGCTGCCGGTGAACGACCGTGCGTCGACGCCCAGGTTTTTGATCGCCATCGCCAACAGCGCCATCGACATCCGCTCACCCGCGGTGAGCAGCATGTCGAGCTCGCGCCCGGAAGGGATGGGACTCACCTGCTGCGCCAGATCGATCAGCTCGTCCGTCGTGTCGCCCATCGCGGACACCACCACGACCACTTCGTGGCCCTGCTTCTTGGTGTCGACGATTCGCTTGGCCACGCGCTTGATGCCTTCGGCATCGGCGACGGAGGAGCCGCCGTACTTCTGCACGACAAGGCCCACGTGCGCTCCTCGCTTGATATCTGTGCGGTCGGCACAGTCTAACTAGGCCGTACAGTGGTCAAAGCTTTATTCACATTGTGAGACGTACGTATCACTAAGCGGGCAGTCGGAACCGAACGCCCATGTCGGCGCCGGGACGGGCCGTACCGGGGCGGTACCGGGTCCGTACCCCGCTCGCCTTTCGCCAGAATTCCGTTGATACCGAATCCCGGTGGGATCGGGCGACGACTCAGGTGTGCGGGCCGCCCAGTACCACGGCCTCGTCGAGCTGCTCGGCGAGCTCGTCGACCAACTCGTCGGCCAGTGCCTGGCCGGCCGGGTCCAGACTCTCCATGATCGGATCGTCCAGGCGGGCGTGCGACACCACCGACTGCAGCGCGCGCAGCACGGCGCTGGCGGTCGCGCCCCAGTTGGACAGGTACGAGAACTGCCACCACCACAGCGCCTCGCGGCTGCGTCCGGCCCGATGGTGGGCCAGCCCGTGCGCGAGGTCGGCGACCACGTCGGCGACGTCGTCCGACAGCCGCGCGGCGACCGGCTTGGACTTGGGCACGTACGGGTCGAAGACCTCGTAGTAGACGTCGATCGGCTCCAGCAGCCGGGACAGCGCCGAACGCAGCGCGTCGACATCCGGATCGGGGCCCGAGTCGGGCTCGAAGCGGTCGTCGGGCACGATGTCGGCGATCGCGCCGAGCCGGCCGCCCGCGAGCATCAACTGCGAGACCTCCAGGAGCAGCATCGACACCGCCTGCTCCGGCTCCTCGCCCTTGGCCACCTCGGTGACGGCCAGGACGAAGCTGTCGATCTGGTCGGCGATCTCTCCGGTGAATTCGTTCAGGTCGTCAGACATCGAGCAGTCGTCTCCCCTCGAAGGCACGCCCGAGCGTGACCTCGTCGGCGTACTCCAGGTCGCCCCCCACCGGCAGCCCGCTGGCCAACCGGGTCACTCGCAGACCCATCGGCTTGCACAGGCGAGCCAGATACGTCGCGGTCGCCTCTCCTTCCAGGTTCGGATCGGTGGCCAGGATCAACTCGGTCACCACACCGTCCGCGAGCCGGGTCATCAGTTCACGGATCCGCAGGTCGTCGGGTCCCACGCCCTCGATCGGGCTGATCGCGCCGCCGAGCACGTGGTAGCGGCCTCGGAACTCGCGGGTCTTCTCGATCGCCACGACATCCTTGGACTCCTCGACCACGCAGATCACCGCGACGTCGCGTCGCGGATCGAGGCAGATGCGGCACTGCTCCGACTCCGCCACGTTGCCGCATGTGGCGCAGAAGCGCACCTTGTCCTTGACCTCGGTGAGCGCGTGCACGAGGCGCCGGACGTCGGCCGGGTCGGCCGCCAGGAGGTGGAAGGCGATGCGTTGCGCGCTCTTCGGCCCTACACCGGGCAGTCGGCCCAGCTCGTCGATGAGGTCCTGTACGACGCCTTCGTACACCTACCGTCTCCCTGCTCGCTCTGGTTCTTCGTGGGCTTATTGGTGGGGTTGGTGGTCGGTGGTCGGTGGTCGGTGGTCGGTGGTTGGTGGTTGGTGGTCGGTGGGCTCGTGGCTGGGCTTGGGCTTTGTCGGTGGCGCTTGGCCTGGGGTCTTGGGCCTTGCGCTTCAGCCTCGGGCTTCGGCCTTGTCGGCTTCCGGGTGGGCTCGGCTTTCGGTCGTGTGGACCCGGCTCACATGCCGGGCAACCCCAGTGGGCCGCCACCGCCCATGCCCTGGGCCAGCGGGCCCATCAACCGGGACTGCATCTCCAAGGCCGCGCGGTTGGCGTCGCGCACCGCGGCGACGATGAGGTCGCCGAGGGTCTCCGTGTCCTCAGGATCCACCGCGGACGGCGAGATCTCCAGAGCCAGCAGTTCGCCGGCACCGGAGACGGTCGCGGTCACCAGGCCGCCGCCGGCGCTCCCGGTCACCTGGGTGCGGGCGAGTTCGTCCTGCGCCGCCATGAGGTCCTGCTGCATCTTCTGCGCCTGCTGCAGCAACTGCTGCATGTCGGGCTGGCCACCACCGGGAAACACCTGGACACCCTTCGTCGCTCGGACGCGGCTTCGCACCGCCTCGGGGCGGCCCTGCTCGGCGGCCGTCCTGCGGTCGAGCCTACGGCTCCGGGCGGGGCCGATGCGCGGCGGCGGCACGCATCGGCGGGTCCGGTGGTGGGGCGGGTGGTGGGTGGGTCAGGTGGTGGGCGACTCGTCGATGATCGTGGCGCCCAGCTCGCGGGCGAGCAGTTCGTGGGTGGACAGGCCGCCGTCGTCCGCGAGGTCCTCGTCGTCGTACCGGCCGATGTCCTCGGGGATGTCGTAGTCCGGCTCGGGCGGCGGCGGGGGCGGTGCCTGCTGCGGTTGCGGTCGGGCGGGCGGCGCTGCCTGCGGCGGGGCCCCGGTGGCGGGGCGGGGTTGGGCGGGGGCCGGCGGGGGCGTGGCCGCAGGGGGCGTCGGAGCGCCGGGCCACGCGCCGGGGGGCGGGGCGGCGGCGGGTGTGGGGTGCGTGACGGGGCTGCCGGCCTGGGGCGTCGTGGTCGGGACCGGGACCGGAGCCGGCGTGGCGGGGCGGCGGGAGGGCGCCGCGGCGCCCTCGCCGGCGACGACGCAATCGATCCGCCAGTCGAAGCCGAACGCGTCCTGGACGGCCTGGCGCACGATCTCGTCCCGGCCGCTGCTGCGGAAGCCCTCGCGGGCGCCGGCCTGCTCGAACGCGAGGGTCAGCGTGGCGCCGTCGAATCCGGCCACGGTCACGGTCTGGAGCATCATCCAGGCCACCCGGTTGCGGCCGCGGACGGCGTCCAGGATCTGCGGCCACATCTCGTGCACGCGGGTGAGGTCGCCGGTGCCTTGGGCGGGGGTGGCGGCGGGCGAAGGTGTTGCCTGGGTGTGCTGCTGTTGGGCCTGTTGGGCCTGGTGTTGTGGTGCGGCGGACGGGGGCGGGCCGGAGCCGGCGGTGCGGGCCTGGGGCCAGGCACCGGGGGCCGGCGCGGGGGGCTGCTGGGTCTGGGGCTGCCGGTGTTGCTGCGGCTGCGGTGCCGTGGGAGGCGGTACGGGAGCCTGAGTCGGCGCCGCAACCGGGGCTTGGACCTGGGCCGGGGCGGCCTGCTGCGGCCGGGTCGCCGCGGGGGGCGGCGCGTCGGCGCGGGCGTGGTCCGGTGCGGCGGGCCCGGCGGGGAGGCCGCCGACGGACACCCGGCGCTCCAGCCGTTCCAGCCGAGTCTGCAAACCCTGCTCACCGGAGTCGACGGCGGGCAGCAGTACCCGCGCGCAGATCAGCTCCAACTGGAGCCGGGGCGCGGTGGCGCCACGCATCTCGGTGAGGCCGGTGTTGACGATGTCCGCGGCGCGGGTGAGCCCGGCCCGGCCGAACTCGGCGGCGTGCCGGACCATGCGCTCCAACTGATCGGCCGGCACATCGATCAGGCCCTTGTCGGCCGCGTCAGGCACGGCGGCCAGGATCACCAGGTCGCGCAGCCGCTCCAGCAGGTCGGCCACGAACCGACGCGGGTCGTAGCCCCCCTCGATCACCCGGTCGACCAACTCGAAGGTGGCCGCGCCGTCCTGCGCGACGAACGCCTCGACGACGTCGTCCAGCAGCGACCGGTCGGTGAACCCGAGCAGCGAGGTGGCCATCGCATAGGTGACACCGTCGTCGGTGGCGCCCGCGAGCAACTGGTCCATCACCGACATCGAGTCCCGCACCGACCCGGCTCCGGCCCGTACGACCAGCGGCAGCACGGCCGGCTCGACCTTGATGCCCTCGGTCTCGCACACCGACGCGAGGTGGTCGCGCAGCACGCCGGGCGGCACCAGCCGGAACGGGTAGTGGTGCGTGCGGGACCGGATGGTCCCGATCACCTTCTCCGGCTCGGTCGTCGCGAAGATGAACTTCAGGTGCTCCGGCGGCTCCTCGACCACCTTGAGCAACGCGTTGAAGCCCGCCGACGTGACCATGTGGGCCTCGTCGATGATGTAGATCTTGTAGCGCGAACTCACCGGCGAGAAGTGCGCCTTCTCCCGCAGATCGCGCGCGTCGTCCACACCACCGTGCGACGCGGCATCGATCTCGATCACGTCGATGCTGCCGGGCCCGCCGAGACCGAGGTCCCGACACGACTGACACTCGCCGCACGGCGTGGGCGTGGGCCCCTGCTCACAGTTGAGACACCGGGCGAGAATGCGCGCGCTGGTGGTCTTGCCACACCCTCGCGGCCCACTGAACAGGTAGGCGTGATTGACGCGGTTGTTCCGCAGGGCCTGCATGAGGGGTTCCGTCACGTGCTCCTGCCCGATGACCTCTGCGTAGGTCTCGGGGCGGTAGCGACGGTAGAGGGCGAGCGACACGCCCCCGACGATAGCCGGGCCGAACGACAGACGCGGACCCTCATCACCCACCGGGTGCCCGATCACCGACCACGGTCGGGTACTGTAGGCCCCGGACCCCCCGTGCGGCGGTATCCTCCTGAACCTCCCCAGGGCCGGAAGGCAGCAAGGATAGGGAGGCTCTACCGGGTGCACGGGGGGTTCACAGTTTCCCCCACCCCCCTGGCCCCACCCCTCCGCCCCCTTCGAATAGGGGTGCGCGAGCACCCACCGACCTCCTGTAAGCTTCCGCACGGAGGATTCGCCTAGTGGCCTAGGGCGCACGCTTGGAAAGCGTGTTGGGTTCACACCCTCACGAGTTCGAATCTCGTATCCTCCGCCAGCCTGAACAGGCAAAACGAACGCCCCGATCGCCATGCGGTCGGGGCGTTCGTCGTCGTCCGTCTCAGTTTCCGTCTCACTTGGGGTCTTCGGCGCCTTCCGGTGCACCCCAGAGCGCGGCGCCGACCTGCCCGGCGACCTTCCTCAGCATCGGGTCGGTGACGTGCATGTACCGCGCCCGCATGCGGGCCGAACCACCCGGCTCCCACCCCATGATCGAGTCCACGATCCGATCGGGGATGCCGAGCAGGAGAAGCACGGTGCCTGCGGTGTGCCGAGCGTCGTGAAGGCGTCCTTCCCGGACCTTGGCGGCCACGAGAAGCGCCTTCCAGTGGTGGTAGTCGGTGTTGGGCACGATCGGTTCGCCGGTCGGTTTGGCGAACACGTAGCCCTTGTCCTGCCAGGTGTCACCGGCCGCCTTGCGCTCCCGGTCCTGCTCCTCCTTGTGGCGCCGCAACAGCTCGATCAGCTCGTCAGGCAGGCCGATCGTGCGTCGTCCGGCCCGCGACTTGGTGCCCTTTGTCTCTCGGCGAGTCTGCTTGCGGTCGGGGCAGTAGCCCGGCTTCCGGCCGCACTTGTCGCCGCAGCCGTGCTCGTACTTCGGCCGCAGCCGGTTCGAGCGGGTTCGGATATACCCGGCTTCGAGGTCTACGTCCGTCCATTGAAGGCCGAGCGCTTCCCCCTGCCGAAGTCCGAGCGCGAGCGCGACGACCCATCGGGTGCTGTTGCGGCTCTCGGCGGCCGTGAGGAGGATCCGTTGGACTTCGTCCACGGTGTACGGTTCGATCTCCTCGTCTTCGAGCCGCGGCGCCTTGGCGACTTCCGCCGGGTTCTTGACGAGGTGGCCACGGCGGACCGCTTCGCCGAGCGCGGTCCGGATCGTGCGGTGCGCTTGGTGGGCGGTCGCGGGCTTGCTCCCCCGGTCCTGCATCTTCCGGTAGAAGCGCTCCAAGTGCTCCGGCTCCAGCCGTTCGAGTCGGTGGGCGCCGAGTCCGGGGATGAGGTGGACCCGGACGGCGACTTCGTAGCCGTCGTAGCTGTTCTCACTCACGTACGGCTTGGCGATGTTCTCAACCCAGTGGTTCAGCCAGGCTTTGACGGTCCACGGCTTGCCGGGCTTGCGCACCGTTCCGGCGTCGCGCTGTTTCTCCAGGGCGCGCACCGCAGTGACGACTTCCGGGTGCGTCTTCCGTTCCACGTGACGCCGGTCGGGCCTGCCGTCGTCCTTGACTCCGACCGTCACTCGGCCATGCCATTTGCCGTCGCTGCCCTGGTAGATCGTTGATGCGCCGTTGGGCTGTCGGGTGCGCTTCTTGGGCTGTTCTGCCACGCGGCTTCTCCTCACGCTGCGGTTGCGGAACGGTGGGCCTGCCGGAGTCGGTGGACGTACTCGGCGATGGCCTCGACGGGGATCCGGCGGAGACGGCCCACGGGCACGGTCTCGATGGCGCCGGATCCGATGAGGGCGTACATGGTCGTTCGGCCGATGCGAAGACGGCGGGCGCCCTCCTCGACCGTGAGGAGCAAGACGGTCGGGTCGGGTACCGGAATGACCTCGGGGTCGGTCACGTCGACTCCTAGCGGGTGCGTTGGGATGACGAAGTCGTCGCAGTGCTGCGGCGCCCCTCCTTCCAGGTCCGCTACATCCGCTACATCCGCTACAGCGCAGGTCAGAGGGCCTTTGTGCGTAGCGGATCGGCCCGCTTGTAGCGGATGGATCCGCTACAAGCGGGGTGTGGTGTAGCGGATGTAGCGGATGCGTTGCGGCGGATCGAGGGTTATCCGCTACAGGTTTGTGCTGGTCAGGGGGTGTTTTCGCCGGGTGTAGCGGATGTAGCGGATGTGGGAGAGGGGGGAGGGCAATACCGGGTCCACGCGTCGGCAAGGTCGGCGGCGCTGTAGCCCTTGACGACGACTCCTGCTGCGGTGCGGATGTTGCGCGCGACGATGGGCCTGTTGTCGGCGGTGACGTATTCGCGCAGCCACTTGGCGAGTGCGCGTGCGTCGAGAGGCTTGCCGCCCATGTCTCCCCACGGTGCGTCCTCTCGGGCGATCAGCCCGGCCAGTAGGGCACCGGTGGGAACGCGCTCGGCACCGTTGAAGACGTCCCGCAGGTCGGTCAGGAGCCGGATGCCGACCGATCCCTTGTCGTTGCGCTTGGCGTCCTCGACCAGCTCGACACACGCGGCGCGGGCCCGCGCGGGCCAATCGCCCCCGGCCGCGTCGGCAATGGCGAGCAGCGGTTCCCACACGTCCGCCGGGCGATCGGTGACGCCCTCGGGAAGTTCGGGCCACGCTCCTGAGATCTGCTCGCGAACAGTGTCGGCCCACGCGGCGAGCCGCTCTCGCAGAGCATTGCCCTCGGCAGTGTGCAGGCGTTGACGGAACGCTTCGACGCGTTCGTTGGGTGCGCGGCGGCGCATGCGGATGATGACGGAGCGGGTCAGGATCGTGTCGGGCAGAGAGCCGAGCCCGGCCACGGCCACACCGCAGTACGAGGGGAACTCCACGACGGTCTGATTGCCGCCGTCGCCCACGCACCGGTACGTCACCCCGCTGCGTCGGTGGCCCGCGTTCATCCAGCCGCGAAGCTCCTCGTTGTCGCCCGCCTTGGGCCCGAAAATCGTGTCGATCTCGTCGAACAACACGGTGGGCGGTCGCTCTCCGGCGGACACGGCGCGGAACAGCGCCGCCGGGGACGCGTTCACCGCCACCATCGGCTCGGGAACCAGCGTTTCCACGATTTCCAGCGCGCGACTCTTGCCACTGCCGGGCTCGGGGGACAGGAACGCGAGCCGGGGCGTGGACTCGAACGCGTCGAGCAGGTGCGCGTGCGCGTCCCACAGCGCGACGGCAACGTACGCGCCCGGGGTGGGGAAGGCGTTGAACCTGCGGTGGAACCGTTCCACGTCGTTGAGCAGTTCGGCGCCGTCGATCGTGGGCGGTGTGTCGGTCATGCGGTCGTTCTCCTGTCGCTCGTGAGACGTTGCCACGCGGCCGGGGCGGTCGGCGGGTTCGGTGGCTCGTCGGCCGCCCCGGAGTGGTGTCAGACCTTCAGGTCGGCGATCTCCTTGGCGCGGTTGGGGAACAGCACGCGGCGGGACACGGTGCCGAGCACGATGCGCTTGTCGGTGCGGTGGGCGGACGTGAGCAGGTTGCGTCCGGTGGTCAGGGCGTGGGTGTCGGTCGGTTCGCTGAAGAAGCGGCTGCCGCGCTTGTTGCCCGCGGCGTCCTTGAACTCGATGTGGAACTCGGCCATGGCGGAGCGACCCTCCTCGGGTGGCTGGTGTGCAGGTGAGGTGGTTCAGGTGCTTGCGTGCAGTCCGTTGCGGACGGCGCGGCGTGCGTAGGGCTCGGGCACGCCGACCGCGACGGCGGCCGTGACGATGTCTTCGGCGAGGGCGTCGAGCCCGCACGGGCCGGGACATGCGCGATGCTGCTTGGCGAGGAAGCGTGCGACGCTGTACGCGCTGGATCCGGCGCCGGTCTCGGTGTGGCTGCGGACGATGGCGAGTCCGCGTTTGATGCCGGTTTGGACGTAGCCCTCGGTGTGGCGGCATCCGGTGGCGACCGCGCGCGTCCATGTGTTCTGCGGTCGGGAGGAAGAGTCCACCCCTCCACCGGGGCGGGTGGTCTCTTGCCTTTCCCGGTCGAGCAGCGCGTGGACGGCCGAGGGCAGCGGAACCGTGCGCCCGGTGCCGGGTCCGAGCCAACGGGCGTAGGCCATGCGGGATTTGATGTCGACGCCGGGGCGGACGTGGTTCGCGGAGCGGGTGGCTCCCCGGTAGATCCAGTGCTCGCCGCGCGTGGTCGCCACCACCCGCGTGGGCGGCAGGGTCGCGCGGGCCCACTCGATCGCGTCGCGGTCGTCCAGGTCCACGACGGTGAGCCCAGCTCCGGCCGGGTGGTAGGCGACCGCGACGGCCTGTCGCCAGGCCCACGCCCAGGGCGGGGAGGTGATGACGGTCGGGTCGGTGGTCGCGGCGGCCCAGGCGTGGCACGGGCGCGGGCAGTGGCAGGGTCCGGCGGCGAGCATGTTGGGTCGGCCGCCGCAGGCCGAGCCCGCGCAGGCCGGGCAGTTCCCGAAGGGGACCTTCCCGGCCCGCAGCGGCAGCACCGGGAGTCCGGCGTGGGCCAGTTCGAGCGCGGTGCGCATTCGCTCGCTCACGAGACGCCCCACTTGCGCGCGGCGCGTTCGATCCGCTCCGTCAAGGCCGTGCCGGGCGGGAACGGGCCGAAGTCGCTGTGGATGATGGCGAGAGCCTTGTCCGTGTCGTCGGGCCGCACGAACATCAGGTCGCGATCCGTGAACTCGTGTACGCGGGCTTCTGCGATCAGACGGTTGATCTCGTCGTTGAGGTCTTCGTTGTCGGTCGCGAGCGGGTTCACGCGGCGATCACCTCTCGGGTGTGGGCGGCGAGGAATCGTGTGGCGATCCAGTGGGTGTAGGCGGGTGGGATGGCCTCGGAGACCTCGCGGATGGCGCGGGGGATGTCGCCGGTGGCCTTGAGCCACGGCGTGCGCATGGCGTCGCAGGCCGCGTGCTGCCACGCCCGGGAGTGGCGTCCGCCGTGGATGGACATGAACGGGCGTTCCGGGGTGGGCAGGTAGCCGTTGCGCACGCACCGGGCGACGTGCGCCGGGTGTTCGGGCGCGCGGAGTGCCCAGTCGGGGCCGGTCTCGAACGCGCGGTGGCGGTAGAGCCGCAGTCCGAACATGGCCCCGCACAGGATCGTCGGGTCGAGCAGCGGGGCCTGGGGGACGTTCTCGATCACCCACGGACGTCCCACCGCGGTGAGCGCGTCGCGGGTGGGGGCGATCAGGTCCGGATAGGTGGTGATGTGGTTGTACGCGTTCAGCGTCGTGTGCTTCTGGCACGGCGGCGAGGCGTGCACGAAGTCGAAGCGGTGGCCGTGTTCGAGGACGTACTCGATCGCGTCCGCCCGCACGAACACGTCGCCGCGGTAACGCGGTTGCGGGGCGATGTCCACGCCGGTGACGTGGCAGCCCGCGAGCTGGTAGCCGCGGGCGGCGCCCCCGCCGCAGCAGTACAGGTCGAGCACACGGATGATCCGCCCGTGATTGTTTGTCATGCTGGTGGTCCCTTCCGGGTCCTGAAGGAGCGGGTTGGGCCCGGGACGACCGTCTTTCCGCCAAGTCCGGCGGTCGTCCCGGGGTGGGGTCACCAGTCGCCGGAGGTGCAGACGATCGAGCACCCCGAGGCGCGGCAGTCGTGCCTGCGCGTGCGCATGTCGGCGGCGATCCGGGCGTCGCGCTGCTTGTTGCTCTCGCGCCAGACCACCGGCTTCGCCCCGGCGATCAGTTCGTCGCAGCGGGGGCAGCCCGCCGTCTTGCGGCCGAAGGTGGGGCCGCGTCCGCCGTTGCAGGTGTGCTTGGTCGTCTTCTCGTCTGCCATGGCAGCCTTGCCTTTCTGGTCACTGTGTGTAGTGGTGTGTGGGTGTGGATGTGCGCACGCGTGCTGGCGTGCGCACGGGCGAAAGTGCTGGTCAACGCGCGCGCGTGCGCGCGAGGGCAACAGTTGTGCGCACGGCTTCCGCACGCGTGCGCACACCCCGCCGCACGGCTACGCGGCGTAGTCCTCGAACGCGTCGTCGCGGGGGATGATCAGCCAGGATCCGAGCTGTCCGCCGGGGTTCTCGGCGACCTCCCGGCCGCTGTCGGCGAGTTCGGCCAGGCGCCGGGAAACCCAGCTTCGGTGGCGCCCGACGCGGGCCTGCGGGAAGTCCTTGGGTGCGCACACCGCCTCGCCCCTGGCCCGCAACTCGTCCAGGATGGTCGCCATCTCGGCGAGGGCGTCCTCGGTGGAGCGACCGCTTGCGAACTCCGGCTCGGACACCTGCATCACCCGGGAGGGTTCCTCAAGTTCCGCGTCGGGGTTTGCCGCCGCGTCGAGGTCGCTCTCGTGATCGACCACGTACGGCCGCTCCTCGGCGCCCGGGGCGCCGTCGAACGCGTCTGCGGCATCGAGCGGTTCGGCGTCCATGCCGTCTGCCTCCGGGAGGTTCGCGGGTGCCTGCGGCTGCTCGGCGAGTGCGGTCCGCAGCGGGCCCGGCTCGCGCGGTTCCTCGCCCGCCGCGCGCTTGGCGGCCGATGCCTTGTAGGCCGCGTATCGGGGTCCGGCGACGGCGGCCGTCGCCTTGTCCACACCCTGGGGACGCACCGGCGCGTACATCGTCACCAGGCGCCGCAGGTCTTCCGGCTCGGGCAGTCGGAAAACCCGGCCCGGGACGGCCCAGCGTTCCACGGGCACGCCGGGGGCTTGGAGGTAGAGGCATCCGGGTTGGGTGTTGGCCCACACCTCGGGGGAGGCCCCGGCGTCCTTGGCGCGGTCGTCCATCATGAACGACGCGTCCTCGTCGTTCTTCGCGCCGAAGATGAACGCGGTGCCGAACTGGGAGCGGACCTCGGTGGAGATGCCCGCGTACGACGCGCGCTGCAACGACACCGACAGGACCACACCCGCCGACCGCGCCTGCTTGGCGGCTGTGACGAGGTTGGGGTGGTCGGCGACCGCGGAGTCGCTGGACTCCTCGAAGTGCGCGAGCAGGAGTGGAATCTTGTGCTTGGTCCAGCACTCGGGGACCCATTGCTTGTACCCGAGACGCCCGAGCAGGTCGGCGCGGGTCTTGACCACCGGTACCAGCACGTCGAGCATCGCGCCGACTCCGGTCGTGGTGGTCTCGCACCAGTCCAGGCCGTGGCGGATGTCGCCGAGCGTCTGACGGCCCTTGGACGGGTCGCCCACCCACACCACGACATCGGAACGCGTCATGACCTCGGTCAGCACGATGACCATGGACTCGGACTTGCCCGCGCCGGTCATGCCGGTCTCGGCCATGTGCGACAGCGGGCGCGGTTCGTCGCGGTCGTCGCTGCCGGGCAGCCACACCTGCATGGGGCGGCCGTCCTGGTAGACGCCGAACCGGATCGGCCGCGCGATCGACTGCCCCGGCAATTGCGGCCCCGGGTACGGAATCGCCTTGCGGAGCTGATCGACCGGGGTCACCGACAACGACACCTTCGAATGGTCGTCGCGGTCCGGCGTGACCCGGATCGCCGCCGGGCTCGTGCGCAGCGCACCCGCCAACACCGGGATGCGATCCTGCACGTCCTTCGGCGTCAGCTCCCCGGGAGGGAGTTGAAGGTCCGCGCGGACCTCCCCGCCGACCACCTCACCCTTGACCACCTGCGTCCGGGCGAGCCCCACCATCTCGAACAATCCGTCGCTCACGCTCTCGGCGCCGCTGTTGCGCAGGGCGTGGCGAAGATTCCACCACAGCGCCAGCGTCCCACCGCCGAGTGCCTGGAGCAGGGCCACGTTCGGCGACGTCGGCCCGGCCACGGTCGCGGCCGTCAGGTAGGCACTGGCCGCGCCGGTGGATACCGTGGCCATCGCCCGAAGTCGCGGGGAGCGCTTCGACGCCTCCGACCACGCCGCGACCGTGATCCCCGCACCGGCCGCGCCGATCAGCGCGGTCGCGGCCGGGTTCGTACCGATGGTGTCGTGCGCCAGCGCCGCCGGGATGGTCAGGCCCGCCGCGACCATCCACGGCGGCAGCAGGGGTGCCGCGCGGCTGGTCAGGTGCTTGGCGGCCTGGTCGAGCGGGGCGGTGGCCACCGCCGTCGCCCGCGAACGCCTGGATTTCCTTGCCACGATGCGTCTCCTCACGCCTCGAACTTGAACGTGGGCTTGACGGGCTTGGACTTGACCCCGGCGGCCTGCAACTCGGCCGCGTAGTTCTTCTGGAAGCTCGCGTATGCCTTGGCCATCGACCCGGCCGCGTACTTCAGCGCCTCGGCCGCGATGATCAGGTGCTTGGACGTGTCCTTCGCCCGCTTGCGCCCGGCACGCCCGGCGAGGCGGGCGTCCACCGGGTTGATCTGCGACAGGACCGCGTACAACTCCTCGGCGGCCATGGCCAGTTCGAGCGACCCGTCACGGCAGAACAGCCGCCCGCCGTTGCAGTAGTCGCGAATGCTCTTGTTCGTCATGAACTCCGGGTCGCCCAGGACGTCCTGGGCCGTGCTCCTCCTGCGCCGCTGCTGGGCCATCTGGCCCCTCCCTCGTATGCGGTGTGAATGGGTTCGAGCAGGGCTGACCCCGCTTCCCTCGCGTCCGGCCGCAGCGTGCGGGCCGGGCGTGAGGGGAACCGGTCAGGATTCAGAACAGGGCTTCCGTCGCGGACTCGGCCGCGCGGGCACTCCCCGCGGCTGCCTTCGCCGCGCTTCTCGCCGGGCCGTGGCAGCGCTCGCACCACGTCGTCAACCCGGCCGGGTCCAGGGCGACCGCGACCGCCAGCGACACCGACAGGTCACGCGGTCCCACGATCAGGCCGTCATGTCGGGTGCATCGGCCGCCGGTGTCCTTGTGGCGCCGTCCGCACTCGCCGCGGCACCCGCAGGTGCCGCCCTCCCGGGCCGTCACCGCCGACCACACGGGGCCGCCGACGATCGGGGGCCGGGTCACCGCGCACCCTCCACCAGACTCAACCGCCCGGCGGGAGGCTCCTCACGAAACTCCTGATAGCGGGTGGAGACCCAACCGACCGACCAGCCGCACAACTCGGCAGCGGAGCGCACCGGGTGGCCTTCCTCGAACGCGGCCCGCACGATCAACCGGGCGCGGTCCTCGGGCAACTTGCCCTCGGCCGGATCGGCGGACAACAACTCCAGCCGCTCCCGCCGCTCCCGCTCGGCGGCCTGCCGTTCACGGTGCTCAAGCTCGGCGCGCCGCTGTTCATCCTCGCGTTCACGCCGCTCACGCTCGGCCGCCTCAGTCCGTTCCCGGGCCCGCTCCGCGTCGCGTTCCTCACGACGCGCGCGCTCGGCGATCTCGGCGCGTTCACGCTCCACAGCTGCGTCGTGCTCACGCTGTTCACGAGCCATCCGAGCCTGATGCTCACGCTCCTCACGGCGGGCCCGCTCGGCCGTCTCACGACGCTCGACCTCGACCCGCTCCCGCCGCTCGAACTCGGCGCGTTCACGCTCGTTCAGCGCGACCTGCGCCGCCGTGATCGCGCGCCGGTAGGCGAGTCCCGTCTCGGCGGTGACGATCAGCAGCAGCGGCGCGACCGCGTGAACCGCAGCCCCCACCATGTCCTTGCGCAACGCACTCTCGGCGACGTTCAGGGCGAGGGTCATCGCGCCCGTCATCCACCGGAGCACGATCGGCCACGCCCCGCCACCCTCGCCGAGCCGGGCCAAGGTGGCGTCCAGGCGCACCACGATCACCACGGCGGCATCGACCACCAACGGCAGGATCGGCGCGGTCCACGCCCACTCGGGCGGAGTGTGCGCGGCGGCCAACGGGGTGACCGTCAGCACCGAATACAGCATCGCCCCGGCGACGATCGCCCACGTCCCCACGCTCAACGCCTGCTCCGCCGAACGCACCTGAGCGGTGTTCATCGACCGCCCCCGCCCGCCCGACGGACCCGGATCGCGGCGAGCAGCAGCACCCGCGACGTGTCGTCGCCGGGCACCTCGGCGTCCTCGGACCACTCCCACTCGGCCCCGTCCGTGAACACGAAACCGAGCGCGTTCACCACTCGTGAACGCTGCGCGACGGTCGGCACCACCGCGCCCCGGGGGAAACGGTGCTCCGGCCACAAGGACACCCGCCCCGGCATCGCCACGATCACCCGCCAACGTCCGTCGCGGAACGACATCAACGCCTTGCACGTCATGCCGCCCGCACCTCCTCGAACCCGTCGAACGTCTCCCAGGCCTGCGCGGCGGCCGAGTCGAGCAGCAACGCGGCGCACACCGCAGTGCCCGAATCCACCGCCCACAACGACGCGAACATGTCCTCGACGTGCCGGGCCAGTTCGCGATCGGTCGCCCACAGGTCGGCGAGGATGTCCCGCGCCGCGTCCAACCGCGCCGCGCGCTCCTGCTCGCTCTCCCCGGGCTCCCCGTCGAACAAAGCCCAGTCGATACCGAGCGCCAACTCGGCGAACTCGGCGATCGTGGCCGCGTGGCGACCAGCGACAATGCTTCTCACGGTCGTACTCCCTCTACTGGAGAAACGACCCACGGAGCGGCCACCACCCCGCCAAGGACAGGTGGTCGCTCCGGCACACAACGGTGTGCCCCGTCTCAAGAGACGAGTGGCCGTGACCCCCAGCGCACGCGTGATGCCGCGCGCCGAGGACCAAAATCACTCGTTTCGATCTCGTTCGTCACACTGTTGAGTTCTCAAGGACCAAGCTGTCCCGGCGCTTACGGGCGTACGGCCGAAGCCGCCTTCCCTGGCAGGTCGCGCAGAACTGACGTAGCGCAGTCATGCGGAATGGCGGTCTAAGCCCTCGAAGAAGCTAGACGCCAAACGTTTGACGTGTTGTCAGCCTGCACGGCATCGAGGCCGACTGTCAAGAGATGACAGACGTTTGGCGTTTGATAGCATCGGTGAGCGCTCATCCGGGGGCGCCACGACATGGGAGTGATGCCATGGCTTCACCGAAGTTGGGCTTCCGCGAGATCGCCGCAGCCATCCGAGAAGACATCGTGAACGGCCGGTACCCGACGGGATCGCTGCTGCCACCGGAGCCTGAGTTGGCCGAGCGGTACGGCGCGTCCCGCAGCCTGGTCAACCGGGCGATGACCCTTCTGTCGGCCGAGGGAGCGGTTCGCCCGCAGCAGGGACGCGGCACTGTCGTGACTTGGCTTCCGCCGATGGTGCACTCGGCCGCGCGCTACTCACGAGAGGCACGCGAACGGAACGGTGCGCGAGGCGCGTTCGACGGCGAGGTAAAGGCCCTTGGGCTGGAACCCCGGCATGAAATCAGCGTGGAACGCGCTCAGCCGCCAGTGGAGATTGCGGAAGCACTCGGATTGGCAACCGGGGAGGTGAACTGCTTGGTCAGGCGACGCAGGCTCTTCGCCGGTGAGATTCCCGTTCGCATGAATGCGTCCTGGTTCCCTCTGGACATCGCCGAAAACACCGTTCTGACGGAGCCCGCGCCGGTTATTCGCGGGGGCGTCAAGAGCGCCTTGGCTGAGCTTGGATATCCCCAGACTGTGGCGCGGGAACGCATCACCCCCAGCCGACTGCCGACCGAGGAAGAAGCCCACCTTCTCAAGATCAGTCCAGAACGCACCGTCACCGAAATCTTTCATGTCGGGGAAACCGCCGAGGGCCGCGTGGTCGAAGTTACCACCACACTCGCGCCCGCTCAGTACCTGGTTATCGAGCATGTTTTCCCGCTCGCCTGAGAAGCAGGAGACCCATGATCAGCGAAGCAGCCAAAGAGAAGTCGTCCCACCTCGCTGGACGGCTGCCCGCCTACATCTACGATCTGGATGCTCTGGCATCGCATGCCGCGTCCATACGGGAAGCTCTCTCAGCCTCTGGTCTGGAGATCTTCTATGCCGCCAAAGCGAATCCCGAAGCCGCCATTCTGCGCACTCTGGATCCGTATGTGGATGGTATCGAAGTGGCATCCGGCGGAGAGCTGGAACACGTGCGGAAGATTCTTCCTACTGCCCGAATCGCCTTCGGTGGGCCGGGGAAGACGAGCCATGAACTGACTCGCGCTCTGGAACTGAACGTCGAGCGAATTCACGTGGAAAGTCCGCATGAAATGGCGAATCTGGCAGCGCTGTCCCGGGATATCGGGAAGGAAGTCGATGTACTTCTACGCCTGAACCTCGCTGGGCAGCGCGATGGTGCTGCGTTGTCGATGAGCGGTCCGTTCGGCATGGATCCCGATCTCATCGAAGCCTGTCGTGACATCTTGGGGACGTCCCCGTGGGTACGACTGCGCGGCATCCACGCGCATCTCGCTTCAGGTCTAAACGCCCCGGACATGCTGCGCCAAGCGTCCGAGATTCTTGAGTGGGCCCGCCCTTGGCTCGCCAAGGCCGGTGTAGTGCGGCCAGAGATCAACCTCGGTGGCGGGATGGCTGTCGACTACGAAGATCCAGCTGCCCAATACGACTGGGCTGCATACGGCCGAGGAGTCTCAGAGTTCAGCACTCCCGGAGAAATCCTCCGGATCGAACCGGGCCGATCCGTGAGCGTCTACTCCGGCTGGTATGTCACTGACGTAATCGACGTGAAGCGCGGACACGGGGAGTGGTACGCGATCTTGCGCGGCGGAACCATGCACATCCGCACACCAGTCACGCGACAACACAATCAACCGTTCACCGTGCTGGAAACCGAAACGCAAGCCGACAATCGCCCTGAAGTACGCAATGAGCTGGTCACGTTGGTTGGCCAGCTGTGCACGCCGAAGGACGTATTCGCGAGCCGGGTACCGGTCGAACGGATCCGCGTAGGCGACATCGTGGCTTTCTCGATGGCCGGTGCCTACGCCTGGAATATCTCGCATCACGACTTCCTGATGCATCCCAAGCCCGAATTCCACTACCTGAAGGCCCAGGACGGAAAGGACAGTCAACCGACGCCCAACGAAGCGAGATGAGCCAAGCCCAGGGCACGCCATGAGCAGACTCCCCTGACGGACTGGCCACCGGTTCCGTCTCAGTTTCCGTCTCATTCACCGGCGTTCGGCTCAGTTCACCGGTGTCCCGCAGACCGCCGCGCGGGCGCCTCACAGGCAGGCCCGGACGGTGCTGAACCGTCGTGAACGACAGGCCACAGCAGGCAAACAGACTTGGAAAGCGTGTTGGGTTCACCCCCTCACGAGTTCGAATCTCGTATCCTCCGCCAGCCTGAACAGGCAAAACGTCAGCCCGGACCATTCCGATGGTCCGGGCTGACGTCGTTGTGGTTGCAGTTCTGGTTGCAGTTGGGCCGAAGAGTCCCCAGGTCAGAAGCAATCTCGCAGGCAATCGTCCATCACCGTTCGGCGCGGTTCAGAGCGACTCGACATGGTCCGGTCGATCACGCCAACCGCTCCACGACTAACGGCTACCGCATCGCGCACGTCGCTCGTCGTTACTTCGGAAGGACCGTCCCAGGTTGGCGGCCCGAATCCGATCGCCTCGTAGCGATATGTGGTTGCGACCCCGGTGTGCGACGGAGGAGCCTCGTCAGGCATGAACGCGACGAACTCTGCCAGGGGCGCCCAAAATACCTACTCCGTCGGTGGGGCCGCTCGTGATGTGCGGATCTCCGCGCTGGGCCACCTGAGCAAGGCCAGCCGCGAGGATTCCCAGCTCTATTCCTTTCTCATGGCGCTCACCGTCCACACGCCGGTCGATGCGCCCTTCACGGTCAGTCCCGGCAGCGATCCACCCGACCGACGACTCACCGGCGCATCGGGGCGCGCTTGGGGCATCGAACTCGCCGAACTGACCCTCCCCCGCGTGCGGATCGATCTCGCCCGAATCCGCGCCTTCGGGCGGCGCCTGGAGACACTCCTCACCGACAACCTCTCCCGCTATCCCCACCTTGTGGGCAACACGGTCATGCTGACCCTCATCGGCGAGGCGAGCCTCCCTCGCGACGACCGAACCCTGCTCACCGACATCGCAGACGCGCTCACCGCCGACCGGGGCTGCTGGCTCGACGGCGTCGACATGAGCAACGGCTTCCCGAACAGCCTCGGCCATGCCGGCTACTACCCACTAATCGGCGCCTTGGCCACGCGGGTCGAGCGCGGTGGGCAACCGGGAAGCGTCCAGGTGATCGCGACCGCCTCGCGGGCGATCTACCCCCATGAAGCGGTCGAAGCACTTCGCGACCTCGTACGTGACAAGGACCGCCCCGAGAACGAGATTCTGCTCGTAACCTGCGGAGCTCCCGACGAACTTGGCCACATCTGCGGCTTCGACCGCGTGCTGCTGGGGATGCTCGAAGACGCCGCGCGGTCCGGCACGCTCCTGGACCAGGACCCGAGGCATCTCAAGGCCATCGCCCTGCACTACTGGGGCCTGCCAACCCTCATCGGCATCAAGATCACGAACGCGTACACCGCGCCCTGGGACGGTTGATGCTGGACACCGCCCCCACCAACCGCCGTTCGCGCCCTCCGAGAGCGGGTGGGGCGCACCAGGACACGCCCCGGATCCGTGTGTCCGTGCCGAGGGGCGTCCCCTGCGCCCGCTGGTCTGGGGGCTCGGCCCGTTCGAGGTCGAACCCCCAGACCAGACAGTCACGTCACGGCCGGTTTTACCCCTCGGACTCCGGGGTTTCGCTGGTACCGGTCTTCCACAAAAGGTTGTTGACCCTCTCTGCCGTGTCGCGCAGCAGCGGGTCGGTGACGTGTTGATAGCGCTTGGCCATCGTGGTCGAGGACCAGCCCATGATGGCCATGACGATGCGCTCGGGGACGCCGAGCAGCAGGAGGACGGTCGCGGCGGTGTGGCGGGCGTCGTGGAGGCGGGCGTCGCGGACGCCAGCCTCTTGGAGGAGTTCCTTCCAGTGGTGGTAGTCGGTGTTCGGGTTGAGGATCGCGCCGGTGGCCGAGGTGAACACGTAGCCGGTCTCGGTCCAGAGCTGTCGGGCCTGGGCGCGCTCGGCGTCCTGGAGTTCGCGGTGGCGGCGGAGGATCTTGGTCAGCTCGTCGGGCAGGCCGATGGTGCGGCGGCCCGCTCGGGACTTGGTGTCCTTGGTCTCGCGGCGGATCTGCTCGCGGGAGGGGCAGTAGCCGGCCTTGCGACCGCAGGTGTCGCCGCAGCCGTGCGCGTACTTGGGACGCAGTCGGCCGCGCCGAACGCACATGAAGCCCGAGTCGAGGTCGACGTCCGACCACTTCAGGCCGAGGACCTCGCCCTGTCGTAGGCCGAGGGCGAGGGCGACGACCCAGCGGGCCTGGTTCCGCCGTTGCACGGCGGCGAGGAGGATCCGCTGGACCTCCTCGACCGAGTAGGGCTCGACCTCTTCCTCGTCCAAGCGCGGGGCCTTGGCGATCTTGGCGACGTTGACCGTGAGGTGCCCGCGACGGACCGCCTCGCCGAGGGCGACGCTCAGGGTGCGGTGCGCGTGGTGGGCGGTGGCGGGCTTGCTGCCGCCAGCCTGCATCTTGGCGTAGAAGCGCTCCAGGTGCTCGGGCTCCAGCTTGGTCAGGCGGTGCGCGCCGAGGCCAGGAGTGAGATGCACGCGGACATCGACCTCGTAACCGGCGAGGGAGTTCTCGGTGACGGCGAGCGGGGCGATGTTGTCGATCCAGTGCCGGAGCCACGCCGTGAGCGTCCACGCCTGGCCGGCCTTCCGGACGGTACCCGCGTCGCGGGCGCGCTCCAGCGCGCGGACCTTCTTGGTGGTCTCGGTGCGCGTCTTGGCAGAGACGTGGCGGCGGTCGGGTCGGCCGTTGTCCTTGACGCCGACGGTGACATAGCCGTGCCAACGGCCGTCGTTGCCCTGGAAGATGGACGAAGCCCCGTTGGGCTGCCGGGTGTTGTCGGGCATTCGATCGCCCCCGTTCAGGCCGCGAGCGGCAGGTCGGCGACGAGCAGGCCGGCGACGTAGGCGCCCAGGGCTTCGGCCGGGACGCGGCGCAGGCGGCCGATGGTGACCGAGGGGATGTCGCCGGAAGCGATCAGGGCGTACATCGTCGTGCGGCCGATGCCGAGACGGCGGGCGGCTTCCTCGACGGTGAGGGCGACGAGGGTGGGGTCGCCGGTCGGGTCGGCGGACACGGCGGTGTTCGGGCGGATCTGGGACAAGGCAGGTCCTTACTCGGCGGCGCCTTGGGCAAAGGGCCGCCGGGTCGTTCCGTTCAGGGATGGGCGGTTCATGGTGATGGCCGCTGCCTCGGTGTTCGTAGCACCGGGGCGGCGGGGTTTCGGGTGGGCGGTTACTCGCCCGGTGGGTCGGTGGGGCCGTCCTCCTCGTCCGCGTTCGGTGGATGGCCGAAGTGGACGAGGGGTGGGCCGGAGAAGGGGCCCGGGGTGACCAGTTCCTCCGCGATGACCTGGCTCACGGCTTCGCCGACCTCGTCCTCGATCTCGGGGTGGGCGTCGATGTAGGTCTCAAGGGCCTGTTGGGCGGCGGCGAGCTGGTCGTTGGCCGCGCGGATGGCGCGGTAGGACGTGCGGACGTCGTCGATCAGCCGGACGGCCCGCTCGTGCATCGCGAGTTGCGGCGGTCCGAGGAGGTTGTCGAGGTCGATGCCGAAGACCTGGGCGAAGCCGATGGCCTCGTCGAGGTTGATCCGCCGCCGGGGCTCGGCGCTCTCGATCCGCCAGATCGCGGACTGGTTGATGGGAAAGCCCGCGTCCGACATGCGCTCGGCCAGCGTCGCTGTGCTCCACTTGCGCGCCTCGCGCTCCAGGCGCACCCGCTCGGCGACGTTGTCCTCGCTCCACATCGACTGCGGGCCGCCCGGCGGGCCGGGCACCGATCCGCTCATCCGATCCTCCTTGCAATGCGACCAAGCCCTGTTGCATCGACCGCCGTTGGAGAGTAGCCTGATGCAGAATAGAATGCAAACGATCCTCCAGGGATTAACGGAGGATCGGCCCGGGTAGCACCGGGGCACGCAAAAGGCTCCCGGCGCTACGAACGCCGGGAGCCCCACAACACACCTCGCGACCGCCCATCCCTGAACGCTCGACCACAGCGAAACCGGGTTGCCCCCCGGACCGCCGAGTGAGGAAATGCCTTGACCAAGCGTACGACGACAGCCCTCCGGGGCGCATCCGCCACGCGCCGTCCCACCCGGACGGAGGCGCGATAGCCGTGGCGCGTATCCGCACGATCAAGCCGGAGCTGTTCAGCTCCGAGAGTCTGGCCTCGGTCAGCGTGACCGCCGAGCGCACCTTCGTCGGCCTCTTCACCCAGGCGGACGACCACGGACGCCACCGGGACCACGCGGCGATCATCGCCGGGGTGCTGTGGCCGCTGCGTCCCGAGCACACGCCGCTCGACGTCGAGAACGACCTCCAGCAGCTCGCCGAGGCCGGACTCCTCTGCCGCTACACGACCGCGGACGGCAAGCGGTACCTGCACATCGTGACCTGGCACCAGCACCAGAAGATCAACCGGCCGAGCGCTTCCCGGCTGCCCGCCTGCCCGGATCACGACGCCTCGCGCAAGACGGCCGGAAGAGCCTTCGGGGACGACTCGCCGAGCCCTCACGGAGGGCTCAGTGAGGGCTCGGTAAAGGTGCACCGCACCCTCACGGATAACTCCGTGAATCGCGAATCCGCAGGTCGGACGGCATTCCGTGAGGGTTCAGTGAACCCTCACGAAGATGTCGGTGAGGGCTCAACGCCCGGATCTAGGATCTTGGATCCTGGACCTAGGATCTTCCCTCCGGGGGGCGCGGGCGCCCACGCGCCCGACATCACTCCCGCGCTCGTCGCCGAGTACGTGAACGCCTGCCGCACCCGGCCGCCGGAGAGCGTCCTGAGCCGGATCGGCCGGGAGACCAAGATCCTCCTGAACGAGGGCATGTCCACCGAGCACATCCGGGCCGGCCTGGAGCGGCTGCGGGCCAAGGGCCTCAGCCCGAGCGCGCTGCCGGGGCTGGTCAACGAGGTCATGAACGCCGACCGACCCGGCGCCCCGGCGACGTACCGGCCGTGGACCAATCCCGAGGACCCCGAGGCGGCCTACGGCGGTGACCTGTGACCACCGGCCTCCGCCGACCCGCCGACCCGCAACGGGTGAGCACCGGTTCCGAGCAGCGCGTCCTGCGCATCCTCGCCCAACGCGGCCTCAACCCCGCACGCCCGCTCGACACCGACGACGAGAGCGACCGCATCGCCGACGCCCTGGCCATGGCGGAACAGCGCATCCCACCGCGCTACCGCTCCGCCGTCGCCGACCACCCCGGCATCACCGGGTGGATGCGGCAGATCGTCAACGAGGCCCGCCACGGACCGGGCGGGACGTTCGGCATCGCCACCGGACCCTCGCTGCTGATCGCCGGGACGACCGGCACCGGCAAGACCCACCAGGCGTACGGAGCCGTCCGCGGCCTCCTCCAGGCCGGGGTACGGCTGCGCTGGAACAAGATCACCACCGCCGCGCTGTACGCCGCCATGAGACCCCGTCAGGGCCACGACGCGGAAGGCGAGATGCGCGAACTGAGCCGCTGCCCACTGCTCATCCTCGACGACCTCGGTGCCGCCAAGACCTCGGAGTGGACCGAGGAACTGACCTACCGCCTCGTCGACCACCGCTACGAGCACATGCTGCCGACCCTGTTGACCACCAACCTGCCGATCCCCCGCATCCGCGACGTCCTCGGTGACCGGGTCGCCTCCCGCCTCGCCGAGATGACCGACCGCGTCATCCTCACCGGACCCGACCGACGACGCGAACCGACGGACTGACCCACCGTCGGGGGCTGCCCCGGCGCCCGGAACGTCACGGCACGGAGACGCCCGCAGACGCCGTCCCTCGGTATCGAGGCGGACGAGTGCAACGCCGCCGCGCCCGGGCCTTGCCCAAACCCTTGCCCACCCCATCGACACTCGGCAGGAGGCGACTCTGCCCACCACCTTCCACGCCCCCGGTTCCGCACGAGCAACACCCTGGGACCGCGCGGCGATCGCCCTGCTCGGCCTCTCCGGGTTCGCCCTCTCGTACGACGCGCTGCGGCAGATGGCCGTGGCCGTTCACGTGCGCGGCGCGCTGAGTTTCCTGTTCCCGCTGCTGATCGACGGGTTCATCGCCTACGGCATCCGCGCCCTCCTGGTCCTGCGGACCGCGCCGCCGGCCGCCCGGGTGTACGTGTGGCTGCTGTTCGGATCGGCGACCGGCGCGAGCATCTGGGCCAACGCCCTGCACGCGGTCCGCATCAACCAGCAGACCCACCCGGGCAACGACCCCGGGCTGCGGTTGGGCAACACCACCGTCGGCGTCCTGTCGACGCTCGCGCCGCTCGCCCTCGCCGGGGCGGTCCACCTGTACATCCTCATCGCCCGCCAACCGGCCACCGCCGCGACCGACCGGCGGATCGCGCCCGGACACCCGCCCCGGACCGGCGACCCGGTGACCGACCGACTGCCCACAGCGACGGTCACCGGGGATATCGAGCAGCCCGAACTCGCCCTCACCGGACCGGAGGCGACCGTGTTCTCCGCCGAGCCGGACCCCGTCACGGCCGAGGACGACCTTCTGCCGGCCGCCCGCCGGGCCGTCGCGGACGGCGGCCGGATCACCCGGGCGATCGTGGCCAACGCCCTGCGCGACCAGGGCCACCGTGTCTCCAACGAGCGCCTCACCGACCTGATGCGGACCCTGCGCGACGAGGCCGACGCCGCCTCGAAGACACCCGCCCGCACCTGATCGCCCGTCACCGCCCCACACCCGCCCGGACGTTCCGGGCGGGTGACCTCTTCCCCAGTCAGGAGCCGGAACCTTGAGCGACGAACTCCCCTTCGCGACAACGCAGAACCTCCTCGGCGGGGCGAGCAAGCAAGGCGTGGGACCGTCCGTCGGCCGGTCCCACGCGAGCACGCCGATCCCCGAGGGCGGGGACGGCGCACACGGCCCGCAGCACCGGGGGGCGCGACGGGAGGGGGAACTGCCGTACGCCGTCGCCGACACGCCGCCGCACGCGCCCGTCGACGCCTCCGCCGCCGCGCCCGCCAAGCCGCGCATCCGCAAGCGCAAGAAGATCCAGCGCAAGCCCGTGAGCGTGCGCCTGTCCCCATCCGAGCGCGCCGAACTCCAAGAGGCCGCCACTACCGAGCACCACACCCTCGCCCGATACATCGCCGACGCCGCCCTCGCGCGTGCCCGGGCCACCGGCTTCCGGGTCGACGGCGCAGACGACGCCCTCCTCGACGAACTCGTCCGGACCCGGACCGCCCTGGTCCGGGCGGGCACCTTGTTCAACCAGGTCGCCCACCGCCTCAACGCGGGCGGATCGACCCGCCCCGAGGACACCGCCCTGGCCGCCGCGGTCACCGACGGGATCGACCACTGCCGTCGGGTCGTCGAGCGGGTCGAGGCGGCGACCGATCTGCGCCTCGGGCGAACGGCCACCCGGTGATCGTCAAGATCGTCAACCGGACCAGGACCCGAGGGACACTGCACTACCTGTTCGGCCCCGGCAAGAGCAGCAGCCCACACACCGATCAGCACATCGTCGCCGCGTGGGAGGGCTTCCTCCCCGACCCCGGACACCTCGCCCCCGAAACCCCCGAGTACACCGCCGCCCTGACCCGGCTCGCGCGCCTGTTGGACGTGCGCGTGGACCAGGCCGGAGCCAACGCCCCCGACAAGCACGTATGGCACTGCTCGCTGCGCAACCACCCCGACGACCCGATCCTCACCGACGAGCAATGGGCCCAGGCCGCCCGCCGAGTGGTCGCCGCCGCCGGGATCGCCGCCGAGGACGACCCCAACGGGTGCCGCTGGATCGCGGTCCGCCACGCCGACGACCACATCCACATCCTCGCCACCCTCGTCCAGGCCGACCTGCGTCGCCCCGACAACTACCGGGACGTCTTCCGCGCCGGCGCCGAATGCGCCCGCATGGAGGAGGAATGGGGCCTGGTCCGGGTCGATCGCCCCGACCGCACCGCCGCCCGACGACCCACCGACGCGGAACGCCGCAAGGCCGAACGCCGAGGGCGAACCACCACCCCGCGCGAACAGCTGCGGGACAAGGTCCGCACCGCGGTCGCGGCGGCCTCGAACGAGACGGAGTTCTTCGCCGCTCTGGACCGGCTCGGGGTCCGGGTCAGGAAACGAGTCCTGCCCTCCGGCGACGTCGGCGGCTACAACGTCGCACTCCCCGAGGACACCAACGCCCACGGCGAACCCATCTGGTTCAGCGGCACCAGACTCGCCCCTGACTTGTCCCTGCCCAAGATCCGCGCCCGCTTCCACCCCGACACCGACCGCGGCACCCCCGCCACGGAGCCCTGGTACCGGGCAGCCACCACCCTCGACGCCGTCCCCGGGCACCTTCGCCACAACGAGGACGAAGCGGCGGCAGGCCAACTCTCCGCGCTGGGCGAGGCGTTCTCCGCCATGGTCGTCGTCACCACCGGCCCCACCCGCATGGAGATCCGCCGAGCCTCGATCGCGTTCGAACGCGCCACCCGCTCGCGTATCAAGGCCGACCAACGCGCCGGAGACGCAATGCGTTCGGCGGCCCGCGACCTCCTGTGGGCCGGCCGCAGCGAACAGGACGGCGGAGCAACCGCCATGATCCTGTGCACCCTCGTCCTGGCCGCGATCGCCGCCTCCCACTGGCACCGGGCCCGCAACCACCACCAGCAGGCAGCCGCAGCCCACCAGGCACTCCAACACCTCCGGGCCGCCTACAACCACACCACCGCCCCGCGACCCACGGCCACCCGCCCGACTCGACCAGGCATCTCGACCGAAGCACGCCGTCAGGAGATGCCACCGGCGCAGCCCGAGCTCCTCGACGCCTTGCGGCAGGTGCTGCCCGAGCACGCCGACCGCATCCTGGCCGACCCCGCTTGGCCCGCCCTCAACACCGCGCTCGCCCAAACCGCCCGCACCGGAAATGCACCGACCACCGTCCTGCTCGAAGCCGTAGGACAGCGCGAACTCGACACCGCCGCCTCACTCGCCGAAGTCCTCACCTGGCGCGTCCGGCGCCGACTCCACCAACCCACCGCCCAATCACGAGCCGCCACCACCCGCAGCACCACGCGCCCGGCCACCACACCCACCCGACCCGTCGCCCCGACCCCGATCCACCCCATCACGGAGGAGCATCGCCACAGACGCTGACCACAGAACCCGCCAGGACCTCTGTGACCTGCGCGAACGCGGCCCAAAGGAGGTCGCCGAACACGATGGACTTGTAGAGCCGATCGGGGGCATGGTGTGTCGTCCCCGTCCGGAGAGGACACCATGCCCGAACCCCACCCCGACGACCGACCCGTGCTCCCGCCCGTTCCGAACCTGCACCCCATGCCCGAACCCGGGACTTACGACCAGGCCGCCCTGGTGACGTGCACCGAGTACCCGAATGAACTCCGTGTCACCGGCATCCCGGTGCGCTGTCCGGCCTGCGGCGCCGGCCGCGACTGGCTCCTCGTCCACCACAGGGGCCACACCTTCATCCGCTGCCGCTGCGCACACCAATGGCACGAACCCGACCTCGGCGCGGATGACTTCGACGCTCTCGCCGCCGGACCACCGGACCGTTACTGGCCCTCCTACACCGAAGCCCTCGTCAGTCTGGGCTTCGACGGGCTGCTCGCCGGTACGTACGTCTGATCCGCATGAGCGGCGCCGGGCGGCGTTCCCGCCCGGCACCGCTGCCGGTTCGTGGGCCGGCGAGCTCGACGTCGTCGGTCAAGGTGTGCGGGCGTCGATGCCGTACACGTTGCGCAGGATGTTCAGGGCGATGTGTGCCTCGGCGAACACCGCCGACGGGTCCTCGCCGTCCGTCACCCGGCGCATGGCCTCCCCGCGCCACCCGTGCGGCAGCGCCGCCAGGCGGCGGCCGAGGTCCTCGGCACGGCGCGCGTCACACGCACGTTTTCCGTGTGTCCAGCCGTCGCACAGGTCGGCGACGTAGCGGGCGGTCTCGGCGAGTCGACGCAGACGAGCGCCGTCCTCGTCCGGGTTCCGATGGCGGATCGGCGTGGTCACGAGCACGTGGCCGGTGGCCATCGCCCAGTGCACGGCAGCCTGTTCGCCTGCGGGGAGCGCCTCCCACCGTCCGCTCGCGACCAGGCGATCCCGCATGAGCGTTCCGGCGATGCGGGCCGCCTCGGCGATCTCCGCCCAGGGTTCCATCCGCCACCGCTCCAGCAACGCGGACAGCTCCCGCAGATCCGGCCGGCGTTCGGGTTCCGGGCTCGCTCCGTCGGTGGGCTTCACGGGCACACCGTCGCAACCCGCAGATCGCAGTCGCCCGTGAGCACATGCGGTGCCGCAGTCGGGTGTGCTCGTCGGCGACGCTCCGCCTCCCGGAGATACGGGCGCACTGTCGGAGCCTCATGGTCCGAGGGGAAGATCTTGAGCCCCTTGCCTTCTGGGTGGCCTGTTGCCGACCCGCACTCGCGCATGTGGGCTGGCATCCGCCCGCCTGCGGCTGGCCTCCGAGGGCTGGCGGCAGGAGGTAAGCGGTGGGCCGTCGGCTCGTGCCGGCGGACGTGGCTACCGTCCGGCGGTCCGAACAGCAGCCGGCCAACCCAGGCCGGAACGGCAGCACAGAGGTACGTCACGTCACCGGGTCCTTCTCATGGAATGACCGACGGCCACACACGGAACCGATGGCGCCGGTCGCCGGAGCCGTCTCGCGGGAACCCCGCCCTCGCGCCGGGGGTGTACGCGCGAGGGCGGGGCGCTGGAGCTCGACGCGATCCGCGCCGAACACTGGCTGTTCCGGTCACGGACGACCCACGCGACCGGAACAGGCCCTGAAGGCGCGGGTTTCAGACCTCAACGACCGCGTAGACGGGCAGGTGGTCCGAGAGCTGGCGCACGGCCGGGTCGTCGATGACGCCCGCGGTGCGGAACGTGACTCCGCTGCCGAGGATGTGATCGCTCCGGCGGCGGATGCCGTCCTCCTTCTCGTCCCAGTGACCGACCGTCTCGCGCCCCGATCGCCGGTTCGCGAAGGGGTCGACGAACCCCGCCGTGTCGAGCAGGCGGATCGCCCGCCGGTCGGTCAGGCCGAGAGTCCCGTCCTCGCGGCACAGCCGGTGACGCGAGTGGAGGTGGACGGGCAGGGCCGACCAGTCGGGTTCGGGGTCGAACGCCCCGATCGTGTTCAGGTCACCCAGCAGCAGCGTGCGCCGACCGGGCGCCGCGTACTCCGTGAGCCACCGGGCCTCACTCTCGCGATCGTCGCCCGAGAACGGATCCAGATGCGTATGCAGGACCGTGAGCAGCCCGCCGGTGTCGGGGACGGCGAACTTCGCGCGCTGGAGCGTGTGATGGAACTTCCCCTCGGCGGCATCCGGGGTGTAGCCGACGCACCGGAGCCTGGCGGGGTTCCATGCGAGCACGAGGTGGCAGCCATGGCTCGCGGACGGGGCCAACATCGTCTGAAGGCCCAACTCGTTCGCGATCGAGCATTCCAGCGCGTGATCGTCCCGAGTGCCGTGCTGCACCTCCTGCAGGGCGACAAGATCCAGGTCCATCGCCCGTAGGACCGCCATCTGCGACGGGAAACGATCACCCCCGCCGTTCAAGAGGTTGTAGGTGCCCACACGTCTGACCGAACCCTGCATCGCCCCCTCCTCTCCGGCGGCCTTGACGTCACGGCGGAACCGGCGGAACGCCGCGTACTCCCGGGCGAAGCCGTCGAAGGCCGCATCGTCGTCGCACCGTTCCTCATCGGGCATTTCGCTCATCGCACGCACCGCCTCGTCTGCGAGCCGCGCGTCGAGGATGCGCGTTCGCAGCGCGTCCGCGTAGGTGGCAAAGCCGCGGGCGTCGATGCCCAGGTCAACCAGGTCCGCCCGCGCGGCGTCGAGCCGGCGGTGCAGCTCGCGGTAACGCACGTTCACGTCCCACCACTCCATGGCAGCCCAGCAACCGGCGCGGACCCGCTCAAAGGTGGAGGGCCGCGGTGGGTGCGGAACGTTGTCGATGTCCTGCTCGACACCCTGGGAGACCCTGACGTCCGCCCGTTGGACGAATCGGCCGATCACGGGTGCACCGCGAATCCGGCGATGAACGCCTGGTAGCCGTTCTGTCGACGCTCGCATCGGAAGGCGGTCGTCAGGGCGTGGGCCAGGAGCAGTCCCCGTCCGGATTCGGCGTCCGGTTCCTCGACGGGTTGCGGCAGGGTCACCGCACGTTGGCGGGCCAGCACCGTTACCCAGAACAGGCCGTCGGCCGTGTGGGTCGTCACCAAGACGGCGCTCGTCGGGTGGCCGTGGACGAAGACGTTGGTGGTCAGTTCGCTGACTACCTCGGCGACGTCGTCCTCGTGGGCGCCGGCGACTCGTGCCTTGGCTGCGGCGTGCTCACGCGCGATGCGTACAGGTCGAGGACCTCGCAACCGCAGGACGGAGGGAAGTTCGAGAATATCGCTGGGCACAGTAGTCCTCAGACTTCTCGGGATTCGTGGTGAAAACCATTCGTGTATGCGCATGAGCGAGCGCGCGATCAACCCAGGTCGGAATCGCGACACCGGTACGCGAACCGTGGTCCGCTGTAGGGCGGAGTTTCGGGCTGAGAGCTGCGGAACGGGCGGAGCCCCGTTCAGGGGTTCTCCGGGTACGGAGCCCACGCGCCGCCGCCCACATCCAAAGCCGATCCCGTCGGCTTGGCTCCCGGGAGGAAGCGAAGGGTCAGGTGCCGAGAATTCGGCTTGCTCGGGCGCGCAGGGGTTGTTCCAGGTCGAGGTTGTCGCCGCGTGTGGTGGTCTGAAGGAGCTGGGTGATGACGGCGAGTTCGGAGAATCGGCCTGCGGGGGTGTTCAGGACGTGCGCGAGTTCGCTTCGGATTCGGGCTGCGACGTCCGGGACGAGGAGGCTGTAGGTGTGGAGCATCGCGGCGTCGTAGCCGGCCGGGGCGGTGCCCCAGCCCTCCCAGTCGAGGATGGCGAGCCGGGGTGCGGTCAGGTTGGCCCAGTGCAGGTCGCCGTGGGCCGTGGTCCAGGCGGGCACCGTCGTGTCGACCGGGCGGCCGAGGTACTCGGGCATGGCGCGGTCGACGTACGCCTGGCGCAGGGCGACGCGGTCGGTGGTCACGGAGGCAATGTCGTCGAGTGCCCGGCGCAGGTCGTGCCACCACGTGTCGTCGAGTCCGGGGTCCTCGCGGAGTACGGGGCCGACGGCGGTGATCGGACGCGCTGTGACGCGGTCGTGGAGTTCGGCTCGGAAGGCGTGGTCGCCGTTGACCCAGTCCTCGACGCCGCGCAACCGGGGCCTCGGCACGGAGTCCGGGATCGCCTTCTCGGCGTCCTCCGGCCCGAGCCACAACCGGCCGCCGGCCTTGTCGGCGGGTGCGCGGACGAGTCGCAGCCACCCGAGGCCGTGGTCACCGGTGACAGGCCCGCTCAGGGTCCTGCCGCGCCATCCCCACACTTCGGTGCCGTCGTCGGGAAGGACCGTGAGAGCGGTTGCGGAACGCCGGTAGGCGTGGCGCATCAAGGCGACTTCGCGCGGGTCGTCAGGCGGCGAAAACATCGCTGATCCTTCGAAGTCGACTCGGGTCGAGCGGCGGACGCGCACAGGCTCTCATGGCGTCGCTCCAGTGTTGCGGGTCGCTGCTGGAGAGCAGGACACGACACACTCCCGGTGCGGATGCCGGCACGATCAGGGCGGCCTGCGCGGCCGTCAGTCCGTCGCCGACGAGTTCGACGGCTTCGGGGGTGAGCATCGCGGGCAGCTCGCCGCCGTGCAGTGGGGCCGATGCGAAGACCTCGACGCCCGCGGTGAGGGCGTCTCGAAGCACGCCGCCGCCCGCCATCGCGGCGACGAGCGGTTCGAGGTGGACCAGGGAAACGGGGAGTTGCACTGCCCGTAGGTGGTGCCCCTCACCGGCGACGGTCCGCGCCATGGACAGCAGCGTCCCGACGTCGAACCGGCTGGCGGAGAAGCCGGTCCAGGTCGAGATGCCGTAGCCGCCGATCGTGCCCTCGGCCGCCGCTTCTTCGAGGGCTGCGATCGCCGACAGCAGTCGCGCGGCTTGGGCCTCGCGGCTGCCTTCGGGGGCGTGTTCGGGGTTGTGCAGGAAGACGACGTCGGGTCGTCGCCCGAGGTCGGTGCGGCTTCGGTGGATCTGCCAACGTACGAACTCGGGCGCCAGGCTGTGCCGGATACCCGCTTCGCGTCGGTGGAGTACCCCTGCGGTGAGTGCGTCGGCGGCGGTCTCACGGGTCATGAAGCCGACTTTCGTGGATACCCGGATTCGAGGGTGTGCCGCGAGGATCGGTGCCAGAGCGCGCTCGGCCGTCCCGGCGCCGTAGTTCGGCGCGGTGTCGATCCACTCGACCCCGGCGGCGACCGCGACCGTCGCCGCGCATGCCACATCAGAGCAGCGATAGGTGCCCAAGGCGAGCGTGGCCATCACGTGGTCATCGTCCCGACGTGCGCGACCTGGCCGGCCACCAGCTCGGTGACCACGGCGGCGGCCTGTTCGACCCGCACCCCCGACGCCTGGGCGAGTTCGCCGAGCCGGTGGGAACGGCAGTCCAGGAGAAGGGTGAGCATCGCGTGTACCTGCGGGGCGAAGATCCACTCCTGGCTTCCTGCCATAAGTACGACCCGGTCGTCCGGGTCACGGGTCACCGAGGCCCGTGAGACGAGCAGTCTCACCGGCAGCCCGGTCGATGCGGGCACACCATCGACATAGGGCAGCGAAGGGGCCTGCCGAGGCTGCTCGGTCGCATCCCGGAACTCGGCGTATCGATCGACCACGCCCTCGGCTTCGAGCTCGACCGTGACGAGCTCGAGCAAGGTCTCGGCGAAGTCCCGCTTCTGCTGTGCCGTTCCGAGCCGCGGCACGTCGGCGCGCACCGCCCGGTGGGTGCGCAGGGTGTCGGCGAGCCAGCCGATCAGGTCGGCACCGGTCGTGCTCTGCAGGCCGAAGGTCAGGTGCAGGGACCGCCCGCCGTTCTCGGCGGCGACGGCGTGCCACCAGCCGCGCGGCACGTACAGCGTGTCGCCCGGGGTGAGCACGAAGTCCGCGATCGGGTCCTCGGGCGGAGGCTCGGGGGCTTCGACGTCGCGGTGCATCGGAGCGACGCGGGTAGGACCGTACAGGCGCCACCGCTTGGTGCCGTCGACCTGGACGACAACGACGTCGTGGTCGTCCCAGTGGGTCCCGAAGCCTTCGTTCGCGGTCCACGACGCGTACAGGTTGGCCTGTACCGCGGTGCGGAAGTCGCGTTCCAACTGGGCAGCGAGGTCGCCGATGCGGGCGTGGAGTTCGTCGGCGGCGTCCAGGACGAGGGTGGCGCCGGCCGCCAACCGCTCGTGCAGGGCAGCCGGTTGGATGCGGTTCCACACGGTGTTGCGGCGGGTGGTCACCGGTCGCGTGTACAGATGCTGCGGCAGCATCTCGCCGCCCGAGCACAGGCGAAGGCGGGGAGGTTCGAGGCGGTGCCGGGCCAGGATGGCGTTCACGTCCTCCCAGCCCAGCAGGCCGGCGACGGTGGTGGCGTCGCCGCGTGCGATACGGAACTCTCGGCCGAACACCCGGGCGAGGAAGGTCTCCCCACCCAGGCGCGCGACCACCGAGGTATCGGCGGTCGTCATGTCGGGCCGTCAGTCGTTCGTGTCGCTGACGCCGGTCGAGCCGCCGTCGGACGGCTGCTCGGCGCGCGAGCGGGCGGCCACGATACGGCGACGGGCGACCAGCAGGCCGTCCTCCGCCTTGGCCATGGTGGGCACGATCTCGGGCATGGCATTCCTCCCTTTCGGTTGCGAGGGCGGACTGCCGCCGCCCCCGACGCGTCGCGGTGAGCGGGACTTCACGTCCCGGTCCGTTCGCGTAGACCCACCGAACCGCGTCGCGCGGCTGGAGAACAGGGCGCCAAAGCCGCACACATGCTGCATCCATGCGGCACTGTGGGTGATGACCTGGGGAATCGGCGGACCATGGCAATCGGGAGGCCACGCCATGACGTTCAAACGCCATCGACTCGTGCAACGCCGCGAGTCCCGGGGATTCACCCAGGAATCACTCGCCGAGCGGCTCGGCGTTGACCGCACCACCATCGCCCGCTGGGAGAATGGGAAAGGCCCGCAGCCGTGGATGCGTCCGAATCTGGCGAGAGCGCTGAGTCTGTCCCAGGAGGAGCTCGACACGCTGCTGCGCGATGTCGGCGATTGCGATCGGTCGCCGGTGGTCGGAGGCCTGGGCCATGGTGACCCAGCCACAGGAGCCGCATTGCGCGCGGACCTTTTGGATGTCGCCGAGCGCTACGACAACTCGCCTTCCGCAGGGCTACTCGCCGACGCGGGCCAGCTCCTGACTCGCGTAACCATGGCCGCCAACCAGGCCCGCGCCGGGCGAGCCCAACGCGAACTCCACAGCCTGCAGGCCGAGGCGGCGACCCTGATGGGCCAACTCGTCTGGGACGCCTCGCAACGCTCGGACCACACCACAGCCCACACCTACTACGCACAGGGCATCGATCTCGCCCGCCACCTGCACGACCGCACCCTGGAAGGGCGAGCCCTCCTACGCACCGGATACCTCGCGCTCTACGGCACCTGCCAACCACAACAGGGCCTCGACTACTCGCTGCGGGCAGCCGAGGCCGCCAAGACCACCAGCCCCGCGCTGCTGGCCGTCGCCCTCCTCCACGCCGGAGAAGCACACGCGATGCTCGGGCACGCCACCGATTGCGAACGAGCCCTCGCCCAGGCCGAACGCCATCTCGACCGAGTCACCTCCGTCGACGCCGCAGCCGACCTCGTCTCCCCCACCCAGTTCGGACGCCTGGCCGGATCGTGTTACCTGAACCTCGGACAGAACCAACGTGCCCTGCAGCAACTGCAGTCGACCGCCGAGCAATTGCCCGCCAGGCGGAAGTCGCGCACCATCGTCCTCGGAAACCTGACACTCGCCCTCATCAGGCAAGGAGAGCTCGACAACGCCGTATCCGTACTTGGCCAGGCCATCGACGAGCTGGAACAAACCCGAGGAGGTGGGGGCATGAACGTCATCTTCGCCGCCGGCCGCGAACTACGCCCCTGGCATCGCAGAGTCGACGTACAAGACGTACAAGACCGCCTCTTCACGCTGATGACCGTCACCTGAACACCAAGGAGCGTGCGGTGCCCACCGAGCACGACCAGGCCAAACAACGTGTCCGCGAACGAGTATGGAACGCCCTCGACGCCGCGGACGCCGTCCACGACGCGACCAGCCACGGCAGAATCCCGGACTTCCACGGCAAGGAGCAGGCCGCCGAACGCCTCGCCGCGCTCGCCCGGTGGAAGACCGCCGACGTCATCAAATCCGTGCCGGACAAGGCCCAGCTACCCGTCCGCGTGCAAGCCTTGACCGAGGGCAAGATCGTGTACATGGCAGTCCCCAAACTTGCCACGCCGAAGCCGTTCTACGTCCTCGACCCCGCGACACTCACCGCCTCGCCCGAGCAGGCAGCAGCCAGTCACATCGCGGCAACCATCGCCCCGACCGCCGACGTCGACACCCTCCAACCAATCGACATCGTCGTCCTCGGTAGCGTCGCAGTAAACCGAACCGGAGTCCGCATCGGCAAAGGCGCCGGCTACTCCGACATCGAGTTTGCCCTGCTCACTGAGGCCGGCCTCATCAGCCCCGCCACCCTCATCGTCACCACGGTCCACACACTCCAAGTAATCGACGAACCGATCCCGTCCACCGAACACGACGTCACCGTTGACCTGATCATCACCCCCGACGAAGTCATCAGAACGACCGAAACGCATCGCCCGTCAGGCATCCTCTGGGATCACCTCACACCGGAGAAGATCGCCCGCATCCCCGCACTCGCCCTGCGGGCCAGCCATCGGGCACCAGGTTGAGAATCACGTCTGCGGGGCAAGAGGGTACAGCGTCGAGGGCCATGGCTTCTTCCCGGACTACGCACGCCGAGCCGTGAGTCAGGCATGAGATCACGATCTACGGTGAAGTATCACAAGACTCATGGCCACGCCGGTGCGGGACAACTGCACGTGCTGCGCGGGAAGGTCGCGACCGCGAGTGGCAGATCGACGGCCGGTGGAGGCAGGGTCGGCGAGATCAGCGCGTCCTGAAAGTCCGGCAGCTGCCGGTAGGAAGCGACGTCCCGGCCGACGAACAGGTCTGCGAGCACGTTGAGCAGGTTGTTGACCCGTGCGGGCAGCGGAGAAGAGGGGTTCGTGTAGGCCTGACCGAGGGACGCGCCGATGTTGGTTGCCTTCCAGGGGTTGTCCTGCTCCTCGGTGATGCCGAGCCAGCGTTCGATGGTGCCAGTGAGACGAACCGCGCCGACGAAGGATGATCCGGGATCGTTGGCGGACGCCGCCAGCGCGGTGAGCGCGGATCCGTCCTCACACAGCCGCTTCTTCAGAGCGTTCTGGTCTTTGGCCATGACCGCGTCCTCGTCCCAGAGGACGACGTGCGGGATGCCGAACAGAGACAGCGTGCTTGCCGCGCGATGCAGCTCGTACTTGCCGAAGGCGCTCAGTACGCCGACGTTGGGGCCGAGTTCGGCCAGGTGACCCCGACGAGCCAGCCATTCGAAGAACAACACATCGCTGGGTCCTTCGACGACGATCACCCGGTCGGCGAAGAATGCGGCGGCCCGCTGCACGTCCAGGTCGTAGAGAACCCGATTGTGTTCCTCGTCGGCCGCAGTCAGACGGGCCTTCTTGAAGCAGGAGCGAGAGCCCATGGCGTAGTCCGAGCGGGTGTGGATGTCCACGAGAACCTTGCGCACCAGAGCGGGAGAGGGTGACGTCACCTCGATCCCGTGAGGCGAATGACGCACCCGGGTGATCGTTTCAGGGGACGTTTCGGCTGCCGCGAGCACGGACGCGTTGTGCGTGGTGATCGTCACCGCCGTGTTGCCCGTGGCAACGAGCTTGTGCAGGTCGTGAGCGAGCCGTGTCACCTGGGAAGGGTGGAGGAAAGCCTCGGGTTCCTCGAAGAGGATCCAGCGGAACGCGCCCTCCTTGGCCTTGGACCGTAGCCGTGCCGCCGCCTGAATCAGGGCGGCGACCATGGCTCGCTGGACTCCGGATCCCTGGGTCTCCAGCGGGCGGTGAGTGTCCTCGTGGTGCAGTCGCAGTTCGATGAGGTGACGCATGATCAGCTCGTTGGACAGCTCTCCGACGTTGACCCTCGCGAACAGGCCCCAAGGCGTCAGCGCCTCGTCCAGATCGCTTTCGAGGTCGGTGATGGGCCCTTCCTGCAGGGCACTGCTCAGCGTTCCGAGGGCCGCCCTGGCGGTCATGAGCATGGTCTCGATGTGCCGCTCCGAAAAGGCAAGGAGCAGTACGTCCCGCAACGGCGAGGGACCGGAAAGCGACGTGTGGTCGGCCATGTTGGTGATCGCCGGGATGTGGACACACTGACCGAGTTTGGCGGCACTGGTCCAGCCGGTCGGCTGTGGTTCGCCGCCGTCCTGGGGAATCAGATAATAGGACCCGGCAAGATGGTCGGTGCTCTTGGTGAACCAGCGCCGGATCCGAAGGCAGTCGCCGTCGACCAGGTCGACGCCGATCTGCTTGGCCTCGGCGGCGTCGACGCTGTAGTCGATCTCCACCCAGGATTCTCCGTCGGGCTCCGCCTGCCAGGGACGGTCTCGGGCTTGGTCCCAGTCCAGTGCGCCGTAGAACAGTAGGACGGCATCCAGCAGGGTGGACTTTCCCGCGTTGTTCGGGCCGATCAGCGCACCGAACGGTCGCAGGTGCAGTTCGACGTCGAGGGCACCGCGAACGTTCCGGACGGCCACGCGTAGGGGGCGCATGGAGAGGCTCCTCGAAGGTCAGCGGGGGAGGAACGGGCTGGGCGCCCCGGAATACGACACATACAGCCGGTCACGGGCGCGAGTGCACGCGACGTAGAGCACGCACCGTTCCCTCTGCACACTCTCCAGGTGGGCGGCCCTGTCGATCTCCAACGGAACGATCGCCAGCTCGTGCGGCACCACCTTGTCTTGGACTCCGACGACCGCGACGCACTGGAACTCCAGGCCCTTCATGCTGTGCATCGTGCCAACCTGGACCCGGCCGCCGGACGGGCCCGGGGGCTCCGACTCGATACCCGCAGAGCGAAGCGCGTTCGCCACGTCGTCGGACGTAGCGTTGACCCTGGCCGCAACGGCGATCGCACCCGGTTCGACACCGTCCGCCAGCCAGGCCCGAACTTGGGAGACCACCGCGGTGCGCTCCTCGGACCACTCCGTGAACCGCCGGACGATCGGGCGGCGACCGTGCATCGGCGACTCGTAGCCCTCCCGGCTGTCGGGCCAACCGTCGAGGTCCTCCTCGGACACGATCCCCAAAACCCGGACGGCCCACGTGAGAATTTCCTGAGTGGTGCGGTAGCTGACGGTGAGCCGCTGTGTCCGGCCGACGATGTTGATCCCGGTATTCCTCATCGGGACCCGGTGCTGCCAGATCCGCTGATGCGGGTCCGCGACGAGGAACAGGTCGTCTTCGGCCGGGCGGACGGCCGCGCGGAGCAGCCGCCACTGCGCGGGATGCAGGTCTTGGGCCTCGTCGACGACGATGTGCCGGTAGACGGCCGGCCCCTCCTCCAGCCGCAGGATGCGTGCCGCCTCATCGGCCACTTGCAGGAATGACCACCGCCCGAGGTCGCTCAGCCGGGTGCGCAACGCCTCGACGGCATCCCACACCGCCCGCCGCTCCGAGCGGGGCAGGCCCTGGCTGCGGCCGGTACGGGCGGCGGCCAGATATGCCTCCGGTGTGGTGATGTCCTGGGCAAGCAGCACTTGTTCCCACTCGTCGACCAGGAACTCCCCGGTGTAATAAGGGTCCACGGTGCCGGCCAGGCCGATCAGGTCACGCTGTGGCAGCACCACCGGGCGATCCCCGCGCCGGTCGTTGACCACCCAGGAGGCGAGCTGACCGGTGGTGATCACCTCGATCCGGTCGCGGTCCTGGGGGTTCTCGACAAGCTGGTCCAGCTGGCTGGCCAGCTCGGCGGTGAGCGGGCGGCTGTAGGTGGTCAGCAGGATCGGCGCGCCGCTGTCGTAGGGCCCAGCGAGATGCGCGGCCCGGTGCAGCGCGGTCACCGTCTTGCCGGTGCCCGCGCCGCCGGTGATCATCACCGAGCCCGGATAGGGATCGTGATAGGCGATGCGGCGCTGCATCGGATGGAGGAAGATCCGCCACAGCGCGAACGGGGGGCGCAACAGCTTCTCGAGCTCTTCGGGACCGCTAACGAGCGCGACCTGACCGGGGGTCCGCTCGATAGCTGCGGACAGGTCGTCCGGCTCCACCCGGTCAGGCTTGGCAGCGTTGACGAGATGCTTGCTGACCTCACCCCAGGTCTCCTCGACGGACATACCCGAGGCCAGCGCCACGAGGACGTCGTACTGCAGTGACGGCAGCATGTGTTGCAGGGCGTCCAGGTGCGCTTCTTGGGTCAGCAACCGGACGATGGGCAGTACGTGGTCGTCGATGCCGAGCGTGCGGAAGTCCGTGTCCTTGACATGGTCGAAGAGCCGCGCCGGCGTACTTTCGGCGGCCAGGCGCAGCGTGCCGGTCATGCTCTGCAGCTGTGTCTCGTCCCGCATCTCCAGCACGCCAAGGACCTGGTTGACGGTGAACAGTCTGGTCATGGCCCAGGCGATCGCGTCGTCGTGCGGAAGGACCCGAAGCAGGCAGTAGAGGTCGCCGGCCTCCGGCGCCAGGACGACGCCGCGATAGAACTGGTTGATCCGGATCGTCCTGATCCGAGGGTCTTCCGCCCGACTGAGCTTTTCCAGGTGCAGTCCCGCATGGGTGGCGTGGGCAAACTTGTCGAGCGCGGCCTGCACGGCCTTCTGGACCGGCTTCTCCAGCTTGGCGTACTCGGAGAGGAACTCCTTGGCGATCGCCAACTGCGGCACGGTCACACTCCTCCGAGGGGGGCGGGCGACTGTCATGGTAGGCGTTGATCATCTGCGCCGGGCGGTAACGTACGGGGGTCTCTGACCCACCTCGACCGACGACTGGGGGCTCCGCTTGTGGCGAAGCTGACGTTGCCGCAGCTGGAAGCACATCTGTTCGGCGCGGCCGACATCTTGCGCGGCAAGATGGACGCCTCGGAGTTCAAGGAATACATCTTCGGGATGTTGTTCCTCAAGCGCTGCTCCGACCAGTTCGACACGATCCGGAGCCGGATCATCACCGAGCAGATCGCGGCGGGCCGAACGAAGACGCAGGCCGAAGAACTCGCCGACCACCGGGCGTTCTACCAAGGCGGCGACTTCTTCGTGCCGACGGCGGCCCGATGGAAGCACCTTGTTGACAAGTCGGCTGAGAACGGCGTTGCTGACCTGCTCAACAAGGCCTTGGCCGCGCTGGAGACCGCCAACTCCACCGCCCTGCAGGGCGTGGTCGGGCACATCGACTTCAACCGCAAGGTCGGCAAGACGTCGCTGTCGGACCAAAAACTGCGGGCCCTAATCAAGCACTTCGCCCGGTACCGGCTCCGCAACGAGGACTTCGAGTTCCCCGACCTGCTGGGCGCCGCGTACGAGTACCTCATCGGCGAGTTCGCCGACTCGGCGGGCAAGAAGGGCGGGGAGTTCTACACCCCGCGTGGCGTCGTCCGGATGATGACGCGCCTGGTCAATCCGCGCTCGGGGATGCGGGTGTACGACCCATGCGCGGGCTCCGGCGGCATGCTGATCATGTCGAAGGAATACGTCGCGGAGGCTGGCGAGGACGCCGAGGACCTGCGCCTGTACGGCCAGGAGGCCAACGGCGGCACCTGGGCCATCTCCAAGATGAACATGATCCTGCACGGCATCGTCAACGCCGACCTCGAGAACGACGACACCCTCGCCAATCCGCTACACATCGAGCCGGATGGTTCGACGCTGACGCTCTTCGACCGGGTACTCACGAATCCGCCGTTCTCGCAGAGCTACGTGAGCGCTGGCATGAAGCACACCGACCGCTTCGAATACGGCTGGACTCCGGAGACAGGCAAGAAGGCCGACTGGATGTTCGCCCAGCATGTGCTCGCGGTGCTCCGGCCCGACGGCATCGGCGCCACGGTCATGCCGCACGGCGTGCTGTTCCGTGGCGGCGAGGAACAGGCGATCCGGAGGAAGGTCATCGAGGCCGACCGGCTGGAGGCCGTCATCGGCCTCGCCTCGAACCTGTTCTACGGCACCGGGATCCCGGCGTGCATCCTGATCCTGCGCGGTCCCGGCCCTCGCCCGGCCTCGCACCGGGGCAAGGTGCTGTTCATCAACGCCGACCGCGAGTACCTGTCCGGTCGCGCACAGAACTACCTCGAACCCGAACATGCCGAGAAGATCGTCACCGCGTATCGGGCCTATCTGGCCGATCCCGCTCACGACATCCCCGAGTTCGCCCGCGTGGTGTCGCTCGAGGAACTCCAGGACAACCAGTTCAACCTCAACATCCGGCGGTACGTGGACAACACCCCACCGCCGGAGCCCCAAGACGTTCGGGCGCATCTGCACGGCGGCATGCCGAAGTCCGAAGTTCGCGAGTACGAGGCCGCTTTCCGGGCGTACGGCGTGGACGTGCACACGCTGTTCGTCGAACGGGACGCCGACTACTACAACTTCCCGGCAGAGGGATGGCGGTCGGCCGCCGACCGGATCCCGGAGCTGGCCGCGCACACCGAAGCGCTCGTGCGGGACGCGTTCGATGAATGGTGGAGTCGTCACAGCAAACGGCTGTGCGAGTTGCCCGACACTCACAATGTCATGGACACCCGCGCCGAGCTGCTGGAGTCCTTCGTCGCGGAGCTGGAACCCCTCGGCACGCTCGACCGGTTCCAGCTCTCCGGTGCAGCCGCCTCTTGGTGGGGCAGCGTTCAATACGACATCCGCACGCTGGCTTACCACGAGTTCAGCGGTGTCGTTCAAGGCTGGCTCACGACGATCCAGACCGCTTTCGCGGATGACGGCGCGGCGGTACTGAACGCTCAGCGCCAGGCAGCCGCCAAACGCAAGGCCCGGGAACACCCGCTGGTCCCATACGTCCTCGCCGACTACCTCAACGAGCTGGAAGCGGCCGAGAACTTGCGGGCCGAACTCGATGCCAGGATCAAGGCCCTTACCACGACCTCCGATGACGATACTGACGAGGTCGAAGAGGTCGACCCCGTCATCCTGAAGCGTCTGCGCACCCAGCTCGCCGCGGCCAAGTCCAAGGTCCGCAAACTGGAAGCAGCCTTCATTGACCAACTCGGTTCGGGCGTCCATCAAATCCACAATGCCGAGACTGAACCCGACATGGTCTTGCGCGTCCTCAAAGCCGACCTCGGCGGCCGCCTCGACAGTTGCCTTGCGACCGGCCGCAGAGCCTTGGTCGAGCGATACGGCACATGGGCCGCCAAGTACGCGGTCACCCTCCCCGAACTTGAGGCCCAGCGCACGGCTGCGGTCACCGTGGTCAACGAAATGCTGCGGGAGCTCGGATATGCCTGACTCAATTCCCTCGGGATGGAAACAATATTGCGTCAATGACCTGATTTCCTATCATGCCTCAGGCCCAAGTCCAACCTGCGACGAGAGGCAGATTCGCGACCAAGAGTGGGGGCTGCTAAAGACCACAGCAATTACTTGGTCGGGATGGGATGCTACCGCACACAAAACATTGCCTCCGCACTACTGGAATCAACTTGCGCTCGAGGTCCACAATGACGATGTGCTGGTCACAAAGGCGGGGCCCCGCCATCGGGTAGGCGTGGTTGTTCACGTTAATGATAATCCCCCACCCCATCTGATCGTTTCTGGAAAGATGGTTCTGCTTCGACCTCGGAATCAGCTCGTACTGCCGAGGATTCTAGCCTCTGCCTTGGCTTTGAAGGATCCTCAAGATTTTCTGAATGAACGGACATCTGGGATGGCCGAATCCCAGGTCAACTTCACGAACTCGACTCTTCTTCGGACGCCCCTCACACTTCCTTCGATCGTCGAGCAACGGCGGATTTTGGAAATCCTTGATGCAATCGATAAGCAGGTCGAAAGGACGCGCGACGTCATTCTTCGACTTCAATTGCTGCTACAGGGGATTAAAATCGATCTGGCCGACCCGCAGCCTGACCATGCACCCAAGGACTGGAAAGTCGCGCCCCTTGGGGAATTCATTCGTCTCCAAAGGGGGTTTGATATCACCGTGGCAGAGCAGCGAGATGGCGATATCCCGGTTGTATCATCGTCGGGAACCACTAGCTATCATGACACTGCAATTGTCGCAGGCCCGGGCGTGGTGACAGGAAGAAAGGGAAAGCTGGGGCACGTCTACTACTTGGAGGAATCGTTCTGGCCTCACGACACATCTCTCTGGGTGAAAGAATTCGGTAGCAATGAACCGAAATTTGTAGCCCTGCTGCTGTCGATGCTTCGGCTGGAGAGATTGGATGCTGCAACTTCGGTACCCACGCTCAATCGAAACGCTGTACACCCTATGATCGTGGCAGTTCCGAATCCCACAGAGCAGCGGCGAATCGTTAAGGTCGTTGAATCGATGGAAGAGCGCATCCGGTCAGAACGCGCAGAGCTTTCGAAAATTGAAGCGCTTCGAACTGGGCTGATCGAAGATCTGCTGACCGGGCGGGTGCGAGTTTGAGGTCAGATGGGCATGAGCGCTCAGACGACTTTGCTGTGGCCGGTGGCTGAGTGACGGCTGCCCGATTCTCGAGCGTAGGCCGTGATGAGGGTGAGACCTCGGCCGCTTTCGGTGGTGTCGGGATTGGGCGAGCAGCGGAGAGTGCAGAGGGAGAGGGGGTCCACAGCCCTCCAAGAGCGCGGCGTCGAGATGGATGGCGCAACGGAGTTGCGCTTCATGGCCTTGGCCTCGGGCGGCGGCGTCCGCAGTGCTGACGAACTCACTAATCACGATCATGCAGGCGTGGACGAGGTCGTCCGCTCCCATTCACGCCTTGGGCGGACGGGCCGCCGGGCGCTACCCACGAGGTATGACCGGACATCGGCGCCATCCCAGTGATCTGTCCGACGCCCGTTGGAAACTGCTTGAACCAACTCTGTCGGCCCGGCGAGCCGAACGCCAGGGCAACGGGTTGGAATTCGGGCGCCCGCCCGAACACGACCTGCGTCCCATCATGGAAGCCATCTTCTACGTCGACCGCACCGGGATCCTCCGGCGCTACCTCCCTCACGACTTCCCACCCTGGGAGACCACTTACGGCCACTTCGCCCACCGGCAGAAGGACGGCATCCTCGAGAAGCTCAACGGAGTCCTGCGGCGCCTGGTCCGCGAACGGGAGGGCCGCGACGCGGAACCGAGCGCGTGCGTGTTGGACACGCAGAGCGTCAAGACCTCCGCCAACGTCCCCACCGCAGGCCAGGGCATCGACGCTGGCAAGAAAATCGTGGGTAGGAAACGCCACGTCGACGTCGACACCGTCGGCCTCCTGCTCGCGTATGGGTCACCGCGGCGAGCGTGTCCGACAACGCCTGCGGCATCCACCTGCTCTCCGCAATCACCGCCGCCCACCCCACCATCACCAGGGCATACTGTAAATGGTGTTTCGGTGTCCGAGACTCCAAGCACACCGGCGACAGGCGGCTTGAGTTTAGGCGGTAGTCGTCGGGCTGCTGGAGCGGGTACAGCGCGGCGAGCCAGGTTCTAGGGTTGGAACTTCCCGACCGGTTTGGCAATTCTGCGTGGCGTGCTGTGGTCCCCACAGGCAATGATTGAGGCTCTGCAATCACATGCTTACGTGAGGCGGGGGGACACTCGTGTTCGGGCCCGAGTACGTACAGGTTGAAGCTCCGCTGCTCCGGCAGTTGTCGGAGATGGGCTGGGAGCACCTGCCAGGCCAAGGGGAGGGCGCGTTCAAGCCTGAGGATCCGACGGCATCGGGCCGGGAGTCGTTCGCCGAGGTGCTCATGGAGTCGCGGCTACGGGAGGCGCTGCGTGACATCAACCTGGGTCCGGACGGGGAACCTTGGCTGGACGAAGCGCGAACCAGCCAGGTGCTCGGCGAGCTGACCCGGATCACGGCCAGGGGTCTGCTGGAGGCCAACGAACTGACGTCCGAGTTGCTGATCAAGGGCGTCACCGTGCCGGGTCTGCCGGACTGGGACGGTGGTCGGGACCAGCGCGTCCACTTCATCGACTGGAAGCACTGGCAGCGCAACGAGTTCGTGGTCGTGTCCCAGTTCCGAGTCGACGTGCCGGGCACGAGCGGGCTGAAGCACATCGCGCCCGACGAGGTGCTGCTGGTAAACGGCATCCCCCTTGTCGTGGTGGAGTGCAAGAAGCCCGGCAAGGGCGACGCGATCGCCCAGGCCGTCAGGCAGCTGAAGCGGTACGCCGGCCACGGTCGGACCAAGCTCCCCACCGGAAATCCGAAGCTCTTCCACACCGTCCAGCTGACCGTGGCGACCTGTGGGGAGCGGGCCCGCCTGGGCACGTTCACGGCCGACGCCGAGCATTACGCGCCATGGCGTGACCCGTACCCGCTGACCGACGCGACCATCGCAGCCGGGCTCGGGTGCGACGAGCGGTCGGTCACCGAGCAGAACCGGCTCACCGCGGTGGTGCTGCACCCTGAGCGGCTGTTGCGGATCATTCACGACTACGTCACGTTCATGACGCTGGACAACGGCATCCGCATCAAGGCCGCGCCGCGCTACCAGCAGTACCGCGCGGTCGAGAAGACCCTGGACCGCCTGCTGACAGGCGCCACGCGCGAGGAGGACGGCGACCAAGACCGGCGGGGCGGGATCATCTGGCACACCCAGGGATCCGGCAAGAGCCTCACCATGACGTTCCTCGTCCGCCGCATGCGGTCAATCCCGGAACTGTCCGCGGTCAAGGTCGTGCTGGTCACCGACCGAACCCAGCTACAAACGCAGTTGTCCCAGACGCTCCGGCTCACCGGCGAAGAAGTTGAGGAGGCCAAGCGGGTCAAGCAGGCCAAGCGGCTGTTGGCTGCCGACGGCCCGGGCATCGTCGCCGTGATGATCCAGAAGCAGCAGGACGTGGCGGCACGGTCCGCCGATGGCGAGCTGAGTGAGAAGGTCCCCTCGCTCGGGGAGCTCAACGACGACACCGCGATCGTGGTCCTGATCGACGAGGCACACCGGTCGCACGGCTCCACCCTGCATATGAACCTGCTCGAGGCGTTGCCCAACTGCGCCCGGATCGGCTTCACCGGAACCCCGATCATCATGGGCAAGCAGAAGAAGACCTCCCGGATCTTCGGCAGCGTCATCGACACCTACCGGCTGGCCGACGCCGAGGCCGACGGCGCGGTCGTACGGATCTTCTACGAGGGCAACACCGTCAAGGGCGCGGTCAAGGACGGACGCGACCTCGACGAGGTCTTCGAGGACCTGTTCGCCGAGCAGAGCGACGAGAACCGCGAGGCCCTGCAGCGCCGGTACGCCACCAAAGGCGACGTGCTCGAATCGGAAGAGCTGATCGCGGCCAAGGCCAGGCACATGCTCAGGCACTACGTCACGACGGTACTGCCCGGCGGATTCAAGGCCCAGCTGGTGGCGAACAGTCGGGAGGCGACACTGCGCTACCGGGCGGCCCTGCTCGCCGCGAGGGACGAGCTGGTCCGCCAGGCCGAGACGGTCTCGGCGCGGTTGCTCGACACTCCGCCGGACCAGCTGACCACCCGTCAGGCCGCGCAGGTCAACGCACATCGGAAGCTCGATCTGCTCCGTGCCATGGACTTCGTGCCCATCATCTCACCGGGCACCGATGAAAACGAAGAGCGCTTCGCCGAGTGGACCGCGCAGAAGCCGCAGGACCGCAGGATCGACGACTTCACCAAGCCGTTTCCGGCGGAGCTCGGACCGGATGACCACCCGGTCGCGTTCCTGATCGTCAAGTCGATGCTGCTGACCGGCTTCGACGCTCCGATCGAGCAGGTGCTTTACATCGACCGCTCGCTCAAGCAGGCCGAGCTGCTGCAGGCGGTGGCCCGCGTCAACCGGCCGGCCAAGGATAAGAAGTGCGGTTATGTCGTCGACTACTTCGGGGTCGCCAACCACCTGACCGAGGCGCTCAAGGCCTACGCCGCCGACGATGTCGACGGCGTTCTGGTCGACCTCCGCGAGGAAGCCGCCAGACTGGATGCGATGCGCCGCCGCCTCCGCGCGGTGTTCACCGATCCGGGCGTGACCCCGTCCGGGACCACCCTGGAGGACTGTGTCCTGCTGTTGGCCGACGGGGCCCGCTTCGACAGGTTCGAGGCCGAGCTCAAGCGGTTCCTCACCACCATCGATGTAATCCTGCCCGAGCCGACCGTGCGCCCCTACCTCAAGGACGCCACCCTATACGCGGAGATCGCGCTGCGGGCCAAGCGCAGATTCCGAGTCGACGGTGGCGAGTTCGACCCTGCCCAGTACGGCGCGAAGGTCCGACAACTACTCGACGATCACCTGCTGTCGCTCGGCATCGAACAGAAGCTGCCGCCGGTGTCACTGACTGCGGACGACTTCGAAGAGAAGGTTGCGGCACTGCCCAGTGCGCGAACCCGCGCCTCGGAGATGGAGCACGCCGTACGGGACCACATCGAGATAAACCGGGGCAGGGACCCGCGGTACTACAAGCTGCTCAGCCAGCGCCTCGAAGAAATTCTGCGCGACTACGCCGAAAACTGGGAACAGCAGGCCGCACTCTTGGCCGACTTGATCGCCGAATTGCGAGCGGAGCGCCCCGCTCAGGATGATCCACTCAGCCCGGTCGAACGGGCCATGTACGGCGTCCTGTTGGAGGAAACGGCGCGGGATGGAGTAGTCGCCCCGGAGACCGACAAGTGGTTGTGCGACATCAGCACCGGCGTCTACACCATCGCCCAGAAGGTGACCCATCGGCGCGATTTCTGGCGGAGCCTGGTCGATCAGGAGGACTTCCGGCGCCAGATTGTCCAGTGGCTGATTACCAAGGATGCGGCGGCGCTCGACAAGGTCGACTCGCTGGCCAACCAGCTGGCGGAGGTGATCGGACATCGTCGTACGGAGATCCCACGCCCCTGACCACCTGACTTGGCGGGGAATGTCGGCAACGAGTGCAATGCTGTGGCGATGAACGGTTCAGCGGCCGTCGAGGTCCTACGAGTCGACGACCTCGACGTACGGGTGCGGGTCAGCGAGCGGCGGCGGCAGGTCAGGCTGACCGTCGAGCGTGACTCGACCGTCAGCGTCACCGTCCCCCCGGGGACCGGGCAAGCCGAACTGATCAAGCTGATCAAAAGCCGGCGACGCTGGCTTTACGGCAAGCTCGCCGAACGCGCGTCACTGAGCAAGGGCAGACCCCCACGTGAGTACGTCTCCGGAGAGGGCTTCCCCTATCTGGGACGCAGCCACCGGCTGCTGGTCGTCGAGTCAGGTCCGGCCGACGTGCGGCTGCTGCGAGGCCGGCTGGAGATCCGACAGGACGTACTCCACGATGCGTCCACGGCCCTGATCGCCTGGTACACCCGGCGTGGTGCGAAGTGGTTGCCCGGTCGGCTCCGGCCGTGGGCCGCGCAGTTGGATGTGGCTTCCGGTGAGCTCCGGGTCCGTCCCCTGGGCTACCGCTGGGGGTCCTGCTCTCATGGCCGCCTCAACATCCATTGGGCGACCATGCAGCTACCGCCCGATCTGATCGACTATGTGCTCGTGCACGAGCTCGCCCACGTACATGTACCCGATCACAGCGAACGATTCTGGCGAACGATTCGGCGGGCCGTGCCCGACTGCGACGCCCGTCGCGACCGTCTGAGACGACTCGGGCCCGATCTCTGGCTTCCGACAATGAGGATCGCCACCTGAGGGCGCCACTCCTCAAGCAGACCGCCCGCAGCATCACTGAGTCGCGCAGGGCGCGGCCCCGAGAACCCCAAGGGCAGAGGAGAGGTTGTCAGCCTGATCAGCTTGCAATCAAGAGCCACCACCCTGGTTGCAGTTCTGGTTGCATTCACCGGCGTACAGCTGCATTCGCGAGCCTGACAGCCGCGTACTCCACCGCACGTCAGGACATTGGCGAGCGTCACCGAACCAGCAGACGACCCCTTGGAAAGCGTGTTGGGTTCACACCCTCACGAGTTCGAATCTCGTATCCTCCGCCAGCCTGAACAGGCAAACGAACGCCCCGATCGCCATGCGGTCGGGGCGTTCGTCGTCGTCCGTCAGTCCTGGTGGGCCCGAGACCCGACCCATGTCCAGGTGTCGGCCGGGAGGTGATGGTGGCCTGCGGGTGTCGACCGTGGATCCGGGGCGCGGCGGCGTGTGACGTGCCGCGGCAGGGCCGGATTGCTCGAACCCTGTCTGGGATGGGGTGTCGTCACACGGATGGTCGTCGGCGGGCGCGGTGGCGGGGTGTCTCGGGAACACTTGGCTCAGACGGAGCGTGATCTCGGGTCTAGTTCAGTGGGAGAGCGGATCATGCGGACGAACATGGTGCTCCGCAGCGTCGGCGTCGTGGTGGGTCTGGTCCTGATCGCCTGCGCCTTCGTGCTCGCGTACGTCATCACGCCGAACTATGTGGTCCGGCTGCCCGACGACACCGATGCCAAGCGCTCCTATACCGGTACCTTCAGGACCCTGCTCGACGCCCAGGAGGTGGCGAAGGGCAGCCTTGCGACGGCCGTCAAGCGGAACGTCCCCCTCGCCGTCGAACGGACCGTGAAGGTCGAGGAGACCTCGGGCAACACGGCCCTGGTCAGCGACAGCCGGACGACGACCGCCGCGGGCAACCCGGTCGAGAAGACGGACTGGAAGTACGCCGTCAACCGCAAGACGCTCGAGCCGTCCGGCAGCCATCCCGCCGGCTGGACGGTGGTCGACGCCCAGGGCCTGACGGTCAGTTGGCCGCTCGGCGCGAAGAAGAAGACGTACACCGGCTGGCGGCCGGAGACCGGGACCACGACGCCGCTGACGTACGCGCGTACGGAGAACAGGTCAAGCCTCAGTACATACGTGTACGAAGCGAACCTGCCGCCCACCCGGATCACCGACCCCCAGGCGCTCGCCGGTCTGCCGCCGGCCGTCCCGCGGACGACCCTGGCGCTGGTCGCCCAACTCGGTACTCTCTCTGCCGCGGCCAAGGAGCAACTCGCCGCACTGCTACCGACGTTGAGCGACCCGGTGCCGCTCTCCTACACGCTGGCGAGCGCCGACACGTTCTGGATCGAACCCGAGACCGGCAGTGTGATCGATACGCGGCGGTCCCAGCAGCGCGTGGCCGGCGTCATCGCCCCGAGCAACGGCGCCTTCCTCCCGCTGCTGCCGGTCTCCGACGTCTTCTACCAGCAAACCCCCGAGTCCGTGAAGGACGCCGCGGACGACGCCGATGACGGCCACGACGCCATCATGCTCGTCGGTACCATCCTGCCCATCGTGGTGGGCGTGGTCGGAGCACTACTGGTGGCCGCGGCTCTGCTCATCCGACGTCGTCGCCCCCGCGGCACCCCCACACCCGATCCGGACGCCTGACCCGCGCCCGGACGGTATGCCGGCACCGCGCCGATCGTGTGTCGTCCGGCAGGCCGACGACCGGCGACCGCCGACCGCCGACCGGCGACCGCCGACCGGCGACCGGCGACCGGCGACCGGCGACCGGCGACCGGCGACCGGCGACCGGCGACCGGCGACCGGCGGAGCCTCACCGATCGGGTCGCGGTCTCGCTCGACGGCGGAGCCGGCTCCCCTCCGGCGAGGTGCCTCGCCACAATCGCGCAGCCGCGCGTGGCCGGCATCACCGTACGGCCGCGTCCGCCCGGAGCACGACGGGGTCGGTCAGGCAAGCGTGGCCAACCGGGTGCGGGCGTATTGGCCGGGTGGGCAGCCGTATTCCTTGGCGAAGGCGAGGACGAAGGCGGAGACGCTGGAGTAGCCGACCCGGCGGGCCACCACGGAGACCGGTTCGGCGACGAGCAGGGCGCGGGCGACGCCGAGACGGAGCAGCGTGCGGCGTCGGGTGAAGGACATGCCGAACTCGCGTACGAAGTCCCGCTGGAGGGTCTTGGGGCTGATGTGCAGGCGTGCCGCCCACTCGTCGAGGCGCGTCGGGTCCGCGGGGTTGTGGGACATCGCGCGGGCGACGGCCCGGGCGAAGCCCTTGCCGTTCGCGCACTCGTCGGCGATGTCCGCGGTGAGCGGGGCCAGGTCGCGCAGGATGCGGGTGCGGGCCTCCAACGCTCGGCGCTCGTCGTAGCCGGGAGTGGCGATCTCCTGGACGAGGCGCTCCGCCTCCGGGCCGATCGCGACGTGGCCGGTGCGCAACCCGGCCAGGGATTCGGGCACTTCGCGCAGGCAGATCCGGTAGACGGTCTGCCGGTCGGCGGCGCGTACCTCGTGGCTCACCGCCTGTTCGGCCCAGAAGCCCTCGCCGGGCGCCGTGAACCAGGACCGGCCCCCGTGTACGGCCGAGAGCATGCCGTCCGGTGACCAGTAGAGCTGGTGCACGAGGTCGTTGCGGACGGCCCCGAACCCCAGGGGACCGGCCGTGCGGTAGTGCAGGACGAGGATGCCCGCGGGTTGCCCGAGCCCATACCCGAACGCGTCGCAGGCGATCGGGTCTCCGCCCACATCCTGTCCTCTGATCGACATCGGGTGACCTTTCCGGACAACCATCAAGACTCAGGTGAGGCTAGCCTAAGTTCGCCGCGCCGACCGATTGGGGCGCCAAGACCTGTTCGACCCGAAGGAATGCTTATGTCCGTTCGTCCGCTACTCCGCCTCGTCTCGGCCGGCCTGGCGGCCGTGACCGCGACCGCCCTCCTGGCGGGCTGCGGCTCCGATTCCGACAGCGGCACGGGTGGAAAGAGCGGCGCCACGAGGGTGATCGCCGCCGACAACGGACAGATCACCGTCCCCGTGAGCCCCAAGCGCGTCGTCGCGACCGGTTACGCGGTGCCGGTGCTGATCGAGGCGAACGCTCCCCTGGTCGGCATATCCACCTGGCCGCGCGGTCTGGGCCTGATGACCGGGCCCGAGCGCACGACGTACGACAAGCTGCACAAGATCGGCGGCGCGACCGCCAAGGAGACCAACTACGAGGCCATCGCCGCCGCGAAGCCCGACATCATCATCATCGGCGTACCCAGGCCGGTGCTCGGCGAGTTGGACCTCAAGCGGCTGGGATCGATCGCGCCCGTGGTCGCCATCGGCCCCAGCCTGCCATCCGCGTGGCGCGAGTTGTCGGCACGCCAGGCCGACGCCGCGGGCCGTGCGGGCCACACCGAGGAGACCCGGAACACGTACCGGAAGCGGGCCGACGAGCTGAAGGCCAAGTACGCGGCTGCCGTCGGCGGCCTCAGGGTCGGCCACCTCGGCGCGTACAACGAGAACTCCCAGGGCACCTTCCAGCGCGAATTCGCCGGCTCGTGGGGCACGAACATCGCGCAGGACATCGGCCTCGACTACTACGGCACGGTCAAGAAGAAGAGCGGCGGCTCCTCCGACGTCTCGGAGACGCCGTCCATCGAGGAACTGCCGGCGAGCCTGGGCGAGGCCGACGTGATCACCTACACCGTCCAGGACGACGGCACCCCGAGCGCGGGCGTGCAGTACGTCCTCGACTCGCCCCTGTGGAAGAACCTGCCCGCGGTCAAGGCCGGGAAGGCCTTCCCGATCCGCTACACGGCGGCGGTGACGTACGCACAGGCCCAGCGCACACTCGACGCCGTCGACCAGGCGCTCGCCCCGCTCCTGGCCCGGTGACGGAACCCTCGCCCCTCGTGGACCGGTGATCGAAAACCCCCTCGGCCCGGTGATCGGAACCCCCGCGTCCCTCCCGGCCCAGTGATCGGAACCCCGTGCGCATCGAACGAGACAACCCCGCCCCGCGCGTCGCCGCCCACCACGCGAACGGCGAAGGCATCGCCAAGATCGGCTACCCGATCGCCATCCGCACCGTCACGCTGCTGCGCAAGCACTACGTGACCACGTCGGTGCTGCGCCTGACGGTCGGCGGCCCGGGCCTGGACGGCTTCCACACCTACCAGGCCGACGACCACTTCAAGATCGTCTTCCCGGACGCCGACGGCACGATGCGGCTGCCCGTCCCCGACGACGAACAGTCGCTGACCTGGCCGCGCCCGTCGCCGACCAGCCGCCGCTACACCGCGCGACGCTACGACGCCCAGGCGCGCGAACTCGACATCGACCTGGTCATCCACCCGGGTGGCGTGGCCTCGGACTGGGCGGTCGCCGCCGCACCGGGCGCGGATGTCGTGATCGCCGGGCCACCCGGGGCGAAGTCGTTCCCGCACAACTACGACCACTACGTCTTCGCGGTCGACACGACCGCGCTGCCGGCGGCGGCGCGCTGGCTGGAGGAGTCGCCGCGGGACGTCTCGGCGCACCTGGTCGTCGAAACGGCGCACGCCGACGAGCACCGCTATCCGCTCGCCGCGCGCGACGGCGTACGGGTGACGTGGCTGGCGCAGGGGGGCGGTGCGTCCCGGCTCGCCGAGACCGTACGCGCCTTGCCGCTTCCCGCCGGACGGACCTTCCTGTTCGCCGCCGGCGAGGCCGACGACATCAAGCCGCTCCGCGCGTGGGCCAAAGGTCGCCTCGACGCCCTGTTCACCGGTTACTGGAGGCGCGGTGTCGCCGGTCTCGAAGACTGAGTCGCCGGTCTCGAAGACCGAGTCTCCGGTCTCGAAGACCGAGTCTCCGGTCTCGAAGCCTGCCGCGCCCCAGGTCCTGCTGCTCGTCGGGGCGGTCGCCCTGCTCGCCCTGGTCTGCGGCCTGAGCCTGGCCCTCGGGGCCAGGGCGATCCCACCCGGCGACGTCTGGCGGGCCCTCACCGACCCCTCCGGCGCCGATACCGACCTGACGATCCGAGAGATCCGGGTCCCCCGCACGATCCTGGCGATCTGCGTGGGTGCGGCGCTCGCGACGGCCGGCGCGCTGACCCAGACGCTGACCCGCAACCCATTGGCCGAACCGGGCCTGCTGGGGATCACGTCGGGCGCCGGGTTCGCCGTCACCGTGGGCACCACGACCGGGCTGACCGGAAACCAGGGCGTACAGGTGTCCCTCGCCCTCGTCGGCGCGCTGATCGCCGGCGTCCTGGTGTACGCGGTCGGCCGTACGTCGCCCCTGCGCCTGGTGTTGGCCGGTGTCGCGCTGGCCTCCGTGCTCACGGGTGTGTCCATGTCGCTGCGCATCCTGGATCCGGACGCGTTCGACCACTACCGGTTCTGGAGCGTCGGCTCCCTCGCGGGCCGCGAACAGGCCCCGCTCCTGCTGCCGGTGCTGCTGATCCTGCTTGCCCTGGTCGGCGCGTCGGCGCTGACCGGAGCGCTGAACACGCTGGCCCTGGGGGAGGACGTGGCGCACGGCCTCGGCGCCCGGGTGAACCGAACCCGCGTCGCGGTGCTGGCCGTCGTCACGCTGCTGGCCGGCACCGCGACCGCCGTCGCGGGACCGATCGCCTTTCTGGGCCTGATGGTTCCGCACATCGTGCGGCGCGCGGCGGGCTGTTCGGTGCCTTGGCTCCTGGCGTACAGCGCGCTGCTGGGGCCGATCCTGCTGCTGGCCTCCGACATCACGGGTCGACTGCTGCTGCCCACCGGCGAGGTCCCGGTGGCGGTCGTCACCGCCTTCTTCGGTGCGCCGGTGCTCATCTGGGCCGTGCGGCGCTACGAAGGGACCACGTTGTGACGATGGATCACGTTGTGACGGGGGCCGGTCCGGTGACGGGGGCAGCCCGGTGACAGGGGACCACCTCGTGTCCGAGACGACGAGGACCCGCCCGCCGACCACCGGCACCGTCCCGTCGGCGCCGAGAGCGGAGCCGTCGTCCCGGCGAACCGCCTTCGGCCGCGCCTGTCATGCCCTTGACCGGACCCGTCGTGCTCTCGGCCTGGAGCCGCGTGCCGTGGCCGGCAACGCCGTACTGCTCCTGCTGCTTCTGCTGTTCGCGGGGGCGGGCCTGTGCCGGGGCGACACCTGGAGCAGCCCACAGGCGGCGGCCGACGGCCTCGCCGGGCACGGCGATCTCTCCGTCGTCGTACGCGAGTGGCGCCTGCCGCGCGTCGTCGCGGCAGTCCTGTTCGGTGCGCTGCTGGGTTGCGCCGGCGCGGTGTTCCAGAACCTGACCCGCAACGAACTGGGCAGCCCGGACGTGATCGGCCTCGATGTCGGTTCGTACACGGGCGCGCTCATCGTGATGGTCGTCATCGGCGGAACGACCACCCCCACCGCCCTCGGATCCGTCGTCGGCGGGCTGCTGACCGCCGTGGTGGTACTCACCCTCTCCACCCGATCCGGATTCGGCGGCCATCGGCTCATCGTCATCGGCATCGCCGTGAACGCGATGCTCACCGCGGTCAATTCGTGGATCATCCTGCGTGCCGACCTGGACGTGGCGATCGCCGCCGAGATGTGGAACGTCGGTTCGCTCAACGGCGTGGACTGGGCCGACCTGAACGTGGCGTTCGTCGCCGCCGCGATACTCGCGGTGTTGCTCGTCCTGAATTCGCGGGCGACACAGCAGGCCGCGCTCGGTGACGCGATCGCCGTGACGTCGGGCGTCCGTCTGCGGCAACACCGTCTGCTGGCGGTCGTGGCCGGAGCCGGCTGCACGGCCACGGTCACCGCGATCACGGGACCGATCGCGTTCGTTGCGCTCGCCGCTCCGCACCTGGGCCGTGCGGCCACCCGGTCCCCGGGCATCCACTTCGTCCCCGCCGCGCTCACCGGCTCCGTACTGCTCCTGAGCGCCGACCTGATCGCGCAGAGCCTGCTCGCGCCGGTGACGCTACCGGTCGGCGTGGTGACCACGGCGATCGGCGGCGCGTATCTCCTGCTGTTGCTCCTCAAGGAAGTCAAACGACCGTGACCGCACGCCTGACCGCGCAGGACATCACCCTCACGTACGGCGACCGCACGGTGTCGGCGAACCTCAGCCTCGACATACCCGACGGTGCCTTCACCGCGATCATCGGCGCCAACGCCTCGGGGAAGTCGACGCTATTGCGGGCGTTCGTGCGGCTGTTGCGGCCGTCCGCCGGAACGGTCCTGCTCGACGGACGCGACGTCCACGGCTACCGCCCCAGGGACATCGCGCAGGAAATCGCTTTTCTGCCACAGGATTTGGCCGCCCCGGAGAACATCATGGTCCGCCAACTGGTGGACCGCGGACGCTTCCCGCACCGCTCGCTGCTCTCGGTGCGCACCGCGGCCGACACGCGGGCGGTCGAGGAGGCGATGGCCGCCGCCGGCGTGGGCGACCTCGCGGACCGGCAGGTCGCACGGCTCTCCGGCGGACAGCGCCAACGGGTCTGGGTCGCGATGGTGCTCGCGCAACAGACGCCCTACGTGCTCCTGGACGAACCGACGACCTTCCTCGACCTGGCCCACCAGTACCAGTTGCTCCGCCTGCTGGCCGCGCTCCGCGACGACGGCCGAACCATCGTCGCGGTGCTCCACGACATCAACCAGGCCTGCCGGTTCGCGGATCACATCGTGGCGATGAAGGACGGCCGGGTCCGCGCCGAGGGGTCGCCCGCCGACATCGTGGACGCCGCACTGATGGCGGACGTGTTCGGCCTGCCCAGCCTTGTCGTGCCGGATCCCGTGACGGGGACGCCTCTGGTGGTGCCGACGGTTTGACGTATTGCGCGGTGGACCGGGCTCGTTACGGGATTCGCCACTGTTGGTATTTGTTGCCGGGAGTGCAGGCGACGACCGAGAGGGCCTTGCCCGCGCCGTTGTTGGTCAGGCAGTTCTGGCCCATGTAGTCCTTGATGTAGACCGCGCCCGCGGTGGGGGCCCCGGCGAGGCGCCAGTTGGTGGAGTAGCCGAAGCCGACGGCGAGTTCGGGACGTTCGGCGTTGCCGTACGGCTGGCCGAGGGCGGGGCCGTCGAGGTTGCAGGTGCTGAAGGTGTCCCAGGTGGAGACCGTGTGCACCCAGCCGTACTGCGGGTGGCCGCCCATGACCACCTCCTTGCCGCCGCCCGGGCCGTCGGCGACGAGGCCGATCCGTTGGCCGTCGGCGACGCTGGTGATGGCGCCCCAGCGGTCGCCGCCGCAACCCTGGGGGACGCTCTGGGCCGGGGGCGGAGTGGACGCGGGCGGCTTCTGTTGGTTGCCGCCGCTGTTGCCTCCGCCGCCGGGCGATCCGGCGCCACCGGACGCGGAGCCGTTGGCGCCACCGTTGCCGGGCCCGGGGGGCGGCACGGCGCCGCCCGTGCCGGCGGTGCCCTGGGATGCGCCGGTCCCGCCCTGTGCGGTGCCCGGCGTCTGGGTGCCGGCGGTGTTCGTACTCGGGATGCCGGTGGCGGCGCCTGTGGGCGGCACCGACGTTGCGCCCGGATCGCCCTGCGCTCCGGCCGGGACCTGGACTCCGGATACGACCGGTTTCGCGTTCGGGGTGTCGTGGCTCGGGTCGGACCCGCCGCCGAAGGGCTTGACGTACAGGACGGTGGCGACGACGCCGGCTATGACACCCAGGACCAGGAGCGCGGCGGCTATACCGTGCCGCTTCCAGGACCCGCCGTTCGCGGGGGTCGCTGTCGCGTCGGGGGTGTCGGTGGCCGACGGCGGGGGTGTCGGAGGATTCGCGTCGATGGCGACGGCATCGGGAACCGCGTCGGGAACGGCGTCGGGAGCGGTCTCCGGAACGGCGTCGGGAACCGCGTCGGGTGTCGAGGGCTCGGCCGTGGGCGGGACCTGTTTCACCGGCGTGACCTGCTCCGCCGAACTGCTCTCCGCGTCCCCCTCGTCGGTCGCCTCGTCGGTCGCCTCGTCACTCCGAGTCGGGTCGACCTCGAGAGCCTTGCTCGCGGCACCGGCACCGGCACTTCCACCGCCGACCGCTCCGCTCCCGAGTGCTCCGCTCCCGAGCGCCCCGCTCCCAGCCGCCCCACTGACCGCCGCGGCACCGGCGGCCACCACCGCGGCCGCCGACCCACCCGTCATCGCCGCGCGAGCCGCCACCGCCATCGCCGCCGCGTCGGCGTATCGATCCTGCGGATCCTTGGCCAACGCCTTCGCGACGAAAGCGCGGACCGCCTCGGGGAACTCCTCCGACAACTCCGGCGCCGGGTCCCTGATGTGCTTGAGCACCACCTCGAACACCGCGTCCCCGGTGAACAGCGCTTTCCTGGCGATGAGTTCGTAGCAGACGACGCCGATCGCATACTGGTCGGACGCCGGTACCGCGCCGCTCCCCCGGGCCTGCTCGGGAGCTATGTACCGAGCCGTGCCGAGCACCGAGTGCGACGCGGTGAGCCTGGTGTCGGCCGTGGACTGCGCGATCCCGAAATCGGTGACGGTCACCCGGTCGTCGGCGCCGATCATCAGGTTGGACGGCTTGACGTCCCGGTGCACGATGTCGCGCAGATGTGCCGCGTGCAGTGCGTCCAATGCCTGGGCGGCGATGCCGAGCACCCGATCGACGGGCATCTCCTCGGCATCGCTGTCGGCCAGGACCACGTCCAGCGGGCGACCACCGACGAGTTCCATGACGATGTACGCGACGCGCGGATCCGACCCGCTCTCCCCATAGTCGTGCACATCGACGATGCCGGGGTGGTCGAGCGCGGCCAGAACCTTCGCCTCACGCCGAAACCGCTCGGCGAACTTGGCATCGGCCAACAGCGAGGGCAAGCAGGATCTTCACCGCGACCGACCGTTCGAGCACGCGGTCCTCGGCCCGCCACACCTCGCCCATGGCCCCGCCGCCCAGCAACTCGGCGAGTGCGTACCGGCCGCCCAGCACCGTGCCCGAACCCCACATGCCCGTTCCCCCATAGGCTCCAGCGTTCCCGCCCGTCGGCGACGCGCGCAGTCTGCCAGGGGATCCAGGGCTCCAAGGAAACCGAAGCACCCCCGGCAGGCGATCATTTCATCGCACCGCACCCCCACGGTCCGCCGGGATCCCCTCACTCGGTCCGTCGTACCCGCTTGCGTGGCTCAGGTGTTCGTCGTACGGAGCCAGGTCAGGACTGCCAGGACTCGGCGGTGGTTGGTGGGGGATGGGGGGAGGCCGAGCTTGTCGAAGATGGCGGTGATGTGTTTCTCGACGGTGCCGGGGGTGAGGGACAGGGTTTGCCCGATGGCGCTGTTGCGATGGCCTTCGGCCATGAGGGCGAGGACTTCGCGTTCGCGGGGGGTGAGGGCGGCCAGCGGGTCGCGGCGGTGGCGGCGGGTGAAGAGGGCGGAGACGACCTCGGAGTCGAGGACGGTGCCGCCGGCCGCGACGCGGGTCAGGGCGTCGGAGAGATCGTCGAGGCGGGAGACGCGGTCCTTGAGCAGATAGCCGACACCGCCGCCGTCGGCGAGCAGGTCCTCGGCGTAGGACTCCTCGACGTACTGGGACAGGACCAGGATGGCGGTGCCGGGTACTTCGCGGCGGATCCGCAGGGCCGCGCGCAGGCCCTCGTCGGTGAAGGTCGGCGGCATCCGCACGTCGACCACGGCGACATCCGGGCGATGCGCGGTGACCGCCTCGACCAGCGCGGGACCGTCGCCGACCGCCGCGACCACCTCGGCGCCGATCTCCTCGAGCAGCCGGACCAGGCCCTCCCGCAACAACATCGAGTCCTCGGCCAACACCACCCGCATCAATACTCCCCCGCTCCACTCGCCAAGACCCCGGTTGTGCCGGGGTCGACCCGCCCGACCGCCCGATCATCGGTCGCGACCACTCGCGCCGATGCTCCCTGATCAACGTTCCCGGACTCCACTCGACAAGGCCCCGGCCGTGCCGAGGATCAACCGGCCCGACCGCCCGATCCCCGGTCGCGACCACTCGTGTCGAGGCTCCCCGGTCAGTGTTCCCCGACTCCGCTCAGGGGGACCTCGGCGGTGAGCGTGGTCGGTCCGCCCGGCGGGCTGTGTACGTCCAGTCGGCCCTCGACCGCGGCCAGCCGGTCGATCAGGCCGGCCAGGCCGTGCCCCTTGCCGGGGTGTGCCCCGCCACACCCGTCGTCGCGGACGCTGATGAACAGGGCTCGTTCGTCCACCGTCACCGTCACCTCGCAGTGGTCGGCCCGGGCGTGCTTGGCGACGTTGGTCAGGGCCTCGGTGACCACGAAGTACGCGGTGTTCTCCACCGCCGCGGCGAACCGTCGTCCCCGGGGCAACTCGGTGGTCAGCTCGACCGGCACCGGACAACGCGCCGCCGCCGCGGTCAGCGCCGGGGCCAGGCCCCGGTCGGCCAGGATCGGCGGCGCGATCCCGCGGGAGAGGGCACGCAGTTCGGACAACGCCTCGTGGCTCTGCGAGATCATCTCGGCCACCAACGGCCTGGCCCGATCCGGATCGTCGTCCAGCCGACGCGCCACCGTCTCCAGGTCCATGGTGAGCCGCACCAGGCGCTGCTGCGGGCCGTCGTGCAGGTCCCGTTCCAGCCGGCGCAGCGTCTGTGCCTCGGCCGCGACCGCGCTGCGGCGTCCGAGCGCGAGTTGTTCGGTCCGAACCTGCAAGGCGGCCGTCTCGTCGGTCAACAGCCCGCGCGCGAGCCCGGCCTGGACCGCCACGAGCGCGCGCACCAGCGGCACCGCCGAGGCGAGCAACAACACGCCGATCCCGGTGTTGAAGGCGATGTCGGCCGCCCGCGAGGAGATGCCGAACATCAGGTCCAGGAGTCCCGTGGTGTCCGGGTCGCGCGGAATCGACCACGACCACACGACGTAGAGCAGTTCGCCGAGGCCGCCCACCGTCCAGGTCACCGCGAGACAGAAACTCACCACGCGCAGCGGGAACGACACCAGTGCGTGTGCCAGGTCCCGCCAGGACTGCGGGTCGCGCAGCGCGCGCAGTCCGGCCTTGAACCCCTCGCCCGCCGGTTCCCGGTATGCGTGCGGCGGCAACACCCGTCCGGTGACCGCCGCCACCCGCCGGCGCTCGATCTCGGCGAAGTGCCGTGCCGCCGCGAGCGTCGCGACCAGGATCGGTACGCCGAGCAGGACCACGAAGGTCACCGCTCCCGCCGCGAATCCGGCCAGTAGGACGACGAACGCCGCCAGTCCGATCGGCAACCCGGAGAGTACAAAGCCCAGTTGCCGGCCGAACCGCCCGGCACCGCGGCCGGCCGCGGTCGGAGCGGGCGTCACCGGGCCGGCCACCGCCGGAGTGGCCGTCGGCTCGAAGGATGCGGTCGACTCGATCATGAGCCCATCCTGCCCACCCCGGACGACCGCGCCCACCCGGTATTCCCGACGCCGAGGGTAGGGCACACCCCCACACGCGACCGGCCACGCCGACGCACGAGGCGCGGGACCGGCCTCCGAACGGTGTGGCTCGACGAGTCGGCGCGATACCTCGGCCGGTCGGCTCGTCGCCTCAGCCCGCCGGCTTGATGTTCTGGTTGGCGTGGAACAGGTTGTGCGGGTCGTACCTGTGCTTGATCCCGCCCAGCCGCTCGTAGTGGTCGCGATACGTCGCCTCCACCCGGTCACGGCTCTCGTCCGCGCCGATGAAGTTGACGTACGCACCGCCCATCGAGTGCGGGTGCAGGTCCTGCCAGTAGTCGACGCACCACCGCCGGACGGTCTCGGCGTTGGCCGGGTCCGGATCGATGCCGGCGATCACGCCGGACCACCGGGCGTCCCGGTAACCCCACGCGGTGTCCTCGGCGTCGACCCGATGGGCGGCCCCGTCGACCGGGTAGAGGTGCATCGTGGACAGCGCGGTGGGCAGGTTCTCCGCGTGCTTGGCGTGTACGTCGATCGCGTCGTCCGAGATCGCGTCGAAGAAGTCGCCGCGCCAGTACCACTGCAGACCGGCGGGCATCAGTTCGTCGAACATGCTCTGCAACGCGGGGTAGGGCATCGGCGCGGTGAAGTGGAAGGCGGGCGGGCCCGGTTCGTGGACCGGTGCGAGGGCCTTCTCGGCGGCCTCCGGATCCCCGGTCCAGCACCACACGACGCCGCACATCTTGCGGCCGTGGATCTCCTCCGGGAACGGAGGACCCGGCGGGACCGTGAGCGCCGCGAAGAACCCGTTCAGGTCATCGGCCGCCTGTGGCAGGAACTCGCGGTACCAGCGCAGCACTTCGCCTGTGCGCTCGACCGGCCACAGGGTGACCCCGACGACCACGGTGTCCACCGGGTGCAGGCGGAAGCGGAACGAGGTGACGACGCCGAAGTTGCCGCCACCGCCGCGCAGGGCCCAGAACAGGTCCGGGTGCTCGGACTCGCTCGCGGTCAGGAAGCTGCCGTCCGCCAGCACCACGTCCGCGGCCACCAGACTGTCCATCGTCAAGCCGTACTTGCGGGTGAGGTGGCCGTGCCCGCCGCCGAGGGTCAGGCCCCCGACGCCGGTCGTGGACATGATTCCGGCGGGTACGCCCAATCCGAAGGCGTGCGTGGCGTGGTCGAGGTCGGCGAGCAGACTGCCGCCGCCGACCCGGGCCGTCCGGGCCACGGGGTCCACACGTACCCAGCGCATCGGCGTCAGATCCAGGGTCACCGCGTCGTCGACCACGCACAGGCCACCACCGCTGTGCCCGCCGCCGCGGACCGCGAGTTCGAGGTCGTGCTCGCGGACGAAGTCGACCGCGGCCATCACATCCCCCGCGTCCGCGCACCGCACGATGGCGGCCGGGCGCCGATCGATCATCGCGTTGTAGATCCGGCGTGCCGGGTCGTAGTCGGGGTCCTGTGGATCGATGACCGGGCCGCGCAGCGCGCCGCGCATGTCTTCGAGGGTGTTGCCGTCCATGAGCATCTCCCTGACGGGACGCGGACCGCAAACCCGCCCGGCCTCGCCCTGGCCGACCCTCGGTAAGCAATCGTGCGCCACTACCCCGGCGTCGCTGTGGCCTGCAGGCCGGCCGAACGCCGCAGGGCTTACCCATCCAGCCTCTCGCCGAGCGCACGGCGGCGCAATTTCGCACCGCGCCGGGGCCGTCGCCGATCGGCCGGTGATGCCGGCGCAAAACCGCCGGCCCGATCGGTGGGCGGGTGATGGAGTAGGGCCATGACGAGTCTGCGTGACACCGCCTTGACCTTCCGCGCTCTGCACACCAGTGCCGCGCCCCTTGCCCTCGCCAACGTCTGGGACGCGGCCGGCGCCCGACTCGTGGCCGACGCCGGAGCGAGCGCGGTCGCCACCACCAGCGCCGGGGTCGCCTGGGGCCTGGGCGCGGCCGACGGCGATCGGCTCGGCCGCGAACGGGCCCTCGAACTGATCGCACGCGTGGTGGCCGCGGTCGACGTCCCGGTCACCGCCGACATCGAGAGCGGCTTCGGCGAGGACCCGGAAGGCGTCGCCGAGACCATTCGCGGGGTGCTGGCCGCGGGCGCCGTCGGGGTCAACCTGGAGGACGCGCTGCACACCGGTTCCGTACCGCTGCGGACGCCGGTCGACCAGGCCGAGCGGATCGCCGCCGCGCGGGCCGCCGCGGACGCGGCGGGCGTACCACTGTTCATCAATGCCCGGCTGGACACCTACCTCCGCGGCGTCGGCGACGGCCCGGCCGAGCGACTGCGCGAGACGCTCGATCGGGCGACCGCCTATCTCGCGGCCGGCGCCGACGGCATCTTCGTCCCCGGCGTCACCGACCCGGCCACCGTGGCCACCCTCGCCGAGACCCTGCCCGCCCCGCTGAACGTGCTGGTCGGCCCCGGCGCACCCTCCGTGGCCGAACTCGGCAAACTCGGCGTGGCCCGGGTCAGCCTCGGCTCGGCCATCGCCGAGGCCGCCTACGCCGTGGTCCGCCGCTCGGCCCGCGAACTGTTCGAGACCGGCACGTACAGCTCGCTCACCGACACGATCCCCTACGGCGACCTGAACGCGCTGCTGGCCCGCTGATCACACCCTCGCCGTGCCGGTGGAGCACAGCCGGGCGCTGCACACCGCGATCGCGCACAGCGCCTACGTCGAGATCGACTCGGGGCACGTGGTGATGTTCGAGAAGCAGGAGGAGTTCGTCGCGCACGTGCGCGACTTCGTCTCCGCCGCGTGAGGCGTCCGGGCCCGCCCGGTGAGGCGTCCGAGCCCGCCCCGCGAGACGTCCGATCCCGCCCGGTGAGGTATTCGAGCCCGCTCCGCGCGGCATCCGAGTCCGCTCCCGCCGAGCCGGGTGGTCCGCTTCGGTCGACCACCCGGTCGGGGCCACCCGCGCGGCCGGACGCCGACCCGATCCACCCGCGAACGCCTCGTCGCCGGGCCGATCGCGGGAAAACCCGCAGACCCCGCAGCCTGTCGCGACCCACAATGTGAAACCCGGACCGACCGGGCGACGGGGGTGACGACATGGGCGACGCGGTGCACGATCTGCTGTGGCATACCGGTCCCGAGGTCGGCGCCGAGCTGATCGACCGGCTCGGGGCCCCGGCGCCCGAATCACCCGACACCGGGCCTCGGGCCCAAGGTGCGACACCTCCGCCGCTGATCGCGTACCGGCTGCGCCACGGCGTCGCGGCCGGCCTGGTCGGACGACACGGGAAGGGCCGTCGACCCGGCACACCCGGCAACCCCGAACTGCTGCTGCGGCTGCTCGAACGCGACGATCCCGAGCTCAACGCGACCCTGTACCGGGAGAGCGAGTGGGCCGGCCTGCGCCGCGCGATCCTGAGCCAACGGGCGCACCGCCCCGGCGCCCCCGCCGACGCGCTGGTCCCGCTGGATCCCACGCTGCGTACCGAGCTGACCACCACCACCCACTACGCCCACCTCGAACCCGCCCTGTGGGCACGCGACCCCGACCTCGCCCTGTGGGCCCTGCTCGCCCACCCGAACCCCGAACCGCTCGCCGCGCTCGCGGCCAGGATCACCCTCCTGAAGGCCGGCCAGACCGCCCGGCTGCGCACCGTGTCCCGACTGACCCGACACCCGCTGCCGGCAGACCTGTCTCCCGCGCTGCGGCGCGAACTCGGCGGCGCGCACATGCTCCGGGACCTCCCGAAGTACCTGGCGAAGCAACTCTCCCCCGAAACGCTGGTACGCCGGGCACGCGGCACCACCACCGTCGGTCGGGCCCGGAGCGTGGTGGCCGGCGTGCCGGTCCCGGACTGGTCCGCGGTCGCCGCCGCGCATCGGGCCGAACCGCTGCCGTGGCACGCCGTGGCCGCGTTCGCCGAGCACCCGCGCTGCCCCCCGGAACTGCTCATGGAGTTCACCGGGAAGTACCCGCAGACGATCGAGGTGATCCCGGTGCCGCCGGCCGAACTGCTGGCCGGGTGCGTCGCCGAGGGCAGTGACAGCCGGACCAAGACCGTGCTGCTGCGCCGGCTCGCGACGAGCACCGCCGACCTCGGCGAACTGCTCGCGGTACGCCCGGCCCGGCTGTTGCTCACCGCGCTCGACCAGGGCCCGGTGTCGGCCGTCGCGACCCAGGCCGAACTCGCGTACGTGCTCGGCCGGACGCTGCGCGCGCACCTGGACCGCACCGGACCGGCGCTGTGGCCTGCCCTGTACACCGCACTGCCCACCCTGAACGCGCCGATCCACGAGCTGTTCGCCGAAGCCGAAGCAACAGCGACGGCGACGGCGGAGACGAAAGCAGAAGCGAAAACACGAAAGGCAGCAACGGCAGCCGCCGCACCCACCCCCACGCCCCTCCCCCGCCCCGGACGCCAAGCCGCCTGGGCCTACACCGTCCTGATCGACCTGGCCGGCACCGCCGACGACGCCACCGCCTTCCTCGACGACGCCCACCTCGCCCCGCTCGCCGGCACCGGGACGCTGCCCGCGTTCCTCGCCGAGCGGCTCGCCGGGATCGGCGGCCCGATCACCCTGCGCGTGCTCGCGGGCAACCCGCACACCCCGCGCGCCATCCTGGACCGACTCGCCGGCCACGCCGACCCGGCGATCACGGCCGCCGTGTACCGCAACTCACGCGCGACCGACGCGCAGCGCCGACTCGTGCTCGCCGCGCCGGAGTTGGACCCGACACTGCGTCGGGAACTGCTGTCCACCGACGATCCGGTCCTGCTGCGCACCCTGCTCGCGGCTCACGATCCGGGGCTGTTGCGCGCGCTCGCGCTGCGCGACGACCCACCCCTCGACCGCACGAACATCCGCACCCAGGACGCGCGCACGCTCGCCGGCCGGGTGCTGCGCCTGTACGCGGCGCTGCGCCTGGCCGAGACCTCGGGCGTGCCGGCGCTCGCGTCGCTGCCCGAGAATCCGGAGATCACCGACGCGTTGCGCACCGGACGCACGGATCCGCTGCGCGCCGCGCTCGCCGAGTCGGCCCAGACGAGCCTGCGCGCGCTGGAGTCGGTCCGGGAGTGGGAACAGCACAGCCGGCTGCCCAAGTCGGAGCTCACCGCCGCCCTGATCGATCCGGCCCCGGACTGGCCGGCCTTGACCGAAGCCGTGCGGGCCGGCCGGTTGTGCGCGTGGATCCGCGGGGCGCTCGGCCGACGCCCCGACGTGAGCGAGCCGTTCGCCCGGGCCGTGGCCGAGCGGGACCCGACCGGACGTCACCTTTCGCCACACCACGACGTGCCCGCCGGCGCGCCCGGTCGGACCCACCCGTACCGGCCGCACGTGATCGCACTACTCGACAGCGGCGCGCTGACCGTCGAGCGCCTGCTCGCCGAGACACCCGCCGTCGAGGTGCTCGACGCCGCGCCCGGTTGGCCGCGGCTGGCCCGGGTGGTGGCCAGGCACCTGCGCGAACACCTGGGCACCGACACCCGGGCGTGGGTGGTGGCCGCACATTTGGCCCGGGGCGACGTGGAGCCGACCCTGATCGAACTGGCCGCGACCTCGTCTGCGGCCGCCGGCGGCGCCCCGGACCGGCCGAGCGGCTGTCGGTCGGCACTGGGATCATCGAACGACACCGAGGGGAGGTGACGAACGTGGCGTACGGCGAACGCGCCCCGCAGGCGCCGATCGTGAGCCTGACCGACCGCCGGGCGCTGGAGGCCTGGCGACCGGCCGACGACGAGGTGATCGCGCGGGCCCGCAAGCTCAAGGAAGAGGCGCTGCTCGACTTCGGCATGGAACTGTCGGTCATCGCCTCGTGGTTGTACACCAAGTGCCACCACCACATCCCGACCACCGCGATCGACACCGCGGCCGTGATGGCCTCCGGCGACGGCACCTGCCTACTCCTGTACAACCCCCAGTTCTTCTGCGATCTGGGCCTGGACGGCGTGAAGTTCGTGCTCTTCCACGAGGCCCGGCACCTGATCCAGCGACACCTGTTCGCCGAGTCCGAGCTGCGTGCCGACCCGGTGTTCACTCTCGCGGCCGAGGTGACCATCAACCACGTCGCGATGACCCGTCTGGGCCGCAGCACGCTGCCGATCCTGCGCCGGACCGACCCGGACACCGGCGCCTCGATCGAGGACCCCACCGGCGTCGACCCGCGCAAGGTCCACCGCTCGTACGTCGAGGACCTCACCGACCAGGGCCTGGAGGCGCTGTCCTACGACGACTTCGTGGACACCGACGCGACGGTCTACGCCGAGCTCAAGCGGATGAAGCACCCGCCGGTGCCGCCCCCGCTGTGTGTGCACGTGATCCTGGGCGAGGGCACCGGAAACGGCGACGGCATGGACGGCGAGACGGTCGGCCGGGTGGCCTCGGAGGTGCTGCGCAGCGTCCTGCTCGCCGCCCGTCGAGGCGAGCGGCTGGCCCGACAGGAGTTGCTCGACCTGCTCGCGCGCACCGACGGCGCCACCGACCGGGCCTCCAAGCTGTGGGGCGATTTGGGCGCGGGCTTCCTGCGCGGCGAGACCCAGCGCACCCGCCGGGTCGAGTGGTGGCAGCAGTGGCTGGTGGACGTACTGGCGTCCAAGCTGCGTGAGGGCGAGCGCCTGGTCTATCCGAAGAAGCGCGGCGCCCTGCTCGCCGCCCTCGGCCACGACCCGATGCTCGCCCGGCGCGGCCTGGAGCGCACCAAGGTCGTGGTGATCGCCTACGACACCTCGGGTTCGATGCCCGACCAGGTGGTGAGCTGGCTGACCGAGCTGGTCGGCAAGGCCGAAGGCGTCGAGACGCACTGGCTCAGCTTCGACGGCACGGTGATGCCGTTCAAGCCGGGCGAGCGGGTGCTGGGCGGCGGCGGCACCAACTTCCAGAACGTGGCCGACTACGTCGAGGGCCGACTGGCGATCGAGGGATCGGGCCGCTTCGAGGAATCGGTCGACGCGGTGGTGATGCTCACCGACGGTTACGCGCCGCCGATCACCCCCGCCGACCCGGACAAATGGATCTGGTTGATCACCGAGGGCGGGGACGACTGGCCGGAGCGGCACCACCCGCCCATGGACTGTCATCGCGTCGTCACCGGCGACCACTGATCCGGGGTCCGTCGATGCCGACGCGCCTCGCCGAAGAGCCCTCCGCAGCACGCCGTGCGCAGCACCCGGAAGGAACCATGACGATCACCGCCGACACCACGCGCGCCGGACGCCCCGCGGCCGAGCCCAAGTGGAAGGCCACCGCCACCTACCCCGAACGCCCCAAGGGCTGGAAGGGCGTGTCCAAGCTGGAGGAGTTCATCGACGCGATGATCGACCTCGGCCAGACCGGCCAGATCTTCGGCGAGCACGGAATCGGCAAGACGGCGACGTTCTTCAGCCACATCCCCGACCGGCACGACGACACGGTCCTGGTCTTCGTACCCGCCGCCAACCTGACCCCCGACGATCTGCTGATCAACGCGCCCGTCCGGGACGAGCGCACCGGGGAACTGGTGCTGCGTCAGTTGATCATGCGTCAACTGCGGCCCGGTAAGCGGTTCGTGCTGCTGATCGACGACGCGTTGCAGGCGGGCGAGACGATCCAGTCGCAACTGATGCAAATAGCCTGCAACTGGACGCTCGGCGAACACGACCTGCGCGAACTGGGCTGCGTGGGCGTCTTCCTCACCGACAACGAGTCGCTGGCCGAGACCGCGACCCGGCGCACCGACCTGGCCATCCTGGACCGGATGGTCACGGTCAAGATCACCGCGACCGACACCGCGTGGCGGTTCAAACTCGCCGAGCGCTTCGCCGGCACCGACCTGACCCCGGTGTTCCAGGTCTGGACGAGCCTGTCCCCGGCACTGCGCCAACTGGTGTCCCCGCGCACCCTGGAGCACGTGATCGACTGCGCGCTGGCCGGCTTCCCGCTGGTGTGGGGGCTGCCGTTGGTCAACGGCGACCGGCTCGCGCTGACCGAGACCAAGAAGGACGGCTCGCCCGGCCCGGACCGCACCGACGAGGTGCTCGACCGGATCGCCGCGGGCCTGAACGTGCGCAACCCCGACCAGACACCGGACGCGGTGCGCCGGATCGTCCGCGAGGCGATCCACCGCCGCTGGTCGGTGCTGATCCAGGGCCCGCCCGGGTGCGGCAAGACCGAGGTGGTGCGCGACGTGGTGCGCGCCGAACTCGGCCACGACCCGCTCTACTTCTCCCTGCCGGTGACCAACGTCGAGGACCTGTGCGCGCCGGTGCCCACCCCGGACGGCTCGCTGGAGAACCTGCTCGCGGCCAAGTTCACCGATCCCGGCGCCAAGGTGATCGTCTGGGACGAGTACAACCGGCCCAAGGACAAGTCGACCTTCGCCAAGCTGATGGAGGTGACCCAGGAGTGGTCCATCGCGGGCCGCCCGATCCCCGGCCTGCGCGCCCAGATCGCGTTGCAGAACCCGCCGTACCACCTCGGCCGCAAGATGCTCGTCTCGCGCAACAACATCGCGCAGGCGACCCGGTTCACCGCGTCGCTGACCATCCGTCCCGAGGACATCCCGGCCAACGAGTGGTTGATCAGCACCTACGGTCCGGTCGCCGAGACGGTCCTGGAGTGGTGGAAGAACGACATCGACGACGAGGGCCGGGACTGGATCACCAAGCGCACCCTGGAGCGGTTGATCAAGCTGCACAAGCGCGATCTGCCGTTGGAGATGGCCAAGGTCTACCTCGGCGACGGCGAGTACGCGCCGGTGCCGCTGAACGCCCTGGAGGCCCGCTTCGCGGAGAACCCGGCCACCGGCCTGGGTGACATCTCGGCCAATCTGGCCGAGTGGGTGCGGCGGTTGGAGGCGGCCAACGAGGAGTCGGGCGAGGGCACCGACGACACCGACATCGTGCACCAGGTACTGGCCAACGCCGAGTTGAGCCAGCTCCGCGAACACCTGGACACCGTGGCGCAGTTGCTGGCCGGCCTGCCGCCCAAGCTGCGCTCGAGCTACCTGGTCGGCCAGTCCGTGGACAAGCAGCGGTTCTGGATCGAGGCGTTCGCGAAGATGCCGAGGAAGTAGACCCGGGAAAAGCGGTCTCGGAGATCCGGTCCCTGAAAAGCGGTCCCGAGAAGCGGGATCGGCCGAGCCCCGGCCCGCCCGTCAGCGCTTGCGGCGGGCGGTGCCGAACAGGCTGCGGGTGATTTCCCGGCCGATCTGCGTGCCCATCGAGCGCAGCACGGACTTCACCGCCGAGTTGCCCATCACCTGCTCGACCATCCCGGACTTGGGCTTCTCCCCGCGCCCGCGCCGGCCCTCCGGCTCGGACTCGGCCGCCCGTTCGGGCACCGCCGCCGACTCCGGTTCGGCCGGCGGCGCCTGAGCTGCCGTCAACTTCTCGTACGCCGACTCCCGATCGACCGCCGTACCGTACTTGGCGAACAGCGGCGATTTGTCGACGACCGCCCGCAGGGCCTCCGCCGGGATCGGGGCCATCAAGGACACCGGGGCCCGCAGCCGGGTCCAGGCCACCGGCGTCGGCGCGCCCTTCTCGCCGAGCACGGTGACCACGGCCTCGCCGGTGCCCGCCTGGGTCAGCACCGCGTCCAGGTCGTAGCCCGAGCGCGGGAACGTGGACACGGTGGCCTTGAGCGCCTTGGCGTCCTCGGGAGTGAACGCGCGCAGCGCGTGTTGTACCCGGTTGCCCAACTGGGACAACACGTCGCCGGGCACGTCCCGCGGCGTCTGGGTGACGAAGAAGATGCCCACCCCCTTGGACCGGATCAGCCGTACGGTCTGGGTGATCGCGGTCAGGAACGCCTTCGAGGCACCGGTGAACAGCAGGTGCGCCTCGTCGAAGAAGAACACCAGGCGCGGCCGATCCGGGTCGCCGACCTCCGGCAGATCGTGGAACAAGTCGGCGAGCAGCCACATCAGGAACGTGGAGAACAACTGCGGCTTGTCCTGCACCGCGGCGAGTTCGAGCACCGAGACCAGACCGCGCCCGTCGGGGGTGGTGCGCAGCAGATCGGCCGTGTCGAAGTCCGGTTCGCCGAAGAACGCCCCGCCGCCGTTGTTGTCCAACGTGATCAGCGCGCGCAGGATCACCCCGGCGGTGGCGGCGGACAGCCCACCGATCGCCTTGAGCTCGGCCTTGCCCTGATCGTCCGTCAGGTACTGGATCACCGCGCGCAGGTCCTTGAGGTCGACCAGTTCCAGCCCCCGCTGATCGGCGAAGTGGAAGATCAGGCCGAGCGAGGACTCCTGCGTCTCGTTCAGGTCCAGCACCTTGGCCAGCAGGGTCGGCCCGAAGTCGGTGATGGTGGCCCGGATCGGCACTCCCGGTCCGATCCCGCCGAGCGCGTAGAACTCGGCCGGGCATCCGGCGGGTTGCCAGTCCTGGCCGACCTCGGCCGCGCGCGCGGCGGTCCGGTCGCTCGGCTCGCCCGGCGCGGAGATGCCGGAGAGGTCGCCCTTGATGTCGGCGAGGAAGACCGGCACGCCCTGTGCGGACAGTTGCTCCGCGATCAGTTGCAGCGTCTTGGTCTTGCCGGTGCCGGTCGCGCCCGCGACCAGGCCGTGCCGATTGAGCACCGCGAGCGGGACGCGCACCGGAGCCTGCGCGTGCGCGACGCCCTCGACGACGGCCGCGCCCAGTTCCAGCGCGGGTCCGGTGAAGGTGTACCCCGCCGCGATGGTCGCGATCGTGTCGTCCTGCTCGCTCATCCGCTCCTCCGCTCGCCGAGATGCGGAAGGCGAATACACCGATAGGACAAGAAATATCCCGATTGCCCCTGCCGATCGGCCATCCGAGCCGGCCCGATCCGCACCCTCCCTCCCTCTCATCGGCGCCGGGTGGGGGTTCGGGGACCTCGATCCCGGTAGGCTGAGCCTGTGATCTTCAAGCGGATCGGTGACGGCAAACCGTACCCGGACCACGGGAGGTCGGGTGCCCGGCAATGGGCCGACATCGCCCCGCGGCCCGTGCGTCTGGACCAACTCATCACGACGAAGCGGCAACTCGACCTCGACACGCTGCTCGCCGAGGACTCGACCTTCTACGGCGATCTCTTCGCGCACGTCGTGAAATGGGAGGGCGACCTGTACCTGGAGGACGGACTCCATCGCGCGGTCCGTGCCGCCCTACAACAGCGCCAGGTGCTGCACGCGCGCGTGCTCGAACTCGGCTGAGCGCGCAACCTCGGCGGCCCGATCAGGTGGTCGTCGCGCGTACGGCCCTGCCCCGATACGCAAGGCGCCAGGTCGGCGCTAACCTCGACTCCATGGCGACCGGGATCACGGCCATGCCGTGCAGGAGGAGGACGGGGGCACATCGATGAGCATGCTCACTCCCCGCGGCATGGGAGGCCAGTACAAGATCACTGGCAAGCTGTATCCGCGCATGACGCGGCGCAGGCGACGCATGCCCGTCGTCATCGCGATCGTGGTCGGGCTGGTCGTACTGGCCACGGCCGGCTGGGGCGTGTACCACTTCACGTCCGACGACAAGGACACCAAGGCTGCCGCCTGCCCGTCCCCGACGGCTTCGGCCCCGCCGACCGCCCCGCCCGAGGCGCTGCCCGAGCCCAAGACGATCACGGTGAACGTCTACAACGCGACCAAGCGCACGGGCCTGGCCAAGACCGTCTCCGACGCGCTCAAGGTACGCGGCTTCACCATCGGCAAGGTGACCAACGATCCGCTGAACCAGCCGATCGCCGCGACCGCCGAGATCCGCCACGGCTTCCCCGGCGCCACCCCGGCGAAGGTGGTCGCGGCCCAGGTGGCGGCGAGCACCGACAAGGAGGACCAGCGCACCGACGGCTCGGTCGACCTGGTGATCGGTGACGGGTGGACCGACCTGGCCACCCCGGAGCAGGCCGCCGCGATCCTGGCCCCGCCGCCCCCACCGCCCGCGAGCGCCCCGCCGGGCTGCTGACCACCCGACGACACCCGAAGGCCCCGTCCGAGGGCCTCACCCGCTGCCGCCCCGCACCCGACGAGGGCGGCAGCGGCGCGCCGGGGCCGGCGTCGGTCAGCCGTTGCCGGGCTTGCCGAACTCTTCGATCAGCACGGGATACTGCTCCCCGCCGTGTCCGGCGGCGATCGAGCGGTCTGCCATCGCCTTGAACAACTTCGGCAGCTCGGCGTTGACGCCCAGCGCCTCGCTCTCCTCGATCAGGTGGGTCATCGCCCGCGCGTCGGTCTCCAGGGCCGACACCTCGGCCGGGAAGGAGCCGCGGTCGATCTGCTCGGCGTACCCGGGCAACCATTCGGCCACCCCGGCGGCTATCTGCCGCGCGAACGGCGCGTACGTCGCGGCGTCGACACCGGCCGTCCTGAGCATCGCGGTGCCCTGGAGCCAGGCGTTCAGGACACTCCACATCATGGCCAGGCCGGCCACGTCGTACAGGGACGCCAACCCGTGGTCCGCGCCCAGGTGGGTGACCGTGCCGAGCGCCCCGAGCGTCGTCTCGTGCGCCTCGAAGTCCGCCTGCGGCCCGCTGTGCAAGATCATCGCCTCGGCGGTCCCGATCCCCGACGGGATGGCCATGATGGCGCCGTCCAGGTATCGGGCGCCACGCGACTCGGCCCACCGGGCGGCCTCCCGGGCCTGGGCCGAGTCGCCCGAGGTGAGGTTGATCAACATCGTGCCGCGCAACGCGGCCTCGTTCGCGCCGAGCAGTTCGTACATGGCCGGGTAGTCGGTGACGCAGACGATCGTCAGGGGGCTCGCCCCGAGCGCGTCGCCGACGGTCGGCGCCAGGCGGGCACCCTCGGCGACCAACGTCTCGGCCTTGGCGGTCGTACGGTTCCACACGGTGGTGGGATGGCCGGCCTTCAGGAACGCGCCGGCGAGTGCCCGGCCCATCAGGCCGAGTCCGATGACGGTCACGGGGGCAGCGGTTTCGTTGTTCATGGCAGCATCGTCAACGTTGATACCGGTGTGAAGGTCAAGTGAGGTGTTCATGCGGATCGGAGAACTGAGTCGCCGCACAGGCGTCCACGCCCATCAGTTGCGCTACTACGAGGCCCAGGGCCTGCTGGAAGCGGACCGCCGCGCGAACGGCTACCGCGAGTACGACGAGAACGCCCTGCTGCGGGTGAAGCAGATCCGCCACCTGCTCGGCGCCGGTCTGTCCTCCGAGGACATCGCGTACCTGCTGCCCTGCGCGGTCGGCGAGGCCCCGGAGCTGCCCGGGTGTATGGAACTGCTGACCGCGATGCGGTCCCGGCTGCGGCGCCTGGAGGATCAGATGGACCGACTCGCCCAGTCCCGCGACGCGCTCGCCGCCTACATCGACGCGGCCGAGCGAACGGGCGACGAGAACTACCCACCCTTCGACGGCACCGACCTGGAGTCCGTCCCCGCCTGACCGCAGGCCCACGAGGACGAACCGAGCCCAAACCCGGGACCACGAACGACGAAGGACCCGACCGCACGCGGTCGGGTCCTTCGTATGTCCTGCTCAAGAGCGGTAGCGGTGGGATTTGAACCCACGGATAGCTTGCACCATCACACGCTTTCGAGGCGTGCTCCTTAGGCCACTCGGACACGCTACCGAGAGAGAGCTTACCGGATGCCGGGCTGTGCTTCGTCACCGGATTCCGGGGAGCGGGTGTGGGTGAAGAAGTCGCGCAGGACGGCGGTGCAGTCCGCCGCCGCGACGCCGCCGACCACCTCGGGGCGGTGGTTCAGGCCCCGGTCGCGCAGCACGTCCCACAGCGAGCCCGCGGCGCCGGCCTTGGGGTCCCAGGCGCCGAAGACCACCCGGTCCACCCGGGCCAGCACGATCGCGCCCGCGCACATCGTGCAGGGCTCCAGGGTGACCACCAGGGTGCAGCCGGACAGGCGCCATTCCCCGACGGCCTTGGCGGCCTCGCGCAGGGCGAGGATCTCCGCGTGCGCTGTCGGGTCGCCGTGCGCCTCGCGTTCGTTGCGGCCGCGGCCGAGCACCGCGCCGTCCGGGCCGAGCACCACGCACCCCACCGGCACATCCCCGGTGTCGATCGCCAGGGCCGCCTCGGCCAGGGCCAGCCGCATGGCGGGCTCGTACCGACGAAGCGCGGGGTCGAACGGGGGCTCGGGCACCGGCAGGGGCATCGTGCTCAGCGGACCGTCTCCAACTCGTCCGCGCAGCCCAGACGTTCCGCTATCACCGCGATCGCGTCCGCCGGCAGACCCGCCTCGCCCGCGAGGTCGGCCAGCAACTGGGCCGACACCCCCAGGTCCACGAGCACCGTCTCGTCGCCCGCGGGGCCGGGCGGCAGCACGGCCTCGTCGTCCTCCTCCAGGCCGTCCAGCACATCGGCCGTCAGCAACGCGTCCGCGTAGGCGCTGCGGGAGACCGCGGCCACGTCGGAGACGTAGATACGCGGGTCCTCCTCACCGTCCACTCGGACGACCGCGAACCAGGTGTCCTCCTGTTCGACGAACAGAAGCACCGGTTCGTCGTCCACCGCCGCCGACCGTGCCAGCGCGGTCATCCCCGCCGAGTCCTCGACATCGTCGAGGTCGGCTTCACGGGCCTCCCACTGCTCGTCTGTACGTACGAGCACTGCGGCGAAGTACGCCACGGGACTCTCCAAGATCGTTCGCTTCGGCGTTGTCCCTCGCATCGTGGCAGATACCGGACCACGACGACGGGAATTGGCGCACGTTGCCGAACAAGGTCGCCGAGACGATCGAGGATCGCTCGCATTCAGTAACGGAACGTACGCATCCGCATCATCTGTCGTAGCCGCTCGTTGCGCGCGCGTCGCGGCTGGATGCGGGCTCGCAACTCGCGCGCCTCGGCCAGTTCGCGCAGGAAAAGCGTGCGGCGGCGCCGCCGGGCCGCCTCCTCCTCGCGACGCTGGGCCGCCGTCGTTCGAGGTTCCCGACTCTCCATCACCACGCCCCAGGACTCGAAAGGCCGCCGAAACCGACGTGGCTGTAGTTCCCGGGACACGCCGGCTCAGTCATCCCTCCGGCAGACCACACCGGAAGGGCATTCACAAATGGGTGTAACAATCATAATTCGCCCGACATTCCCGCATGCACCCGAGTCGGACCGTCCGCACGGCCGACGAATGCCGCCGAAGACAGCCCGAATCCGACAACCCCGCAGGGCCGCCGGGCAGGCCAAACGGCTAATGTCGCAGCATGCGGATTCACGTCGTCGACCATCCTCTGGTGGCCCACAAGCTCTCCACCCTGCGCGACCGGCGCACCGACTCGCCGACCTTCCGGAGGCTCGCCGACGAACTGGTCACGCTGCTCGCCTACGAGGCGACCCGCGGGGTACGCGTCGATCCGGTGGCGATCAGCACGCCGGTCAGCGAGACCACCGGCGTCAAGCTCTCCTACCCGCGGCCCCTGGTGGTGCCGATCCTGCGGGCCGGCTTGGGCATGCTCGACGGCATGGTGCGGCTGCTGCCCACCGCCGAGGTCGGTTTCCTCGGCATGATCCGCAATGAGGACACCCTCGAACCGTCGACCTACGCCACCCGGATGCCCGACGACCTCAGCGGCCGGCAGGCGTACGTACTGGACCCGATGCTGGCCACCGGCGGCACGCTGATCGCGGCCACCAAGCTCCTCCTGGAGCGCGGCGCGCACGACGTGACCGCGATCTGCCTGCTCGCCGCCCCCGAGGGGGTCAAGGTGATGCAGGAGGCGTTCCAGGACACGCAGGCCAACGTCACCGTCGTGACCGCCTCGATCGACGAACGCCTCAACGAGCACGGCTACATCGTGCCGGGCCTCGGCGACGCCGGCGACCGGCTGTACGGCACCGCCGGCTAGAGCGGCACCGGCCCGGCATACCGCCGTCCGAGGTCGATCCCGCTCGCGGTTCCCGCACGGGAGCAAGGCCCTTCCCCGTCAGGCCGAACGCCGGATGCGCGGCGGCATGCCTCGGCGCATGCTGGAGGTGTGCCCGGGGCTGGGCAGGAGCCCCGCAGGCACCCCGGGACTGTTTGCCGATGCTGCGAAGGTACGACCCACCTTTGCTCCGGCGGGGGTCCCACAGGGGAGAGAGAGTGGCCGGTCCCCCCGCGGCCGCTCCCTCTCCCCTATTGTTTCTCCCCGATACCTCAATCGGGGAGGCGAGGACATGCAGGCGCAGACCAAGAGGATCCTGACGCTGCTCCTGATCGTTTTCGTCATCTACACGATCATCGCCACGCCGGAAAAGGCCTCCGACCTCGTCGCGCAGTGGTTCCAGGCGATGTCGTCCGCCGCCAAGTGGTGCGGCGACACGATCAGCGGCTGGGCGAGCTGAGGCGCGCACGTCGAGAGGTGGGGGCGGGGCCGGTCACCGGCTCCACCATCGACCCGCACGCGATACGTCGCTACCTGCTGCCGACCGAGATCTGCGCGATAGCCGTGCGCCGGCACTGGGCGATCATCCTGCGCCCGCTGGCGACCACCGCGCTCGGACTGATCCTGCTCATCGCGCTGCTCGTGTACTTCCCGGCCGAGAACCTGGCCGTGCACTACGGCGTGTGGCCGATCGGGGCCGGGCTCCTGCTGTGGTGCTCGGTACACGTGCTCACCTGGCGCAACGACTACTTCATCGTGACCGACAAGCGGATCATCCTGACCACCGGGCTGATCGCCAAGAAGGTCAACATGATGCCGCTGACCAAGGTGACCGACATGAGCTACCGGCGCACACCGGGCGGCCGAATACTCGGGCACGGGACGTTCGTGATGGAGTCGGCCGGGCAGGATCAACCTCTCAAGGAGGTCGGGTTCGTCCCCCGACCCGACGCGGTCTACCTCAAAGTGTGCGATCAGCTGTTCGGTCCCGGTGTCGATCCCGGTGTCGACTAATCGGCAGAACCGGCGAGTAACGCGAAACGGCTGGTAAAACCTCGAATTTTCTTTGCGGTGATTCGCGGCTTTCGTACTGTCGACATGCCGCTAGATACACCCGCATCACCTGACAAATCGGGGATGTCGCAAGGGGTTTGGGGCGGTTCCCCTCGCCGGTAAGGGGCTACCGAACGACGGCTGCCGTTCCACCATGGCCGGCAGCGGCCAGGTTCCGCTCCAGGACCGACGAGGAGGTGGGCTCTCCAGTGCTGCTGCGAGATGCTTCCCACGAGGGCACGGCCGGCTCGACCGCCGACCGCGCCGCGCCCGCGCGCCTTCCCCGTACCGGCATCCCCCGCGCCCGCGCGGTCAGGGGTTCCGGCACCGACACCCCTCAGGACACGCGCACGCTGTCCCGAACCCTCCTGCTCCGCCTCACCGATGTCGTCGAGGGATCGGCCGAGCACGCCTACGTGCGCAGCACCCTGGTCGAGCTGAACCTGCCCCTGGTGCGCTTCGCGGCCAACCGCTTCCGTAGTCGCACGGACCAGTACGAGGACGTGCTCCAGGTGGGCACCATCGGGCTGATCAAGGCGATAGACCGCTTCGACCCGCATCGCGGCGTCGAGTTCCCCACCTACGCCGTGCCGACCATCATCGGCGAGATCAAGCGCTTCTTCCGGGACACCTCGTGGAGCGTGCGGGTGCCCCGCCGGCTCCAGGAGCTGCGCCTGGCCCTGGCCGAGGCCACCGAGCAGTTCAACCACAAGTACGACCGTGCCCCGACGGTGGTCGAGCTGGCCAAGCACCTGAACCTGACGGTCGAGGAGATCCTCGAGGGCATGGAGGCGGCGAACGCCTACTCCCCCGCGTCGCTGGACGCACACGACCTCGACGACGATCGCGACAACGCGCTGATCGCCCGGCTCGGCCAGGAGGACGAGGCGCTCGACGGCGTCGAGTACCGCGAGGCGCTGCGACCGCTGCTCGCCCGGATGAGTCCGCGCGACCGGCAGATCATCATGCTGCGCTTCTTCGGCAACATGACGCAGTCACAGATCGGCGAGCGGCTCGGCATCTCGCAGATGCACGTCTCCCGCCTGCTGGCCCGCGCGCTGGCGCGCCTGCGCGCCGATCTGTCCGCCTGAGCGGTCCCGACCTCGACCCGCGCCTCGACCGATGCCCGGCAAGGCCACTGACGATCCGTCAGCGGCCTTGCCGGGCGCCGGCTCGAGCCCGGAGGCCGGGGGCTCGGACCCGCCCGGGCGTCGCGTCGCGTCGCTCAGAGGGCGAGGAGCCGGGCCCGGAGCTTGTATTCCGTGATCGGGTCGATGTTCAGACCCTTGCGCAGGTAGTTGTCGAACGAGCCGTACTTCTTCCGCACCTGGCCGAATGCCGTGTCCAGGTACGACTTCTGCACGTACAGGAGCGGGTCCATCAGGGTCGGGTCCTGCATCAGACCGGCGGCCTTCAGACCTGCCTTCGTACCCTCGTTGCGGGCCCGGAGGTTGTCGTTGCTGGCCAGGTAGTCGCCGTAGACGGTGGCGTCGTCGACACCCAGCGCCTTCAGGACGACCGCGGTCATCCAGCCGGTGCGGTCCTTGCCCGCCGTGCAGTTGTAAATCACCGACTTTCCGTCCGCGATGTCCCGGAGCACGGTGGCGAACTGCGCGCGCTGGGCCGGGTCGTCGACGAAGCCCCGATAGATGTTCTCCAGCGCGGCCGCGGCCTTGCCGTTGCCCAACAGTTCCTGCTGCTTGATCGGATCCCGGCTGCCCACCGCGGCGTTGGTGATGTTGGTCAGGTTGCCGTCGGCGATCGGCAGGTTCTCGACCACGGTGCCTGCGGGCAGCTTGTTCACGCCGTTGGCGGCGATCTCGGTGTCCGTACGGAAGTCCGCGGACACGTCCAGGCCCAGGCTCGCGAGGCGGGCCACGTCCGCGTCGGTCGCCTTGCCGAGCGCGTCGGTGCGGAAGACCTGGCCGTACTTGACGGTCAGGCCCCGGCTCGTGCGGTAGCCGCCGATGTCGCGGGCGTTCGGCGCGCTCTGCAGGCCGAGCGAGCGCGGTGCGGTGACCATGCCGACGAACGGGCCGGTCGGGGTGATGTTGAAGTACCAGCGCTTGGCCGGGTCCAGGCCGGACACGGTCAACGAGTTGCCGTTGGTGGTCCCGACGAGCGAGGTGAAGCGGTCCACGTCGGTGGACGCGTACACGTGCATCGGGCCGGGCCGGCGGTCGGTCCAGGTGACCGTGTACGTACCGTCCGCGTTGGCCGTGGCCGACGCACTCGTGACGATGCCGAGGCCGCCTCGGGCCGAGACGTTGGCATCGCTGTCGCCCGTGCCGGCCGAGGCCTGGGCCGAGGTGACCGCGACGGAGCCGCCGAGCGTGAGAGCCGCCGTGACGGCGATGGTCGCGAGGCGGGTGGTGCGTATGCGCATGCGGTTGTGCTCCCGAAGAGGAAGTGCTCGTAAGCGCGCGGGAACCACCTGGAAAACAACCGGTCGTTGCTACCGCGCGCCGGGCACCACTGTAGTGAGGACGGGTCACCCACTCCAGACGGTGGCGTATGGAGAGACGAACGCATCATCGCCGGCACCGCCGGCTCGTCGCTGCCGGCGGCCACGGGGATCTCCAACCGACCGTATTTCCCGCCCACTTGGTGACGCGGCCGACGCAACCGCCGCATCCGGGACATCCGCGGCCAGGACGGGGAACGCCGACACGGTGCTCGGGAGTTTCCCTGATACGCCGTCAAATAGGTACCGAGCACCGGGATTCCGGGTAGGAGCCCGCCGTCCGCACGGTGGTCGGGACGACCCTGGGGCAAAGTGGGGACCAATGCGCGCGCGTGGGCACACGGGCACGGGCCGTGCACGCTATACCTGTTGATACTTGTCGCACGGGTGGGAGGACGCACGCCCACCGGCGACACGACGGGACCGGCTCGCCGGCCGGCCCGAGGCGAAGGAGGAAGCCGTGCCGGACGGTACCAGCAAGCGCCACACCCCCGGCGATGGTTCGCCGGCCGAGCCCATCCCGCGAGCACAGGGTCCACGACGTCCCGCACCGGTCGGTCGCGAACGTCCCGATCCCGACTACGATCGCCGACCGGATCCGGACTACGACCGCCGGGTCGACCCGGACTACGACCGCCGCCCCGACTCGGAGTACGACCGCCGCCCCGACTCGGAGTACGACCGCAACGGGGCCTCGCCCGAGGGCCCGATCGGTTACCCGGACTCGGCGCCGGATCAGCCCGGCCGCCGATCCGGCCGCGCGCGGCGGGTCGCGAACTGGTTCGGCTTCGGCGCACCGGCCGAGGAGGACGAGCCGGATCCGTACGACCGCCGGCCCGGCTTCGGGCGGCGCGATCCGTACGAGGCCGATGCCGGGGTGTACGACCAGGGCCCGGACTACGACACCGACTATGACTCGGCGCCGCCCCCGACGTCGGGACGCACTCGGCGGCGGACCGGCTCCTCGCACTGGGAAGACGTGATGCTCGGCTCGTCGCCGTCACCCGGCACGCCGATGTCGGACACCATTCCCGGCGACACGATGCCACCGGACCGACTGCACCGCGGGCCGCAGGGCGTACTCCCGCCGTCACGCGGAAGCACCCGTCCGGGACGCCGCGAGGACCCGACGCCCCGGTGGCAGCCCGACGCCGAAGACGACATCGCCCCCGCGGATCCGATGGACCCGGTCGATCCGCTCGACCCGGGACCGAGCCCGTCGTCCGAACGCCGCCCGGCCTACCCGCCGATCCCCAAGCACAGGCCGGCCCCGGCGGCCGAGTCCGACCGGCCGACCACCCTCGACAAGGTGCCGCCCCGCGGTGACGCCGACGATGTTCGACGGCTCGACTCCGCGACCGCACCGGAATCGGACGACGACGACGCCGAGCCGGGAACCTCGTTCATCCCGGTGCCCGATGCCCCCCGCGTCCCCTACCGCCCCGGGTCGGCGGCCGAGAGTGCCGGGGACGAAGTACCGCGAAGGATGCTGCGCATGTTGCCCCCACCCGCCCTCGCCGACGGCGGCGGCATGGTCGTCGACGGTGGCCGGCTCGGCCGGTTGAACGTCCGCGCCGCCGGCGTCCGCGGCGAACTGCACCAGCAACAGGGCCTGCCGCGGCAGAACTGCTTCGCGGTCGGCCCGGACCCCGGCGCGCGCTGGACCATCGCGATCGTCTGCGACGGGGTCGACAACGCGCACGCGTCCGAACTCGCCGCCCAGATCGCGGTCCGCAGCGCCTACCGCACCGTCGCCAGGATGGTCGCCCGCGAGCGACACGAGAACTGGGACTGGGCCGGCGTGCAGGCCGAGGTCGAGGACGACCTGCGCACCCGACTCGCCGCCACTGCGGATCGGGCGCACGAGCTGGGCCGCTCCGAACCCGCGACGCGCCTGGCGATATTGGTCACCGCCGCGGATCCCCTGGAGGACGACCGGGTCGACATGGCCGTCCTCGGCGACAGCACCGTGCTCCGCCTGGCCCAGGGGGGCTGGCGCGCGCCGCTGGGAATCCGGGACACGACGGCGGAGACCGCCCCGGCCGCCATCCCCGACCAGGCGGGCGACGATCAGCTGCGCATCTGCCGGACCACCTGGCGTCCGACCGACGTCCTGGTCATGATGACCGGCGGCTTCGCCGAAGCTCTCGGTCAACCGACGGCCGGGCTCGCCCCACGCCTCGCCGAGGATTGGCGTACTCCGCCATCGCTGTTCGACTACCTGCGCGACGTGGACGAGGGTCTTCGCCTGCGCGAGGACGACGGTTGCGTCGTCGCACTCTGGCCCTCGGCGTGACCCCTTGACGCATTGACGCGCCATTTCGGGCGGTGAACATCAATGCGATGAATATCGATTCACCGCATACCGCGTACCTCGGGCGGGACCCCGAACAATTGGGGCCCGCCCGTCGGTATGTCAGCTCACGGCAATGAGCACGGCAATCGCGACCACGATGATCGCGACCACGACACCGGCGATCAACAACACCGGCGGGGTGCTGCGTCGGGCCGGTTCGCCGGGGGCCGCGGGGCGGTCCTCGTTGACGAAAGCCCGGAACATCTGAGTGCTGGCTGCGGGATCCATCTCGTTGTCAGGCATGCGCACGACCATACCGCCGCACTCGAAAAACGCAAAAGGCCCGCCCCCCGAAAAGGGAGGCGGGCCTTTCACACGTAGATTCCGGCGGCGTCCTACTCTCCCACACCCCTTCGAGTGCAGTACCATCGGCGCTGGAGAGCTTAGCTTCCGGGT